>JBJTNQ010000163.1:0-19501 GCA_046074105.1 Sphingobacteriaceae bacterium | reverse complement strand
AGGCTTTTAATTTTTTATTACGATCCGCATGTTAAATCTGGTATTATTTGGCCCTCCGGGAGCAGGTAAGGGCACCCAATCTCAAAACTTAATTGATCAGTATCAATTAATCCATTTATCAACCGGAGATTTGCTTAGAGCCGAAATTAGTCAGGGTACCGAATTAGGCTTAGAGGCAAAAAAATTAATGGATCAGGGCATTTTAGTTCCCGATGAAGTAGTTATTGGCATGATCAGCAATAAGCTCGATGCCAATAAAGATGCCAAAGGCTTTATTTTTGATGGATTTCCCCGTACCGTAGCTCAGGCCGAAGCCTTAGACCAGCTATTGGCTAGTAAGCATTCTGCTATATCAGGAATGATTGCTTTAGAAGTAGAAGACGAGGAATTAGAACGCCGTTTATTATTAAGAGGTAAAGATTCGGGCCGTCCGGACGATGCCAATCCTGAAGTTATTCGCAAGCGAATTGTAGAATACAACAATAAAACCGCTCCGGTAGCTAATTTTTATAAAGCACAAAATAAATTCTACAGCATACCAGGTGTAGGCGCTATTCATGAAATATTTGCCTCTCTGCGTCAGGTAGTAGATAAATTGTAAATAAATTAAAATAATTCGATAGCGGATGGTAGCTGGCCTGCTTATCCGCTATTTTTGTATCTGAAGAAAATAAACATGTCTCAGGGATCCAATTTTGTAGATTATGTAAAGATCTGTTGCCGCTCGGGTAAAGGAGGGGCAGGCTCTGCGCATTTACATCGCGATATCAATACCTCAAAAGGTGGTCCCGATGGCGGAGACGGCGCCCGTGGTGGTCATATTGTGTTAAAAGGCAATGCCCAGTTATGGACCCTACTGCACCTTAAATACCGTAAACATGTAATTGCCGGCGACGGCGGAAGTGGCGAAGCGGCTTTAAGAACAGGCAAGACCGGCAGAGATGAAATTCTGGAAGTTCCGCTGGGGACCATAGCTAAAGATGCCGAAACGGGCGAGGTTTTATTTGAAATAACCAACGACGGCGAAACCCGTATTTTAACCTCGGGCGGCCGTGGAGGTTTAGGCAACTGGCATTTTAAAAGCGCCACCCAGCAAACCCCTCGTTTTGCTCAGCCCGGTGAACCGGGTAAAGAGGAGTGGATGATTCTGGAATTGAAGATCCTGGCCGATGTAGGTTTGGTAGGCTTTCCCAATGCCGGAAAATCTACCTTGCTTTCGGTAGTATCTGCCGCCAAGCCAGAAATTGCCGATTACGCCTTTACCACTTTGGTGCCTAATCTGGGAATTGTTTCTTATCGCGATAGCAAATCCTTTATCATGGCCGATATTCCTGGAATTATTGAGGGAGCATCTAAAGGAAAAGGACTCGGGTTTCGCTTTTTGCGACATATAGAACGAAACTCTGTGTTGTTATTCATGGTTCCGGCCGATACCAGCCGTACCATTACCGAAGAATACGAAATTCTGCTAAAAGAACTCAAGGCCTACAATCCCGAGTTAATGCATAAGCCACGGGTTTTGGCCATTACCAAGAGCGATATGCTCGATGAAGAACTTCTTGCAGAAATGAAGCAACAACTTCCGCCGGTGCCCTCTTTGTTCATCTCTTCTGTAGCCCAAAAAGGTATAACAGAATTGAAAGATCTGCTTTGGAAAGAGATCAACAGCGATCCCGAAAAATCATAATTAATACCTTAAATTAGCATTCATGAGAGTTGCTATCAATGGATTTGGGCGTATAGGGCGCATCTGTTTACGCAGCCTGCTGAAAAAAGAAGGTATAGACGTGGTAGCCATCAACGATCTGGCCGATACGGCAACCCTGGCTCATTTATTTAAATACGATTCGGTACACCGTTCTTTTCCCGGAGAAGTAAAAGCAGACCCCAAGGCCTTAATAATAAATGGTCAATCTATTGCTATTTTTGCCGAAAAAGACCCTCAGAACCTTCCCTGGAAAAAAATGAATATCGATCTGGTGATCGAGTGCACCGGGTATTTTACCTCCCGCGAAGGAGCAAATAAACATTTGTTAGCAGGGGCCCGTCAGGTAATTATTTCTGCGCCTTCGGCGGATAAAGAAGTACCTACCCTGGTTCTGGGGGTAAACGATTCCCAAGTCGATCTTCAGAGTTCTATCTTATCTAATGCCTCCTGTACCACCAATAATGTGGCACCAATGGTAAAGGTATTAGATGAAAACTGGGGAATTGTAGACGGTTACATCACCACCGTTCATTCCATGACCGGCGATCAGAACCTGCACGATGCCCCGCATAAAGATTTGCGTAGGGCAAGGGCGGCCTCCAGTTCCATTATTCCTACCAGCACCGGCGCAGCCAAGGCTATAACCACCATATTTCCACATTTGGCAGGTAAGTTGGGCGGAGCTGGCATTCGGGTACCTGTATTAAATGGCTCTTTAACCGATTTTACCTGCACCCTGAAAAAGCCGGTAAGTGTTCAGGAAATAAACGAAGCGTTTAAAAAAGCCTCAGAGAATGAACTGAAAGGTATTTTAGAATATACCTCAGATCCTATTGTTTCGGTAGATATATTAGATAACCCGCATTCCTGCATATTCGATGCTCAACTCACTTCAGTAGTTGGCGGATTGGTAAAAGTAGTAGGCTGGTACGACAACGAATTTGGTTATTCCAATCGCCTGGCCGAATTGGTTCAGCAAATAGCCGATGAGCAAAAACACTCCGCATGATCAAGTTTATCTCGGCCACAGAAGTATTGCCGCTTCGGTCTCTGGTTTTAAGAGAAAGTAAAAAAGCGCCTTCAGAATGCGTATTCCCTGGCGATGATGCACCCGGCTCTTTTCATATAGGATTTGAGAAAGATGGCCAAATAGTTTGTGTGGCCAGTTTTCACCTGCAAGCTAAAGATGAATTTAAGGGAACAGGCTACCAGCTACGGGGCATGGCTACTCTTCCAGATTGGCAGAGTAAAGGTTTAGGTAACCAATTGGTTAATTTCGCAATCGTTTACCTGCGTGGACAAAAAGCCAATTACATGTGGTGCAATGCCCGCAAAAAAGCATTTCCATTTTATCAGGCATTAGGTTTCGAGTTCATTTCCGACGAGTTCGACATCCCCGGTATCGGGCCGCATAAAGCCATGTATCTCAAAATACAATAAAACCTTTTTTATAATTTAGCAGCTTATTCAAGCATTCATGAAAACAATAGATCAATTTAATTTTTCGGGTAAAAAAGCACTCATCCGGGTAGATTTTAATGTACCATTAGATGAAAACTATCAAATTACCGACGATAATCGTATACAGGGGGCTTTGCCAACGATTCAGAAAATATTAAATGATGGCGGATCGGTAATACTGATGTCGCATTTGGGCCGCCCCAAAGAAGGTCCAACCGAGAAATATTCTTTAAAACATATTGTAAGTCATTTGTCTAATGTGCTAAACCGTCCGGTACAGTTTGCCGACGATTGTATTGGCCAATCTGCAGCAGACTTGGCAGCTTCTTTACAGCCGGGCCAGGTGTTGCTTTTAGAGAACCTGCGTTTTTATAAAGAAGAAGAAAAAGGTGATGTCGCTTTCGCGGAAAAATTAGCCCGTTTGGGCGATGTTTACGTGAACGATGCTTTTGGAACCGCACACCGTGCGCATGCTTCTACTGCAGTTATTGCTCAGTTCTTCCCTCAGGCTAAGTATTTCGGTTACCTGATGGCTGGCGAGCTGGCCAACGCAGAAAAGGTGCTAAACCATCCGGAGCGTCCGTTTACCGCCATTATGGGCGGTGCAAAGGTTTCTGATAAAATTGAATTAATTGAACAGCTTTTAAATAAAGTAGACCACCTCATTATTGGTGGCGGCATGGCTTATACTTTTGCTAAAGCCCAGGGAGGCACAATAGGGACCTCCATTTGTGAGAACGATAAATTGGAACTGGCTTTAAACCTAATTCAGAAAGCTAAAGATAAAGGCGTAAAATTATACCTTCCGGTAGATACCATCATTGCCGATGCATTTGCCAATGATGCAAAAACCGATATAGCATCAACCCGTCAGATCCAGGCAGACTGGATGGGGCTAGATATTGGTCCGCAAACCCGCGAAAACTTTGCTACGGTAGTCAGATCTTCTAAAACCTTACTTTGGAATGGTCCAATGGGTGTTTTTGAGATGGAAACCTTCGAAAAAGGAACTAAAGCCATCGCCATGGCAGTAGTAGAAGCTACTCAGAATGGCGCTTTTTCACTTATTGGCGGCGGCGATTCGGCGGCAGCAGTTTCTAAATTCAATCTTACTGAGCAGGTAAGCTATGTATCAACCGGCGGTGGGGCCTTACTGGAGTATATGGAAGGCAAAGAACTGCCCGGTGTAAAAGCCATTAACAGCTAAAGTGCTTAATAATCAGTTATCTAAAACCAGATACGCTTCATATTGGATAGCCGATCAATCTGTGCTTGCCTGATTATCGGCTATTTTCTTTAACAATGCCTTATATTACCTACCTAATATTAGGCATTTTTTGTTTAAACGAGTTTCTTTTCGTAAAAAACTCCATCTAACTGATTATTAATTAGCAGGAAAGCTTATTTTTGATCAGCCAATATTAAATTGCCTTTAACATAATGGATAATCTTTCATATATCAATCCCGCGAACGCTACCTATATCGATTCGCTTTATCAGGAATACAAACAAGATCCCGAGTCGGTAGAATATGGCTGGCGTAAGTTTTTTGAAGGCTTCGACTTTGGTCGTGGATCGGAAGCTAATAAAGTGAGCGAGGAAACTCCGCAACACTTTTTAAAAGAAATAAATGTATTAAACCTGATCAATGGTTACCGCGAACGCGGTCACCTGTTTACCAAAACCAATCCGGTTCGTGAGCGTCGCAAGTATTTTCCGGGAAAGGAATTAAGCACCTTTGGTTTAGCCGAATCTGATCTGGATACCGTATTCAATGCCGGGGTAGAAGTAGGATTAGGCCAGGCAAAACTGCGTGATATTTTGGCCCTTCTAGAGCAAACCTATTGCCAGTCTATTGGAGCGGAGTATAAATACATCCGCAATCCCGAAAAAATTAAATGGTTCGAAGAGCGCATGGAGCGTGAACGCAATACGCCGAATTTCTCTATCGAAACCAAAAAACGTATTCTTAAAAAATTAAACGAAGCCGTAGTTTTCGAAAACTTTTTAGGTACTAAATTCCTAGGTCAGAAACGTTTCTCCTTAGAAGGAGCAGAAAGCGTAATTCCGGCCTTAGATTCGGTAATAGAAAAAGGGGCAGAACTAGGTGTAGAAGAATTTGTGATTGGTATGGCACACCGCGGTCGTTTGAACGTATTGGCCAATATCATGAACAAAACCTATAAAAACATCTTCTCCGAGTTTGAAGGTAAAGGATATGATGAAAATACGCCTTTCGGCGGAGATGTGAAATACCACTTAGGTTTCTCAACCGATGTGGAAACCGCATCGGGTAAAAAAGTCCATCTGAGCTTAACCCCCAACCCCTCACACCTGGAAGCAGTAGATCCGGTGGTAGAAGGTACCACCCGTTCTAAAATAGATTTCAAATATCAGGGCGATACTCAAAAAATTGCCCCCATCCTTATTCATGGTGATGCATCGGTTGCAGGACAGGGTATTGTTTACGAAGTATTACAAATGGCTAAGCTGGACGGTTATCAAACCGGCGGTACCATTCACTTAGTAATCAATAACCAGGTTGGGTTTACCACCAATTATAAAGATGCCCGAACCTCTACCTATTGTACCGATCTGGCTAAGGTTACCCTTTCGCCGGTTTTCCACGTAAACGGTGACGATGTAGAAGCCTTAGTTTATGCCATCAATATGGCAGTAGAATACCGTCAGAAATATCATAACGACGTGTTCATCGATATTTTATGCTACCGCAGATACGGTCATAACGAGTCGGATGAGCCTAAATTCACCCAGCCGCTTTTATACAAGGCGATTGAAAAACACCCGAATCCAAGAGAAATCTATAATCAGAAATTGACCGAGCAAGGCAGTGTAGATGCCAACCTGGCCAAAGAAATGGAAAAAGATTTCCGTGCCTTATTACAGGAACGACTGAACGAATCGAAAGAAGAAAGTAAATATACCGATGCCAACCCGATGTTCAGGGGAGCCTGGACCGGTTTAAATTTGGCTAAAGCCGATGCATTCGATAAGCCTGCTAGAACAGCGGTTGATGAAAAAACATTTGTATCAATAGCCAAAAAGATCACCGATCTGCCAAAAGACAAGAAATTCTTCCGCAAAATTGAAAAACTGTTCGAAGACCGCCGCAAAATGGTGGAAACCAAAACCTTCGATTGGGCAATGGGAGAATTAATGGCCTATGGTACCCTACTGAATGAAGGGAACCGGGTTCGCATCAGCGGACAGGATGTAGAGCGTGGAACGTTCTCTCACCGTCATGCGGTATTAACTTTAGAAGATTCAGAAGAACAATACACACCGCTAACCCAGCTAAACAATGGCGATCAGGCTAAATTCGAGATCTATAATTCTCATTTATCTGAATACGGGGTACTCGGATTTGAATATGGTTATGCCCTGGCTAACCCAACCGCTTTAACCATTTGGGAAGCCCAATTTGGCGATTTCTTTAATGGTGCCCAAATTATTGTCGATCAGTTTATAACCAGTGCCGAAACCAAATGGCAGCGTTCTAACGGATTGGTGATGTTATTGCCGCATGGTTATGAAGGACAAGGTCCGGAGCACTCTTCGGCACGTATTGAGCGATTTATGGAGCTTTGTGCCGATAACAATATCCAGGTGGCTAATTGCACCACGCCGGCCAACTATTTCCACTTATTACGCCGTCAGTTAAAACGCGATTTCCGCAAGCCATTAGTAGTATTTACCCCAAAGAGCTTGTTGCGTAACCCATTATGTGTAAGTACATTAGATGAATTTACTAAAGGAGCTTTCCAGGAAGTAATAGACGATAGCTTCGTAAAAGCAGCCGATGTGAAACGGGTATTGTTCTGTACTGGTAAAGTTTATTACGATCTTTTAGAAAAACAACAGGCTGACCAGCGTAAAGATGTGGCCATTGTTCGTGTAGAACAATTGTACCCAAGCCCGGTAGACCAACTTAAGGCCATTAAGGCTAAATATAAAAATGCAGAACATTTTATCTGGGTTCAGGAAGAGCCAGAAAATATGGGTGCATGGCCATATATATGTCGTAAGTTCAGAAATTCAGAGTTTAATTTCGAGGTCATTTCACGTCGCGAAAGCAGCAGTACTGCAACCGGTTATGCCAAACAGCACGTAGCCCAGCAATTATACATTGTTACCAAAGCATTCGAGAGCGAAGCCGGTAAAGCCGTAGAAAAAGCGGTTAAAAAATCGACCAAAAAGATAGCAGATATTGATTAAGCATACACAAACCTTTTAAAGATGAGTTTAGAAATCAAAGTTCCGCCGGTAGGCGAATCAATTACCGAAGTAGTTTTATCACGTTGGATTAAACAAGATGGCGACTTCGTGGAGATGGATGAAATTATTGCCGAATTAGAATCGGATAAAGCCACTTTCGAATTAACTGCCGAAAAGGCCGGAACCCTTAAAACCATTGCCAAAGAAGGCGATACGCTCGAAATTGGAGCTACGGTTTGTACCATTGAAGAAGGTGCTGCAGCTCCTGCTCCTAAAAAGACAGAAGAAGCGGCTCCGGCGGCAGCCGAAAAAGCGGCCCCGGTAGATAGTAAATCGGCCAATTATGCAGCGGGTGCACCCTCTCCGGCAGCAGCTAAAATCTTAGCTGAAAAAGGTTTGGAATCTACTAACGGAACAGGTGTGGGCGGACGCATAACCAAAGAAGATGCTTTAAAAGCCGGATCGGCGAAAGCAGAAAGTCCTAAAGCCACTCCGGTTGCGGCAGCAGTGCCAGCCGGTTCAAGAGGCGAACGCCGGGAAAAAATGACCTCCCTGCGTAAAACGGTTGCTAAACGCTTGGTTACCGTGAAAAACGAAACCGCCATGCTTACTACTTTCAACGAAGTAGATATGCAGCCTATCATGGATATTCGTGCCAAATACAAAGATAAATTCAAAGAGAAGCATGGGGTAGGTTTAGGATTTATGTCGTTCTTTACCAAAGCCGTTTGCGAAGCACTGAAAGAATTCCCGGCCGTAAATGCCCGCATTGAGGGAGAAGAGATTGTATACAACGATTTTGCAGATATCTCTATTGCTGTTTCTGCCCCTAAAGGCTTAGTGGTTCCGGTAATTCGTAATGCCGATACCTTATCATTGGCACAAATTGAGCAGGCCGTAATGGACGTGGCCATTAAAGCCCGTGAAAATAAATTAGCCATAGATGAAATGACCGGCGGTACCTTTACCATTACCAATGGCGGGGTATTTGGTTCCATGATGTCGACCCCAATTTTAAATGCTCCACAGTCGGCCATTTTGGGTATGCATAATATTGTAGAACGCCCGGTAGCGGTAAACGGACAGGTGGTTATACGACCAATGATGTATGTAGCCTTATCTTATGATCATCGTATTATTGATGGCCGTGAGTCGGTAGGATTCCTAGTAAGGGTAAAACAATTATTGGAAGATCCGGCCAGACTACTTTTAGGTATTTAACAAAGAATTTAAACCTTAATATCACAATTTTTTGAAAAAATTAGCGCTGGTGCTGCTTGGCTTAGGCTATGCCACCTTGGGTTTTGCCCAAAAAAATGTTGAAACACTAAGCGATTCAACGAAAAACCTTCCCGCCAGTATTTTTAAAGTACAGGCAAGAGATTATTCCCGTAAAGGAAAATTTTATGTCCATTGGGGATATAATGTTTCTGGTTATGCCAAAAGCGATATCAATTTTCATGGCAAGGGCTATAATTTTACGCTAAAAGATGTGGTAGCACATGACAGGCCCACTGCCCTGAGCTCTACCTATATTAATCCGGCTACCATTTCTATCCCTCAGTTTAACTTCCACTTTGGTTATTTTATTAAAGATAATTACAGTATCTCGCTAGGTTGGGATCACATGAAATATGTGGTAGATGTACCTCAAACCGTAAAAATTACTGGATATATAGAGGCTTCTATTTCTGAACCCGCTATTGCTACCGGTGCTTATGAGGGAGTGTATGATAATGACGATTTTACCATTAATCACGATTTTTTAAAGTATGAGCATACCGATGGCTACAACTATGCTAGTGTAGAAGTAGAGCGTTATGACGATGCCTGGAAAGCTAAAAATGGTACAATGTACTTAACCATGGAAACTGGTTTAGGAGCCGGTTTAGTTATTCCGCGTACCGATGTACGTTTGTTAGGGGTGGGCCAAAATAATTTCTGGAATGTGGCTGGCTGGGGCGTTTCTGCTAAAGCAGGTTTAAAGCTTTTCTTTAATAAGCACTTGTTTTTTCAGGGCAGCTTAAAAACAGGCTGGACAGATTTGTCGAATATTAGAACCACCGGCAGAGATTCAGACCATGCTAAACAGAAAATCTCCTATTTAGAGAATTATTGGGTATTGGGATATTTGTTCTAAAAAAAGGTTGACATGAAGTAGTGGTACGACTTAAAGTCGTTCCACCACTATTTAAGCAAAAGGCCCCGAATATTCGGGGCCTTTTTAATGTTAGAGCGGCTTACTTATTTCAATTTTGAAATACTCCCAGAGCCGCTTTTAGTTTCCGTAACCGATGGATTACCGGCATAACGGATATTGCCCGAACCGCTTAACGTTCCTTTTAGCGTTTGCTCTACATAAAGGCTGGCCCCGCCAGAACCGGAAACCGTAATGTTTGCCGATTTTGCTTTAAAATCAGCAGCTTTTAAACTTCCTGAACCACTCACGGTTAGTTCTGCATTTTGTGCCGATCCGCTCAAGTGAATGCTGCCGGAGCCGCTGATGGTGCCGCTATAATTCACAGATTCTGCATTTACCTGCAAGCTGCCTGATCCGCTTACCACGGTTCTGAAATCGGGGGCCTGAACTTTACCATTTACTTTCATACTACCCGAACCGCTTAACGAGAGGTTAGTTAGCGTTTTGGCAGTGATAAATACATTCACTCTTTTTTTATCGGATGTGTTCCAATCCCATAAACGTGTTTTGTTCTTATACTGTATTTTCAGTATTCCTTTTTCTACTTTGGATTCTATTTCTTTCAGTAGATCCGCATCTCCCTCCATGCGAAGTGTTTCCTTATCGCCTAAAGTAATAACCACATTAAAATTACCGCCAGATGAAATACCGGTAAAGTCGGCTACTGTTCTTTCTTCCTGGTTTGCCTGCTGCAGCTTGGTTTGCTTTAGGTGTGCAGCAGAGCTGAAACTGAGTGTTGCCCATACTAATGATAGGCTGAGTATGATCTTTTTCATGATTTTAATACTTGATTTTTCTATAAGACGCCTATTGTTTAAAAAAGTTGCAGGCTAGTTCAGATTTTTGGTTTCTATAAAGAAATTAAAATCGTCTACCTTAAAATGATCGGCATCTATCTGCTTAATTGTTTTCGACTTCATTTTTGTTTTGGGTTTAATTCTAATTTTCTCATCAGCGTTGATCTGCACATCCACCGGCATGTTAAAGTTCTTTACCTCACTTATCCAGCGAAAGCTGAGTTTTTTGCCCATTAGTTTATACTCCAATACAGGTATGCCCGCATGGCGAAGATATTGGTCGAAAACAGGATTAAAGTTCATGTGCGCCTGCTTGCTTATGTACTGTTCAATTTGTTGCGTGGTGCAGGTTTTTAAGCCAAACGTAGTATTTATGCCTCTCAGTATCTGGCGCCATTTTTCATCATTATTAATGATCGTTCTCAGCGTATGCAGTAAATTTCCGCCCTTGTAATACATATCCCCCGAGCCTTCCTGGTTTACTTCATATGGTCCTATAATGGGCCGGTCGTTCTGAATGTTCTTTCTCACACCATTCACATATTTTGCTCCGGCCTCTTTGCCAGCGGTGCATTCTACAAAAAGGCTTTCTGAGTAGTTGGTAAAACCTTCGTGGATCCACATGTCGGCAATATCTTTAGAGGTTACATTATTGCCAAACCACTCGTGCCCCGACTCATGTACAATAATAAAATCCCAGGTTAAGCCTAAGCCGGTACCCGACAGATCGCGGCCCAAATATCCTTTTAAATACTTATTACCATAGGCTACCGCACTCTGGTGTTCCATGCCCAAGTGCGGCGATTCTACCAGTTTATAGCCATCGCGGTAAAAAGGGTAGGGGCCAAACCAGTATTCAAAGCATTTTAGCATTGGCTTTACATCGGCTGCGAAATGGGTTTTCGCTTTCGCGAGATTTTCTTTTAAAACATGAAAATCGAGAGTTAGAGGGCCCTTTTCGCTCTCAAAAGTATCGCTGAAATGAGCAAACTTGCCCACATTAAAAGTTACATCGTAATTATTAATAGGATAAGAAACCAACCAGTTGTATTGCATATAGCCATCGGCCAGTTTTACCTTACTTTGTAAACGTCCGTTAGAAACGTCCTCCAAGGTATCGGGCACCGAAATGCTGATCAGCATACTATCCACCTCGTCCGATTGATGATCTTTATTTGGCCACCAGGAACTGGCACCAAAGCCCTGGCAGGCTACAGCCACCCACGGATTGCCCTCTGCATCTTTTTTGAAAATAAAGCCACCATCCCAAGGTGCATTCTTTGCCACAGTAGGTTTACCGCCATAATAAACGGTAAAACTTTCGCGGCTTCCTTTCTTTATGGTGTTCGGAAAAGAAACAAACACCGCATTAAACTCACGTGTAAAAGCCAGTTCTGCTCCCCGGTAAACGATCTTGTATACCGACAGGTTCTCAAACAGATCAAACTGGAGCCGGTCAAAATCCTGCGTAGCAGTAAATCTAAACTCATTAGAACCGCTGATAGACCGGTTGGCAATATCCATTTTAACATCCAGGTGATAATAATTGATATCATAACAGGTTCTGAGCGGCGTGAGTCGCCCCCTCAGCGAATCGGCCCGGCTAAACAAGGCAGTGCTTGGCTGTGCTACAACCTGCACAGAATAAGCAAATAAGAAGCAAAAAAGCGGATTTTTGATTTTCATGGCGATATTTTTAAATCCATCTAAGATAATTATTAATAGCTTGGCTAAGGGAGTATTATATGCTCAGTTTTTTTCAATACTCAAAGAATGGCAATAAATTTCCCCAAAGCCGGCTGAATGCTTAAATTAGCCTAAATTTTAAATTCCGATCCATGCAATACGACGTTGTAGTAATAGGTAGTGGCCCCGGTGGCTATGTAGGCGCCATCCGTTGTGCCCAATTAGGGTTAAAAACCGCTATTATCGAAAAATATAGCACTTTTGGAGGTACCTGCTTAAATGTAGGCTGTATCCCATCTAAGGCTTTGTTAGATTCTTCCGAGCATTTTCATAATGCCGCACATACTTTTGGTACGCATGGAATTAAACTGAAAGACCTGAAGGTAGATATGCCGCAGATGATAAAGCGGAAAAACGAAGTGGTAGAACAAACTACCGCCGGTATTACCTACCTGTTTAAAAAGAATAAAGTAACCTCTTACCAGGGATTGGGTTCATTTGTAGATAAAAACACCATCAAAATTACCAAGGCCGATGGAAGCACAGAAACCATTACGGCCAAAAATGTAGTGATTGCTACCGGTTCTAAACCAACCGAATTACCATTCCTTAAGCCCGATAAAAAACGCATCATCACTTCAACCGAAGCGTTAAACCTACTGGAAGTGCCTAAACACCTTATCCTTATTGGAGGTGGTGTTATTGGTTTAGAGCTGGGTTCGGTTTATGCCCGTTTAGGTGCTAAAGTTACCGTAGTAGAATTTGCTGATGCCATCATCGGTACCATGGATAAAACCCTGAGTGCAGAGCTGCTTAAATCGTTGAAAAAGCTCGGCATGGAGTTCTTGTTAAGCCATAAAGTTACCGGTGCTACGGTTAAAGGAAATAAAGTAAGCGTTACCGCCGATGATCCGAGTGGAAAAAGCATCAGCCTGGAAGGCGATTACTGTTTGCTAGCTGTTGGCCGTACCGCCTATACCGAAGGTTTAGGCTTAGAGAACATCGGAATAACTTTAGAAGAACGCGGTAAAAAGATTACCGTTAACGATCATTTAGAAACCAGCGTTCCCGGTGTATTTGCCATAGGCGATGTAGTTCGCGGAGCCATGCTGGCCCATAAAGCAGAAGACGAAGGAGTTTATGTAGCCGAATACCTGGCCGGACAGAAACCGCATATCAATTATAATTTAATTCCGGGTGTGGTGTATACCTGGCCCGAAGTAGCCAGCGTAGGCTATACCGAAGAGCAGTTAAAAGAACAAGGCAAAAAATACAAAAGCGGGTCTTTCCCGTTCAAAGCAAGCGGCCGTGCCCGTGCCAGTATGGACACCGACGGTTTGGTGAAAGTATTGGCCGATGCCGAAACTGATGAGCTTTTAGGTGTTCATATGATTGGCCCACGGGTTGCCGATGTAATTGCCGAAGCAGTGGTAGCCATGGAGTTCCGTGCCAGTGCCGAAGATATTGCACGCATTTGCCATGCACACCCAACCTTTACCGAGGCCTTTAAGGAGGCTGCTTTGGCCGCAACCGATAACCGGGCGATACATATTTAAGGCATGAGCTTGCTCTGGGCTGTTGGCATTCTTCTGCTTACCCTTTTCGGGATGGAGTGCTTTTCCTGGTTTATCCATAAATTCCTTTTTCATGGTCCGCTGTGGTTCATTCACAAAAGCCACCATCAGGAGCGCCACGGATTTTTTGAGTTGAACGATATATTTAGCATCGGCTTTGCCGGCTTGGCCATTTACCTCCTGTATTCAGACAAAGAAAACTTAGGTTTAGCTTTCTGGATAGGTGCGGGTATTTCCCTTTACGGGATGATTTATTTTGTTTTTCACGATTGGTTTATCCATAATCGCTTTAAATCTTTTCAGAGCAAAAACTCGTATTTATTAGGCATACGCCGGGCACATAAAATACACCATAAGTCTATGGCCAAAAAACCTTCAGAAGAATTCGGTCTATTATGGGCATCTCTAAAATATTTTAGAAAAGCGTAGTTTTGATTTATGGCTATTCTGCAGCAGCACGTTTCTTTAAAAAAACATAACACCTTTGGCGTAGAAGCCGAGGCCCGTTGGTTTGCGGAAGTAAAAAACGAAGCCGATCTGAGCACACTCTTCAATCATCCTGAAATTAAAGGACTGCCCATTTTGGTAATTGGTGGCGGCAGCAATATGTTGTTTACCCAGAATTTTGAGGGTTTGGTGGTTTGGATTAATAATAAAGGAATCAGCTATGATTTAGATGGCGATACGGTGCTCCTTAAATCCGCCGCAGGCGAGATCTGGAACGATTTGGTAAACTATGCCGTTGACCACGGTTTTGCCGGAATGGAAAACCTAAGCCTGATTCCCGGAACCGTAGGCGCATCGCCGGTACAAAATATTGGAGCCTATGGCGTAGAGCTCGATATGATTTTTGAATCGTGCCGGGCATTTGAAATCCAAACCGGAAAGTTCCGAACCTTTGCCAAAGCCGAATGTGGCTTTTCCTATCGCGAAAGCATTTTTAAACAAGCCCTAAAAGGCAAATATATTATAACTGAAGTAACTTACCGCTTAAAAGAGCATGCGGATATCAATTCCAGTTATGGCGCCATTCGCGAAGAATTGGCCCGCAGAGGCATCACCCATCCGGGTATCAAAGAGATATCGCAGGTGGTCTCAGCCATCCGGGTAAGTAAACTTCCAGATCCTTCTACCATTGGTAATGCCGGTAGTTTTTTCAAAAACCCGGTCATTTCTATCGATAAATTCATACAACTACAGTCCAGTTTTCCAGACATAGTTCACTACCCCATGCCCAACAATCAAATTAAATTAGCTGCCGGTTGGCTCATTGAACAATGTGGTTGGAAAGGCAAAAATCATGGCCATACCGGTACTTGGAAAAACCAGGCTCTGGTTCTGGTAAATCATGGCCAGGCAACCGGAAAAGAGGTTTTTGATTTCTCTTCTTTAATTATCGACAGTGTTTTTGAGCGTTTCGGCGTAAGCCTTGAACGCGAAGTAAACATTATCTAAATCCCATCTTATCTCTTAGTTTCTTTCTCAGATTTTGCTTAGCCATTTTCTGGAGGCATAGCATTTGTCTATTCCTTTATCGAAAAACACGAAAGGAGTTCATCACTTCTTCTAAACCTTGGTTTAACATTTACCTAAAAAGAGATAAAAAAATGACAAAGATTGAGTTCAATACCTTGGTAATGCGTCAAGCCGGTTCTTTACGAATGTATGCCCTACATTTTACTCATGATTCTGAGGACGCAAACGATTTGGTTCAAGACACCTTGCTTAAAGCCATAACTTATTACAACAAGTTTAAAGATGGTACTAACCTTAAGGGGTGGTTGTATACCATTATGAAAAACACTTTTATTAATAATTACCGCAGATTTGTTAAAATAAGTGCTTTCATTACCAAATCGGAAGATATTTCTTCTCCCAATTTATTGTTCAGCTCTGCTAAAAATTCTGGGGAGTCGAAATTTATAATGGATGATATTGGTAGAGCTTTAAACAAGCTTCCAGAAGAGTACTATGTTCCTTTTATTCGGTATTACGAAGGTCATAAATATCATGAAATTGCCGAATATCTGAATATTCCGATAGGAACGGTTAAAACCCGCATTCATGTTGCCCGAAAGCTATTGAAGAAGAGTTTAAAACCCTACGACAATCCAAGTAATAAGAAACCCGTTTATTACGATAATTAAAATTTAACGGCGGTACGAATTAATTCGTACCGCCGTTAATTATTTTTCTAAAATTGTTTTCAGATTTTTTAATCCATCCTGATAGTCCTTACCGATCATTCGGTTCATCATGAGGACATATAGCCAGCGTTCAAAAAAAGAATTGTTTTTGCCTTCAAAAGTCCAGGTTACCTTGGTCGCATTCACTTCATTGCTCTCGAAATATAAATTAGACTGGTGTACACTTGGCTCGGGCATGTAAAAGGTCAATTCCTGGGCAATTAATTGATTAGGCATCGTGTTAACCAATTCTAATTTTCCTTTGCCCACTTTATCTCCTTTCCAGGCATAGGTATAACCGGGCTGCCCAATGGTGCCCATAATGTTGGTTTGCATGCCGGGTTCCATTTTGCTCCAGGGATCCCATTGTTTAAAGTTTCGCATGTCTAAAACATAGCGGTAAACGGTGCTGTCTGCTGCTCTGATGGCTACTGATTGGGTTATTTTATGCGTTTTGGGGAGGAAAAAGCCGCCGATTAGAAAGATGCCGAATAAAATAATAATGATTATTAATAGCGTTCGTACTATTTTCATAATTTCAGTTTTTATTGAAATTACAAAATTTACCTTAAAATTAAATACCTTCTTTGAAAAATTTATCGATCTCTTTGGCCACTACTTGCCCGGAAATGATAGAAGGGGGAACTCCCGGCCCGGGAACGGTTAACTGACCTGTAAAGAACAGATTTTTTATTGCTTTAGAACGCATCCGGGGTTTAAAATAAGCAGTTTGAGCCAGGGTGTTGGCCAGGCCATAGGCATTGCCTTTAAATGAATGATAATCTGATATGAAATCATTCAGGGCATAGCTGCGTTTTAAAATTACATGCTCTCGTACCGGCTGGCCGATAATTTTTTCGAAGCGGTCCATCATTAAATGGTAGTATTTTTCCCGCAATTCATCCGAATCTGTTAATCCGGGTGCAATGGGCATTAAAAAGAATAAGTTCTCCTGACCTTGTGGAGCTACCGTAGGGTCGCTCTTAGAGGCACAGGAAACATAAAACAAAGGTTTGCTCGGCCACTTAGGGTGGGTATAAATTTCTTCGGCATGTAGTTCAAAATCTTCATCAAAAAACAAATTATGATGTTGTATGCCCTCAATTTTTTTATTAGTTCCGATATAAAATAATAGGCTGGAAGGCGACATGGTACGACTATCCCAGTATTTTTTGGAATAATTACGTAATTTTTTATTAGTCAGTTTTTGGTCCACATGCTCGTAATCTGCAGCTGCAACCACCAGATCGGCTTCAAAAAATCCCTGGCTGGTTTCTACACCCAAAGCCTTTTTGTTTTCTGTACGGATATGGTGTACCTCGGTATTTAACCTAATTTTTACTCCTTCGGCTTCCGCTACTTTTACCATGGCTTTAATAATTTCGTTCATGCCGTTTTTAGGATACCAGGTACCCAAAGCCAGGTCGGCATAATTCATCATGCTGTACATGGCAGGCGTTTTTTGTGGAGTGGCTCCTAAAAATAATACGGGAAACTCCAATAACTTTATCAGTTTGGGGTTTTTGAAAAACGTACGCACATGCTTGCTCATGCTGGTGAGCATTTGTATGCGGAAGCTTTCTCGTATAAGCCTGAAATCAATGAATTCGGTAATAGAAAGCGAAGGGCGGAAAACATATTCGCCCATACCTACTTTATATTTATAAGCAGCTTGCGCTAAAAATTTCCGTAATTTGGCTGCACTGCCTGCTTCGTATTGCTCAAACAAATCTTCCAACTCGGGCATCCCGGCAGGAATATCCATTAGTTCATTTTTGCCAAAATAGATGCGATAACCCGGATCGAGCCTCATGAGCTCATAAAAGTCGCTCACTTTTTTCCCGAAAAGGGCAAAATAATTTTCAAACACATCTGGCATCCAGTACCAGCTGGGCCCCATATCAAACCTGAAACCATCTTGTTCCCAAATGCGTGCCCTGCCGCCGGCCTGGTCGTTCTTTTCATAAATACAAACTTCGTAACCTTGTTTGGCAAGTAAAGCGGCGGCAGCTAATCCTGAAAATCCGGAACCGATAACGGCAATTTTTGGTGTGTTCATCAACGGTAAAGTTAAAACGAATTGCCATATTGCAGGGATCATAGCCCTAGCTTTTTTGTAGATTTGACTAAATTTTAACCCAATATGATTGAATTATACGACGAAACCTGTTTAGAATGCAGTAAGTTGATCACTAAAAAGTACAGTACTTCTTTCAGTATGGGTATTCGTGCTTTCGATAAACGCTTTCATTACCCTATTTATGCCATTTATGGGTTTGTACGCTATGCAGATGAAATTGTAGATACTTTTCATAATCATAATAAGGCTAAGCTCATTGCCGATTTCCGCCAGCAAACGCAAGAAGCTATTGATCAAAAAATTAGTTTAAATCCGGTTCTGCATGCTTTCCAATTGGTGGTTAACCACTATCAAATCGACCATCACCTGATCGATGCTTTTTTGCGATCGATGGAAATGGATTTAGACAAGGTGACCTACGACCGTCAGGCATATGAAGATTATATTTATGGCTCGGCAGAAGTTATTGGTTTAATGTGTTTAAAAGTGTTTTGCGAAGGGCAGGCCAAATTATACGAGCCCTTGGTTCCTTATGCCCGAAGCTTGGGGTCGGCTTTTCAGAAGATCAATTTTCTGAGAGATATCCGTTCTGATTATGAAGAACGTGGCCGCACCTATTTTCCCGAGGTAGATTTTACCGCTTTTGCGGAAGCAGATAAAAAAGAAATTGAAGCTGATATTCAGCTCGATTTTGATGAAGGATTAAAAGGTATCCGCCTGTTGCCCGAAGCATGCAGGCAGGGAGTTTATGTGGCTTATGTTTATTACCTGGAGTTATTTGAAAAAATTAAACAAACACCCGCTTTAACAGTGGCAGAGAAACGAATTCGGGTGTCAGACGGGCACAAAATTTGGTTAATGGCACAGGCTTTGGTTAGAAATAAAGTAGGAGCGATATAAATTTATGAAACAGCTTTACTTCTACCTCATCTTTATTTTCTTGTTGGTTTTTTCTCATATCACACAAGCCCAGGATCTGCCTAAAATAAAAAAGGCCATGGTGCTGGCCGTAGAAAGTGAGGAAATTACCGATTCGCTATATAAAAAACTGACTGCTCTAAATAGCGATGATCCTTTAATATGGGCTTATATAGCTACGCTGGATGGATTAAAGGCTAAACATGCCTGGAATCCCTACCTTAAACTAAAGTATGTAAACCGTTCGCAGAAACTAATCGGCAGAGCAGTTGCTGCAGAGCCGGATGATCTGGAGATCCGTTTCATGAGGTTCTCCCTGCAGCATTATACGCCGGCATTTTTGGGTTTTAGTAAAGACTTGGAAGAAGATAAACGGGTGATCTTACACTTATTCGAGCTTAAGAAATTTGGACATAGTGATGCAGATTTGGTACGTAATATTGCCAAATTTATGCTTGATACTAACCGCTGTACCCCCGGCGAAGTACAATTATTGAAGAAGTTCGTATAATTGTTAGATGAAAGGTACCTACCTGCTAATCAATACCCTCACTATACTGTTTCCGCTGCTGCTTTCTTTCGATAAGAAGGTTCGTTTTGTCCAGTATTGGAAACACCTGATCCCTTCTTTAGTCCTTACGGGATTAGTTTTTCT
>JBJTNQ010000162.1:0-8424 GCA_046074105.1 Sphingobacteriaceae bacterium | reverse complement strand
AAACTAAAAAACAAATTAATTCACCATGTACGCAATAGTAAATATAGCCGGACAGCAATTTAAAGTTGCTAAAGACCAGCATCTTTTTGTACACAGATTACAGGGAGATGAGGGCGCTAGTATTGAATTTGACAATGTATTATTGGCTGAAGACGGTGGTAAATTTAAAGTAGGTACGCCTGCTTTGAAAGGTGCTGTGGTTTCGGCTAAGATCTTGTCTCATTTAAAAGGAGATAAAGTGATTGTTTTCAAAAAGAAACGCCGTAAGGGTTACAAAAAGAAAAATGGTCACCGCCAGCAGTTCAGCAAAATCCAGATCACTGGTATTAAGTTTTAATTAGGTATTCATTTAGAATTGATTTTCAATTCAGTTAGTTTAAAATAATATGGCACATAAGAAAGGGGCCGGTAGCTCCAGAAACGGTCGTGAGTCGCATAGCAAGCGTTTGGGTATCAAAATTTTTGGTGGCCAAGAAGCTATTGCCGGAAACATCATTGTTCGTCAGCGTGGTACTTTGCACCATCCGGATAAAAACGTAGGTGTGGGTAAAGATCATACACTTTTTGCTTTGGTAGATGGTGTGGTTTTCTTCAGAAAAAAATCAAACAACAAGTCATACGTTTCGGTATTACCTGCCGAAGCTAAGCCTGCTGCTCCTGCAAAAAAAGCGGCTGCACCTAAAGCGGTTGCTGCACCAGTAGTAACAGAAGAAGTTGCGGTTGAAGCGGCTCCGGCTGCTGAAACTAAAGAGGCTCCGGCAAAGAAAGCGGCTGCACCTAAAAAAGCTGCTGCGCCTAAGGCTGCTGCTGCTAAGGCTCCTGCTAAAAAAGCTGCTACTAAAAAATAATTTGAATTTTATTCCATTAAAAAGCCCGTCGGATTTCCGATGGGCTTTTTTGTTTGATGTCATCCTGAGCCTGTTGAGGGATGAGGGATTCACCTTTCGACAAGCTCAAGGTGACATGATTTTTTATTGTAGATTTCTTATCCCTTGCTAGGGATTCGAAATGACGGTAAATAAAAAAGTCTCAATACTATGTACTCAATACTCACTACTACTCAATGCTCTCTAACCAAGAGCTGCTCGGCAAAGCCCTGAAGTGCGGTTTTACGTTCGCTGCTTACCGAAATGCTTGCCAGTTCTGCTAAAGCCTTTTCGGCATAATGCTGCATGTCGGCCTCCGCAAGCTGTCGCACCTGCAATCTTTCGTAAATGGCTGTTACTGCACTTACTTTATCTTCAGCTTTAAATACTGTTTGATTAAGCCAGTAATTGAGCTCAGAGGCGGTTTCACCTTGAGCCAGTACTTTGGCTTTAATGAGTAAATAGGTTTTTTTATTAGAGATAATATCGCCACCTACCTGCTTGCCAAACTTATCTGGGTCGCCATACACATCCAGAATATCATCTTGCAGTTGGAAGGCAATACCCAGGTTTTCGCCAAAGCTAGCTAGCAATTCAGCTTCTTTTTGTGGCGCTTTCGCGATGATGGCGCCAATATTTAATGCTCCGCCTAATAATACGGCTGTTTTAAGGCGTATCATCTCCAGGTATTCTTCCAGCCTAACAACGGCACGGCTTTCGAAATTCATATCCAGCTGCTGGCCTTCGCAAACGCCTACCGCAGTTTCGTTAAATATTTGTAGAGCCGGCTTTAATAATTCTGGCTCTAATTTGCTCAGTAGTTTATATCCTTCTACCAGCATTACATCACCCGATAGGATAGCCACATTGGCATCCCATTTTTCATGTACGGTGGGCTGTCCACGACGAATGGGGGCTTTGTCCATAATATCGTCGTGCATGAGTGTAAAATTGTGGAACACTTCAATGGCCAAGGCTGCATCAAGGGCTTTTTTAATATCGCCTTCAAATAATTCGCAAGCCATAAGCAGTAGTACCGGACGCATGCGCTTACCGCCTAAGGCCATTAAATAAGAGATGGGCTCGTATAGTTCAGCCGGATTAGCCGGATATTGTTGTTCTTTTACCGCTTTGGCCAGTATTTCTTGTAATTGTTCAATGGTGTGCATGTATTCGGCTATTCTTTTTAGTCGGGGATTACGAGGCTAAAGTCAATTTGTCTTTTAGACAGATCCACTCTTTTTACTTTGATTTGCACGCTGTCTCCCAATTGGTATTTTCTTTTCTTTCGCTGCCCGATGATGCAATAGTTTTTTTCATCGAGTACGTAAAAATCGTCGCTAATATCGCGTAATCGCACCATTCCTTCACATTTATTTTCTACAATTTCTACATACATACCCCATTCGGTTACACCCGAAATAATGCCTTCAAAGGTATTGCCCACATTATTTACCAGGTATTCGGCTTGTTTGTATTTAACCGAAGCCCGTTCGGCATCGGCAGCTTTCTTTTCCATTTGTGAAGAATGAATGCAGAGCGTTTCGTAGCTATCTGCACTTACAGAGGCACCGCCTGCTAAATAATGTTCCAGTAAACGGTGCACCATCACATCCGGGTAACGGCGTATTGGTGAAGTGAAATGGGTATAATAATCAAAAGCTAAACCGTAATGACTCGATTTTTTAGTGGTATAAATGGCCTTGGCCATAGAACGGATGGCCAGCGAGGTAAGCACATTTTGCTCTGCTTTGCCTTCTACATCTTCTAGAAGTACATTAAGTGAATGGGCAATTTCTTTATCTGAAGTGGTATTTACTTTATAACCAAACTTAGAGGCGAATTGCGCAAATGCCAGCAGGCTTTGTTCGTTAGGTGCATCGTGAGCACGGTAAACGAAGGTATATTTTTGTTTTCCTTTGCCTTTTTTGGCGATGAATTCTGCTACCCGCCTATTGGCCAGGAGCATAAAATCTTCAATGAGTTTGTGGGCGTCTTTACGCTCTTTCACATAAACGCCAATGGGCTTGCCGTTCTCATCGAGCTTGAATTTTACTTCTGTAGATTCGAAACTAATGGCTCCGGCTTTAAACTTACGCTCTCGTAAAATATAGGCCAGGCTGTTCAAATTGTTAATTTCTTCGGCCAATTCGCCTTCTTTTTTCTCTATTAGCTCCTGAGCTTCTTCGTAGGCAAATCGCTTATCAGAATGAATAATGGTCTTGCCGAACCATTCGTTTATAATATGGGCTTGTTTGTCGAGCTCAAATACGGCCGAGAAACAGAGTTTATCTTCGTTGGGTCGTAATGAGCACAAGCCATTAGATAATCGCTCTGGCAGCATCGGAATTACCCGGTCGACCAAATAAACAGAGGTTCCCCGGTCGAAAGCTTCTTTATCCAGTTCGGTGCCCGGTTTTACATAATGCGAAACATCGGCAATATGTACGCCAATTTCGTAATTCCCGTTAGGCAATACCTGATAAGAGATGGCATCATCAAAATCTTTGGCATCAAATGGGTCGATGGTAAAGGTGAGGATATTTCTTAAATCTCGGCGTTTAGCAATTTCTATTGCAGGAATAGTTTCTGAAGTCGCGTTGGCTTCTTCTTCTACCGCCTTAGGGAATTCCAAGGGGAAACCGTAATCGGCCAAAATGGCGTTCATTTCGGTATTATTTTCCCCTTGTTTACCTAAAACCGTTTTAATGCGGCCAATGGGATTTTTGGCTCCTTCGGGCCAGTCGGTAATTTGTGCAATGGCTTTTTCGGCATCTTTAGCCCCATTGATTTCCGATAGGGGGATAAAAATATCATGGAGCATTTTGCGATCATCCGGAATAAAAAAGGCAAACTTATCTGATAGTTTTACAATTCCGGTGAATTCCATTTTGGCACGGGCAAGTATTTCGACTATTTCACCTTCTTTTTTGCGTCCGCCTCGCTGCTTGGCATACACATAAACTTTTACGGTATCGCCATGCAGGGCATTGCGCAATTTGCGGGGTGCCACATAAATATCGGGTTCAAACTCATCATCATGAACAATAAAGGCAGAACCATCGGTGGTCATATCTACAATGCCGGTAACAAAAGTTTTGAGTTCTTTGAGCTGAAAGCGGCCACGTTCGGGTTCACGGAGGTTACCTTTATGGGTTTCGGAGCGAAGAATATCCAGGATGCTAGCCCGGGCTTCGGCATCGTCTATTTTGAGTTTGGAAGCTATTTGCTTTGGATTGAGTAGCTGCTGACCCGATTTCTGGAAAATGTCCAGCACCAATCGGGTGAGTACCTCTTTAAAATGATGATCTTTTTTCGACATTAAGGCTAAGTTAATACAATCCCTTCGGATTTGTCTTTTAGCCGGGCCGAATTAACCTTAAAATAACGGTAAATTAATCAACAATTGTGACCAATTCCCGGGGAATAGTAGGCATCCCTTTGAATTTGAGTAGCAACTGGGCAGTAGTGAGCACATCTTTCTGGCAATAGGTCTTAATGCGCATCAGATCCTTGTCTTTCCAATAAACCCAATGCACATCGCTGCCATCAATATCATCTTTAGGCGTAGGGATGCCTAAAATGGTGGCCAATAAATTCAGGGAAGTATAATTCTTAAAATCGCCGAATTTCCAATACTCCATCGTGTCGAGGTGGTTAATCTCCCAGGGCTTTTTGCCGGCAATTTGCAGCTGTTTTGGAATTTCCAGGCCATTGATTAGCATACGGCGGCAGAGGTAAGGGAAATCGAATTCTTTTCCATTATGGGCACAAAGCAAGAGGTCTTTGGGTTGTTTTTTTAGCAGAGCGATAAAATTTTCCAGGATCTCTTTTTCATCATGCGAAGCAAAAGATTTGATGCGGAAGCCATATTCTTTTTGTTTTTTTACAAACATGCCGAAGGAAATGCATACAATTTTTCCAAACTCGGCCCAAATGCCCGCCCTCGGATAAAATTCTTCTGGCGTTTCGCCGTTACGGCGTTTAAATTCTGTTTTTTGCGCCCAAAGATCTAAAAAAGCGGGTGGCAGTTCTTCCGCGGAAGCGTATTGAGGAACCGTTTCCACATCCAGCACCAGAACATGCTTTAAATCGACTTGGTTTAGCATACCCGTAAATTTAGGAGATTTTGGTCGGAATTTATTGTCCGATCATTACCCCGGGTTTATTCACCAGCGGAATACGGATCAGGTTAGCATCTACAATACTTTCGGGCAGGAAAACGAATTTCTTATCGAAGAGCTGATTACCGATGTAAAAGCTCAGCCAATATTCATTGGCTAAGCCAAATACGGCTTCATCAATGGCTTCAATCGCAGCAAAACTATGCTGGTTTAAGGTGCCCATGGAATGGCGCAGGGTAGAAGTTTTTACCTCTTTGCCTTCTTTTTGGCCATAACCTTTAGAAGTTACCAAGATGTTTTCAATAGTTTCTGCTTTCTGATTAATCAGGTAAACTTTCCAATGCTTAGCTTCGGGGGCTTCGCTCTCCAGCACTACGGCAATAGAAATACCTTCTACCTTATTTTCAGGAAGATCTTTGATCATATCAATAAAAGCTTACTTTTTACGGGCAAAACGCTTAGCACCAGTTTTTTTAGGTTCTTTTTCGGCGGCCTCGGCTAAAGCCAAAACATCTGCATAAGTTAAATCTGCAGGTGTTTTATCTTTGGGTATCTTGATGTTCAGCTTGCCGAATTTGATATAAGGACCCCATCGGCCATCTTCAATGCGGGCATCTGGGTTTTCATCAAATACTTTAATCAGCTTATCTATATCTTTTTGGCGTTTAGCTTTAATTATTTCAATGGCCTGTTCCTCATTCACCTCATAAGGATCAATTTCTTTAGGTAGCGAATAAAATGCACTATTATGGCGAATGTAAGGGCCGAATTTACCAATGGCTACCGTCATGTCTAGATCTTCGAAAATACCAGCTTTTCGAGGCAGTTTAAACAGTTCTAAAGCCTCTTCCAATGTAATATTTTCTATCATCTGCCCGGTACGTAAACTGGCATAGCGAGGCTTTTCTTCCTCCTCGGCATCGCCAATTTGTACAAAGGGACCAAAGCGCCCAATACGAACCGATATCTTTTTTCCCGTAGCCGGATCAATACCCAGCTCCCGGCCACCATTCGCTCTTTCGGCATTCTCTAAGGTGTTTTCCACCTCCTTATGGAATGGCC
This sequence comes from Sphingobacteriaceae bacterium, assembly GCA_046074105.1. Classification (GTDB taxonomy): domain Bacteria; phylum Bacteroidota; class Bacteroidia; order Sphingobacteriales; family Sphingobacteriaceae; genus JAIPAN01. The sequence goes on along the minus strand of JBJTNQ010000162.1, from coordinate 2,372 downwards.
CATAGAACGTTTTAAGCATGGCGGTCCACTCGGTTAAGCCCTGGGCTATTTCATCAAACTCTTTTTCCACTTTGGCTGTAAAATGGAAATCTACTATACCTTTAAAGTGTTCTACCAAAAAATCGTTTACAATGGCGCCAATATCGGTAGGGAAGAGCTTAGCTTTTTCTGCACCGGTGTTCTCTGTACGTACTTCACTGCTAATTTGCCCGTTTTTTAAACTCAAAACTTGGTAATTGCGGGCTTTACCTTCGCGATCTTCCTTAACCACATACCCGCGGTTTTGTACCGTAGAAATGGTAGGCGCATAAGTAGACGGACGGCCAATGCCCAATTCCTCCAATTTTTTCACTAAGCTGGCTTCCGTATATCTGGCCGGCGGACGAGAATACCGCTCTGTAGCGCTCATTTCACGCAATTGTAAAGTTTGGCCCTTAGCTAAAGGAGGCAAAATGGCATCATCCTTGCTGTCTTCCAGGTTTACTTCATTTTCCTCTTCCTCATCGGTGCTTTCCATGTAAACTTTTAGGAACCCGTCGAATTTCATCACTTCGCCATTGGCCACCAGTTCTTCATCCAGTGAGGAAATACCCACCTTTGCGGTTGTTTTTTCGAACAAGGCTTCCGACATCTGCGAAGCAATGGCCCGTTTCCATATCAATTCATATAAACGTTTCTCCGAAGGGTCGCCATTTAGCGTATGTACCTCAAAATAAGTCGGGCGGATCGCTTCGTGAGCTTCCTGTGCACCCGCCGCTTTGGTTTTATATTTTCTAAGCTGATGGTACTGGGCACCATAAGCGCTATTAATCTCTTTTGATGCGGCATCTAAAGCCGTTTCCGACAGGTTTACCGAGTCGGTACGCATATAAGTAATCTTACCAGCTTCATACAGCTTCTGCGCTACCGACATGGTTCGGGCAACCGAAAAACCCAGCTTCCTGCTGGCTTCCTGCTGTAAGGTAGACGTAGTGAACGGAGCTGCCGGGTTACGTTTGCTCGGCTTGGTTTCCAAACTATTTATCGTAAATGTAGCGCCAATACAGTCTTTTAAAAATGCCTGAGCGTCTGCCTCGGCAGCAAAACGGTGTGGCAATTCAGCCTTAAATAACTCTTTAGCATTATCGGTAGAGAAAATGGCCACTACCTTAAAGGCAGCCTCTGCATTAAATTTGGTAATTTCCCGTTCGCGGTCTACAATTAAACGCACCGCAACCGATTGTACCCGGCCTGCCGATAGAGACGGTTTTACCTTTTTCCATAAAACCGGCGACAATTCAAAACCTACCAAACGGTCCAACACCCGGCGGGCCTGCTGTGCATTTACCAAATTGTAATCAATACCCCTCGGGCTTTCAATGGCTTTTAAGATAGCAGGCTTCGTAATTTCGTGAAAAACAATCCGTTTGGTCTTATCCTCTTTTAAACCTAAAGTTTCATACAAATGCCAGGAAATGGCTTCACCTTCGCGGTCCTCGTCCGATGCAAGCCATACCATTTCGGCTTCCTTAGCTAATTTTTTCAGCTCACTAACTACCGCCTTTTTATCTGCCGGAACCTCATATTTCTGCTTAAAACCATTATGCACATCAATGGCTTCATCGGTTTTTACCAAATCGCGGATATGACCATAACTAGATTTAACCAGGAAATCTTTCCCGAGGTAACCCTCAATGGTTTTGGCTTTCGCCGGAGATTCAACTATCAGTAGATTTTTGGCCATTAGGTAGAAATGAAATTTCTGCAAATAAAGACATTAAACTCATCAATGCAAAATTCGTTCATTTAAACGATCAAATTTTCAGGTTGTCTTTTCAGAAAACCAGAGGAAAATATTCTTGGCAAACACAGCCCCGCTTTCCGCTCAAAGCCCTGGCGGGCTAAACGCTGCAATCGGGTTTATGGTTAAAGGTTTGTCATCCTGAACACAGTGAAGGATCTTTAAGTTTAGAATATAGATGATTCGTTGCACTCTCCATGGGAGTCCTTTAGACAGCATAACAAATTAGAGCGGCCAAGGACTGACAACTTATAACCTACAACCCACAACTCAAAACCCGCAACATATAACCCGAAACAACTTACACCAAAAATCCGCCGCCCAGCAGATCGCTGCCTTCATAAAACACCGCCGATTGGCCCGGCGCCACGCCCGAAACCGCATGGTGAAAATCAATTTTCAGTTCATTGCCTTCCTGTACCACGGTGCTCAGCATACCAGCGTCTTTATATCTGATCTTAGTAACCGCTTCCATAGGTTCGGTAATGCTTTCGTACTTCACCAAATTAACATTACGTATGCGGGCAGAATGTTGCTGTAATTCTTCTTCAGTACCCAGCATTACCGTATTGTTTTCTGGAAAAATACGGGT
>JBJTNQ010000161.1:0-4310 GCA_046074105.1 Sphingobacteriaceae bacterium | reverse complement strand
TTGAGTTTAGGATTAAAGTAAACTACCTGCTGAGCTTTGGGATCCCAATTAAATGGATAAATTGCCTTATCAAAAGAGATGTAATGTCTCTTTTTAGCAAGCTGGTATATTAGCCTAATCGGCGCCTTTTGCTCACGATTAATTTTGTCGGCCCGAATTTCAATACGAATAGTTCCCATGGATAAATTATATCCATTAAAATTACGATTTTAAATTTGGGGAGCAAATGGGGAGCAAATTTGTTTTACTTAGATTGATTTTGAGATAAAAAACAAGTTAAGATAGAGTAGCAAAAACAGGCTTTTTAATATCATTTTCCATAATTATTAAAAATATATTAAAAAGGTTCGAATCCCTCCGGCTCCACAACTTAAACAATTAAACCACTGATAATCAGCAATCAGTGGTTTTTTATTTGGCGTAGGGAGCAAATGCTTTGATGCCTAGTTCTAATTTTTATTCTCTTACTCTAATTATATACGTGTAGCGCCTACACTGATTTATCTACTTTTAAAATAAATACCTAAATGCCTGTTTCGGGCTTTGGATATGAAATTTAATTATACGCTAATTGTAATATTTTGGGACTATCGAAAAGAATTAGTTTGAACACTCAATAATTGCCCTTACCTTGTAACAGATTTGATACAAATGGCTGATTTCTTGAAATCGATTCCCGTATCGGGCATTCGGGAGATTTAGTAATACACCAAAACTGATCGGGATATCATGTTTATTTAGTATAAAATCTCGATAATTGCATCACAAACACCACCTAGGAAAACTTTTCGAATAATCAATTTAGAAAAGTGTAATGAGTACTAAGAAAAAAATTTCTATAGTAGTACCTGCTCATAATGAAGCAGGGAACATTAAATTAATGAGCCAAAAGCTATTGGAGGTGATGGCCAAATTCAACTATGAATATGAAATATTATTTGTTGATGATGGCAGTAGCGATAATAGTCTGGAAATACTGCAACAATTAAACAAAGAAAACCCGCGTATTCACTTTGTTGAACTATCACGGAATTTTGGACACCAGAATGCTCTAAAAGCTGGTTTAGATTTAGCAGACGGCGACTGCGTAGTTAGTTTAGATTGTGATATGCAACATCCGCCCGAGTTAATTGAAACCTTTATTAAAAAATGGGAAGAAGGTTACGAAATTGTTTATTCCAGACGGAAGGAAACTAAAAACATTTCCTTGTTTAAGAAATATACCTCACTATACTTCTACAGGTTAATCAACCAAATGTCGGAAGTGAGACTGGAAAACGGAACCGCCGACTTTCGTTTAATAGACAGAAAAGTAGCTAACATTTTTCAAGAATTCCCTGAACACGATCCTTTTATTAGGGGTTTGGTAAAATGGACCGGATTCCGAAAATATGGAATTGATTACGACCCAAATGAAAGACATAGCGGAGAGAGTAGCTATTCCACAAAAAAAATGATCCGGTTAGCCATTCAGGGCCTAACTTCTTTTAGCGTAAAACCTTTATATGCAGCAGTTTATTTAGGCTTTGTTTTCTCTTTGGTGGCTATATTGTATATCCCTTATGTGCTTTATAGCTTGTGTATTGGAGAAGCGGTATTGGGATGGGCATCGCTCATTATGACCATTACATTCTTTGCAGGCTTGCAATTAATGATTATGGGCATCATAGGTATCTACATCGGAAAAATATTCATGCAGTCTAAACAAAGGCCAAACTATATCATCAGAAATACCTCTTACGAAGCATGATCTTATTAAGCTTTGATATAGAAGAATTTGATATGCCTTTGGAATACCAAACGATTATCGAATTTAAAGACCAGATTGAGATATCCCGTAAAGGGACTAATTACATTCTCGATATTTTAAAAAAACATGGCATCAAGGCTACATTCTTTAGCACCGCCCGCTTTGCTGAAGAGGTCCCTGAAATTATAGAACGGATCAAAAATGAACATCACGAATTAGCTTCGCATACCTATTACCACTCCTCGTTCGAAGAGTCGCATCTATTGGTATCTAAACAGAAACTGGAAGAATTAAGTGGAATGAAAGTAAATGGATTGCGAATGCCGAGGATGAGAGATGTGAATCCGGAAGCGGTATATCAAGCTGGATATGAGTATAATTCATCTTTAAATCCAACCTATTTACCAGGCAGATACAATCATTTTTCTAAACCCAGAACTTATTTTAAACAAGAAAAACTGTGGCAAATACCTGCATCGGTAAGTCCAGCATTCCGATTACCTCTATTTTGGCTAAGCTTTCATAACCTCCCCTTAAGCTACTACCAATATTTATGCCGTAAAACCTATAAAAAAGACGGTTACTTGAATCTTTATTTCCACCCTTGGGAATTTACCGACTTAAGGAATAAAGAAAAGTTTGGCCTACCCGCCTATGTGAGTAGAAACTCGGGCGATGCCATGATCTCAAGAATGGACCAATTTATCGATCAAATGCTTAAGCGTAAATATACTTTTGGCACTTTTTCATCCTTTATTAAAAAAATCTAATCCTTTTTTAACTGATGAAAAGCCAATCTATATCTATCACCAACAAGAGAGAGCGAATTGCTCAACTCGTTTGGTTGTTAATTACCCTCTTTTGTGCCATTCAATCATTAATAAGCCATAGGTATAATAATTATCTCATTTTCGAGAACACTTTTCGCAATCTTCTGGAACAACGGTCTCTATATGCACTTTACCCCTCTTTACATGCCGACAGCAACCACTATGGCCCTGTTTTTAGTTTATTTATAAGCCCTTTTGCCGTATTACCCAATGCCTTGGGATTAATTTTATGGGATGTATTCAATTATTTTATTCTGTATAAAGCCATAAAAAGCATTCCGGTAACCAAGCACTGGCTAATTTACCTTGTGGCTATCCCCTGCTTGGTTTCCTCTATGCTTAGCGAACAATTTAATCCTACAGCAGCTGCATTGATTCTATTTAGCTATACCTTTTTAAATAAGAATAATGGTTTTTGGTCTGCTTTTTTTATTATTCTGGGCACCTTGATAAAATTGTACGGAATTGTAGGTCTGGGTTTTTTCTTTTTTGTCAAAAACAAAAAACAGTTTATTGCATACCTGGCCTTTTGGACACTCATATTATTCATTCTGCCCATGGCATTCTCGTCGGTAGACTTTGTTCTCAGATCATATCAAGAATGGTTTATATCCTTAAGTCATAAAAACGAAAGCAACTTAATTGCAGCTACCCAAGACTTATCAATTATGGGTTTTATCAGAAAGCTATTGAACAACCCATACCTCCCGAATACGGTTTTTTTAGTCTTAGGATGTTTAACATTCAGCTTTCCTTATTTTAATTTCAAAGCTTTTAAATGGCCGAAATTTAGATTATATATAGTATCCAGTGTACTTTTATTTCCGGTTTTATTTAGTACCGGAGCAGAAGACTGCACTTACATAATCGCTATAATTGGCGTGGGTATTTGGTACCTGTTAAGTGAACAAAGACTTTGGGAGAAACTTCTACTCGCCACAACTGTGCTCTTCTCCTGTAACTTACCAATGCTTCTTTTCCCTAAAATAAGCCATGAGTATCCCATGCTAATTACTATGCTCTGTGTACCGTTTTTTATAGTTTGGCTATTAATTATTTATCAGGCTACCAATCTTAAAGAAGGTGATTTACGTTTAGGGATACTACAGAATTCCGACAACACTAACGAACAAAAAACAGCTTAATCGCATCATTAGCACCTTTTATAATTGAGTTTTTAAACCCGACTACAGATTTATTTTTTATACTTGCGATATGTTTGAAATGCCGCCTATATACCCCGAAACGAACAAGACTGATTTATTTACTCAATTGGCAGGGCTATTGGCCGAACAAGGCTTCAAAATAGAAAAGCAGGACCAAGAACGTCCATGGGGCGGTTTTTTTGTAATTAATGAATCTCAAGCACAGGATTTTGCTAATACCTATTTTGACGGCATGGATGTGAGTGTCTTGCGCATTTCAGGCAAATTAAGTCCTAAAATATTGGTGGTGGCTCCCAATACCCGCCTATCATGGCAATATCATTTCCGCCGGGCAGAGATATGGCGAGCCGTACAAGGCACTGTTGGAGTAATAACCAGCCCTGACGATACAGAGGGAGAATTAACGAAATTGAATCCCGGTGATTTCATCACACTAAAACAAGGCGAACGCCATCGTTTAATAGGATTGGAAAACTGGGGAATTGTAGCCGAAATTTGGCAACATACCGATGTCGAACATCCTTCAGATGAACAAGATATTGTACGTGTACAAGATGATTTTGG
>JBJTNQ010000160.1:0-2929 GCA_046074105.1 Sphingobacteriaceae bacterium | reverse complement strand
TGTTTATCGCGAACTGCGTACGAGTCTTGATATTCTTTAATCCGGTCGTTAATCAATTTAGCTGCCCTCCGTATCACTTCTTCCTCCTCCTGGTTAATCTTTAAAGGATAAACCCGGTCAGCAATATTTATTTTTATGGAGATTTCTCCCATTTGAGCTTGTTTCACTTAGCGTTACTTTTTAAGCAACACCATACACTTATCTATTTCGCGTACAAATTCGCTAATTTTTTGCTTGATGTCAAGAGTTTTTTCATTATCACCTTCCAGCGACCGTGCCAGCTTCATAGCCCGAACACGCTCCTCGAGGTCGGCAGTTAACTTTTTACTCGTTTCAACAGCTACTTTTAGCGATTCATTTTCTAGTTTTAAAATGTCGTTCTCCTCCTGCAACACTGCACACAGTTCAATTAATCTGGCTGTTTTATCCAGTACCTGTGTAAGTTGATCGGCTACTCTCGACATGTTAAATCTGTTAAAAACGGCAGGGCTATTTACGCACTACAGCGCCTGCTTCTTTTTCTAAATTATACATTAATTTTTGCATAATGGCATCGATCTGCTTATCGGTGAGGGTTTTCTCCTCATCCTGTAGCACAAAGCTTAAAGCATAAGATTTTTTATCGGCCGGCAGCTTATCGCCCTGATACACATCAAACAGATCTACTTCTTTCAGCAAACTGCGTTCGGTCTTTAGGCTGATCTGCTTTAATTGCTCGAAGGTAACTGACCGATCCATTAATAAAGACAGATCGCGTTTTACCGCCGGGAATTTAGAAACTTCCCGGTAAGTTATTTTATTATTCCGAATACTCTTAATTATCAGATCCCAATCTAATTCGGCATAAAAAACCTCGCTGTCTATGTCCATCTTTTTCAAAACCTTTGCCGATACTGCTCCAAAAGACGCCAAAGGCTTTTCGCCTTTTAAATAAGCCAATCCGTAAGCTAAATTGCCCAAATCTGTTTCTTTAGTTTGCAGGCCAACAATATTCAGTTTTTGCAATAAAGTATCTACCACTGCTTTTATATGGTAAAAATTGGCCGCTTTCGCGGGATTATTCCATTGTGCAGCCTGCATTTTTCCCGAAAGGAAAATAGCCAGCCGCTGATACTCCTGAAATGCATCGGCCTGATCTTTCAGAAAATAGGTTTTACCGAATTCATACAATTTCAGATCGGACGATTTGCGATTTTCGTTATAAACCACGGTTTCTAAACCCGAAAATAAGAGGCTTTGGCGCATGGTATCTAAATCGCTGCTAAGAGGGTTCAGCAAATGGACTGCCTTACCCGGATTTAAAGCATAATCAGCCTTGGTAAGGGAGTTAGAAAGAATTTCGTTAAAACCGTTGGCACTTAACCAATCGGCCACCTGATTTTGCACAGCTTCTTTATCGGGCTTTACCCCATAATTTAATGAAGCCCTGATCTGGCTCGGAATTTCAATATTGTTATAACCGTAAATACGCAGAATTTCTTCTATTACGTCCACTTCGCGGGTTACATCTACCCGATAAGCAGGCACTTTCAATTCTAAACCTTCGGCGGTTTTTGCAGCAATTTCTATTTGTAAAGCGCTAATAATTGATTTGACATGATCTTTATCAAGCGCTTTCCCAATTAAGCGATTTACGTTTTGGTAGCTCAGGCTGACGTCAAAAGGTGCCACCGGAGCAGGATAAAGATCGGATATGGAAGAAGAAATTTCACCACCAGCCAATTCTTTGATCAATAAAGCGGCACGTTTAAGCGCCAAAACGGTCATATCGGGGTCGGTACCACGCTCAAAACGGAAAGAAGCATCGGTTTTTAAACCGAAACGCTTACTGGTTTTGCGTACGCTTACTGGATTAAAATACGCACTTTCTAAAAATATGTTTTGTGTTTGCGCTGAAACGCCCGACTGTATGCCACCAAATACGCCGGCCAAACACATAGGAGCATTGGCATGGCAGATCATCAGATCTTGATCAGACAATTTGCGTTCTACTTCATCAAGGGTAGTAAAAGGTGTTCCTTCGGCACATTTCTTTACGATCACTTTTCCACCGCTAATTTTATCGGCATCAAAAGCATGCAGGGGCTGGCCTAGTTCGTGTAATACATAATTGGTAATATCTACCACGTTATTTATCGGGCGAACGCCAATAATGTTCAGTTTGTTTTTTAGCCAATCTGGCGATTCTTTTACGCTTACACCACTTATGGTTAATGAAGAATACCGCGGACAAGCAGCCGTATCTTCTACCGTAACCGGGATGTTTAATTTCTCACTATCTACTTTAAAGGCACTTACATTGGGCAAAGTATAGGATGTGCGTAAATAAGCGGCCAGATCGCGGGCAACGCCCAAATGCGAAGCGGCATCGGCACGGTTTGGTGTTAAACCGATCTCGAATAAATAGTCGTCTTCTAATTTAAAATAGTCTTTAGCCAAGGTCCCTACCGGCGTATCGGCCGCTAAAACCATAATGCCATCGTGGTCGGTGCCTAAACCAATTTCATCTTCGGCACAGATCATGCCCTGCGAAACCTCTCCCCTGATCTTTGAATTGCTGATCTTAAAAGGTTCGCCTTTTGTAGGATAAATGGTAGTGCCATCTAAAGCAACCACTACTTTTTGTCCGGCGGCCACATTATTGGCCCCGCAAACAATCTGCAGATCTTGGCCACGGCCGGCATCTACTTTCGTAATTTTTAAACGATCGGCATTGGGGTGCTGGGCTGTTTCTTTTACCAAACCAACCACCAGGCCTTCTAAGCCGCCCGGAACCGACTGAACCTTCTCTAAACTTTCTACTTCCAGACCAATATCGGTCAGTATCAAAGAAATTTCTTCGGGTGTTTTTTCGGTCTCAATAAATTGTTTCAGCCAGGAATAAGATATCTTCATAAATGCCAATCGGGTAAAAAGCAAAGATATAAAA
>JBJTNQ010000159.1:0-3351 GCA_046074105.1 Sphingobacteriaceae bacterium | reverse complement strand
TTTTGGGCGAATTCGAATACCGTGGCTTTTCCTATTCCACTGGAGGTTCCTGTTATCAATATGGTCTTTTTCATATTCATCTTGTTAAATTTTCAGCAAACCTATCAGGTTCATTTGAAACCTACAACATTAGAGTATGGTCTATAGTTCATATTTATTTTTCAACTGCTATCTTTGAACCATGTTGATAAATGAGCTTTCGAAAAAGACAGGGGTTTCTACCCATACCATTCGCTTCTATGAGAAATCGGGATTAATCGAGGGGAAACAAGATGAATCAGTAAAGTCGAACAACTATTACCATTACGATGAGATTGCCATTGAAAAGTTGGAATTCATTAGTGATGCGAAATCAGTGGGGTTTACTATCAAAGAAATTGGGCAAATTATTGACGCCTGGTATAATGGGAAATATACCAAAGAGCAGAAACTTGACATCTTAAACGATAAGTTGATTTCTTTGGAGCAGAAGATGAAAGAGATTAAGGAGATGCAGAAACAATTATTAGACTTCAAGGAAGATGTGCTGAAGGATAGGTGTTAGCAGTGCTCAATACACCAGTTACAACACCCCTAACTCACTGATTATAAAAAGGAAAAGCCATCATTTCTGATGGCTTGCCCAATGTGGCTCCTCAGGCTGGGCTCGAACCAGCGACCCTCTGATTAATCCCGCAGGTGCGGGACTCTAACCAGTTGAGCTAGGATTCCAACTAAATCTTCATCAGCAATTAATTTTTCAATTAGTTTTCTGCTTTTCTGTCTCTTAATAAACCGCTCGATCATTATGGCAGTTGATTCATTGTCTCCACATTGATAAACCGCTTTTAACAACCATGGACGATGTTTAGAAGTAAACGTTGGATGTATGGAATGGTTATGTTCATCTAATCTTTTGATATAATCTCGGGTATATCCAACATAGTAAATATCGGACCCCGCTGAATATAAGATATAGATGTAAAGCATGGTAAAATAAAAAAGCCCCGCGGACGTGCGGGGCTGTGCTCCTCAGGCTGGGCTCGAACCAGCGACCCTCTGATTAACAGTCAGATGCTCTAACCGGCTGAGCTACTGAGGAATCTGTTATTTTTACTCTCTGATTAATCCCGCATGTGCGGGACTCTAACAGGCTATATTACTGAGAGCCCTGTTATTTTTACTCTCTGATTAATCCCGCATGTGCGGGACTCTAACAGGCTATATTACTGAGAGCCCTGTTATTTTTACTCTCTGATTAATCCCGCATGTGCGGGACTCTAACCGGCTGAGCTACTCAGGAATTCCGGTTAACAGTAGCTTTACAGCTCCTGTCCCTTTCGGGATTGCAATATTCGGGATTTTAAATTATTTATGCAATATTTGCGAACGAAAAATTTTAAAATATTTATGAGCCTTCTCGTTATTGGCACTGTAGCCTTCGATGCCATTGAAACTCCTTTCGGAAAAACAGACAAAATAGTGGGTGGTGCAGCCACCTATGCCAGTTTAGCGGCATCTTATTTTTATGAAAAAGTAAAGATTGTTGCCGTGGTGGGCGATGATTTTCCGCAAACGGATATCCAATCTTTGCAAAATCATGGTATTGATACCGAAGGTTTACAGATTAAAGCAGGCGAAAAATCATTTTTTTGGTCGGGAAAATACCATACTGACATGAACAGCCGCGACACTTTGGTAACCGACCTGAACGTACTGGCCGATTTCGATCCTATTGTACCAGCTTCTTATCAGGATTGCGAATTCTTATTACTAGGCAACCTGGCACCGCAGGTGCAACTAACTACCATAGAACGTTTAGAGAAACGTCCGAAACTCATTGTACTGGATACCATGAACTTCTGGATGGATATTGCACTAGACGATCTGCTGAAGACTTTAAAGCAGGTAGATGTTTTAACCATTAACGATGCAGAAGCCCGTCAATTATCTGGCGAGTACTCTTTAGTTAAAGCCGCAGAAAAGATCCTAACCATGGGACCCAAATACCTAATCATTAAAAAAGGTGAACATGGGGCTTTATTGTTCCACGAAAACCAGGTATTCTCTGCTCCTGCCCTTCCGCTAGCCGAAGTTTTTGATCCAACCGGTGCCGGCGACAGCTTTGCCGGCGGTTTTATTGGTTATTTGGCTAAGGTGGGTACGGTGAACTTTAACAATATGAAGAATGCCATTATTTTCGGTTCTGCCCTGGCTTCTTTCTGCGTAGAGAAGTTCGGCACGGAGCGCATTCAAAACCTAACTGAACAAGAAATTACAGACCGGGTGAAGGAATTTGTAAAACTAAGCAGCTTCACCATAGAGGTATAAATCGTTCTGTCATCCTGTCCAATCCAAAGAATCCCTTTGGGAGAGACTCCTTTGTCCAAAGGACCTCTTTGAGGGAGCGTGCAATGAAAGATCTAAAGATTCTTCACTCCGTTCAGAATGACAGTAGCGTCATTTTAACCGACCTATCACTTCAAACTTTTCAAATACCTGCCGGGTATGCGGAGCATCTTTCAGTTCGTCTGTCAGATCTTGGCCGGCCCAATGCTCATAGTGCTTTCCGTTTTTCCATAGCCGGCTTTCCGAAACATCGTAGATTTTTCCTTCAAAGGCTACCCATATCTCGGGTTTATCTTGTCCGTTGCGTAAAGCCAGTTGAGATCTGGAATAACTGGGCAAACTGTTCATCGGCTTCGCTTTTTAAAATATTCGAAAAAGAGCATATTCATCAGCAATAAGGCTAGAGAATAAAAATGATCTTCAAAAGGGATAGTCCCTACCCTAATGGCCATGTTTTCTGCATCATTATACATCACCACCGGAATACTGGTTAATAAGCCATTTACGATATAAAAAGGCAGTAGCGAAACCAAATACGCCAGGTAGAAGCGGCTCAGCCAGGCCGCTTGCCGTACGAACCGGATATAAATTAGCAAGGGCAGCAGCAGCCCGAAAGTAACGAGGGTATAGATACGATCGTAGTATAAGAACAACAGGGTAATGGACAGCAGCATTAAGCCTATACTTATCCATCGCGATAGCGATGCCAATACATCGGTTTTAATATAATGATTAAGGCCTTCGTAAATAAAAATACAGGCAAAGGGAACGGTAATAACGAACAGCATCTCTTCTAAAGGCAGGCCTTGGAAATAAATGCCCAGCACATAATCTGGATTGAATGACCAAACCCCGTTCCAGGTAAAGATGAGGTCCCAGATCAGAAAAACTAATCCCGTAAGGACTAAAGAAGGGATCAGGTGTTTCCAATACTGGACAAAACGAACCTTCTTATCGAAAGAAAGCAGCAGCGGAAACAGTATAGTGAGGGTATTGATTAGCAGGTAGGTACCTTTCATCTAA
>JBJTNQ010000158.1:0-32628 GCA_046074105.1 Sphingobacteriaceae bacterium | reverse complement strand
CGGTTAAGGCGCTCCATTAAATGGGTAATCAGTTCTTCTTCCTGCCCAACCTGAAAATTAAGGTCGGCATCAGACAAATGATTGTATTTGCGCTTCAGTTTGATCTTTAAACGATCCCAGTCGTGATTGCTGATGGTTATTTCTGCCATAATGTATCGCAAAAATAACATATTGAGATGAATTCAAAAGGCTTTTTCTTTGTTAGATAGATATTCTTTAGCCATAAAAGCCAGGGTCTAATCCGCCTAATCCTGTACTCCAACAACAATAATGAAACAGATTTTTAGTTAAATAGATTTGGATAGGGAAATGAAACTCAAGCCCGAAGGGCTTAAACTTCAAATAAGTAAAAAAGGACTATCCAAGCCCTTCGGGATTACATGGAAACTGTTGGAATCATTTCGGAAAACTAATTTTTCCTAAACTAACAGCAGGACCATATCCAAATTCCATGGGCTCTCCCACCAGGGTTTCATTGGCCAGGATAGCAAACAATACGGCCTCTTTGGCATCCGGGTGGATACCCAGGGTATCCAGACTACTGAACTTAATATCGGGTAATAGCGCCATAAGCTGATCCATCAGAAAGTGGTTGTGAATGCCTCCCCCGCTGCTATAAATTGCCGTATTGGGATAGTTAAAGTTGTTTCGAATGGTCTTGGCGACTATTTCAGCCGTTAGCCGGCTTAGTGTGGCCACTATATCTTCCGGTTTTAAGTTCAGTTTAAGTTTACTTATTGCTGATTCTACAAAACTTAAATTAAACAACTCTGGTCCGGTAGATTTTGGCAGTTGCTCTACTATAAACGGATGTTTCATCAGCTCTTCGAGTAAAGCCTGATTAACCTGACCCGATCGGGCAATTAGCCCATCGCGGTCAAAATCTTGTTGAAAATAGGCTTGCACGACAGCATCGATCAAGGTATTTGCCGGGCCTACATCGGTTGATAGGATCTGACCCACATCGCCGCTTTGCGGCAAAAAAGTAAAATTGGCTATTCCGCCCAGGTTTAGCAGAATACGGTTCTCATCGGGCGAACTGAACAATACATAATCGCCATAAATGGCCAAAGGCGCCCCCTCGCCCCCTGCCGCTAGGTGTTTTTGTCTAAAATCGCTGAGGGTAAGAATTCCGGTTTTAACCGCCAGGTGGTCCCCGTCGCCAATTTGCAGTGTGGCATTGGGATAATCTTTTTGCCCATGAAAATGCTTCGGAGCATGATAAATGGTTTGCCCGTGACTGGCTATGGCATCTACCTCATCGGGTTTAACTCCCCATTCTTTTAAGCTTTGCAAAACCAATTCGGCATGATAATTCCCGATATAGGCATTTAAAAGTGTCAGCTTTTCCAAATCGACCTGCTTTTGCGCAAAAACAGTACGCAAGGCGGTTTTAAAACTTTCCGGGTAAGCAATAGTCTTAAATGCGGCTAGTGTTAATTGGGTTTGATTTGCCGAACCGCTAATTCGGCATAAAGCCAGGTCCAGGCCATCTAAAGAGGTGCCCGACATTAAGCCTAAGATCAGGCGTTCAGATTTATTAGCAATATTTTGTAACAGCCCCAGGTTGGTATTCATCTAAACTAAGGTAAACAGAAAATGCGTTTTTCTTATTTAAGAAATCCCGTTTAGGAGATAAACTACAATAAGGCTAGAAAAAATAGCGTTTTGTTTCCGACATTTAATTTCAAAAAAAGGACTTATGAAAATAAACTTTAAATACTCCATTTATGTTTTAGCTATCGCGATAAGCTTTTCGGGCCAGGCTTTAGCTCAAAAACAGCTTTCACCTAAGGTAAAAAGAACCCAGGCGGCTATTAAAGCTATACCGCTTGATGCACAGGTAAAAACCGGAAAACTGCCCAATGGCTTCACGTATTATATCCGTAAAAACACGGAGCCTAAAAATCGGGCCACCTTATACCTTGCCAATAAAGTGGGTTCTATTTTAGAGAACGATGATCAGCAGGGTTTGGCGCACTTTATGGAACACATGAGCTTTAACGGTACCAAAAACTATCCTAAAAACGACCTGGTGAACTATTTGCAAAAAGCGGGTGTGCGTTTTGGCGCCGATCTGAATGCGTATACCAGTTTTGATGAAACGGTTTATCAGTTACCTATTCCTACCGACGACCCCGAAGTGTTTAAGAATGGCTTGCAGATTATGCGTGACTGGGCTCAGGATGCTACCTTAGATGTGGAAGAGATTAACAAAGAACGCGGGGTGGTTTTAGAAGAAAAACGTTTAGGTAAAGGTGCTGCACAGCGTATGCAGCAGCAATACCTGCCCATGCTTTTTAATAATTCCAGATACGCTAAGCGTTTGCCTATTGGTACGGAAGAAGTGTTGAAAAACTTTAAACCAGAGGTGATTAAACAGTTCTATGCCGACTGGTATCGCCCGGATCTGCAGGCTTTAATTGTGGTGGGCGATATGGATGTTGCTCAGGTAGAAAGCATGATCAAGGCAAAATTCTCTGATCTGAAGAAACCGGCTAAAGCTCGTTTAAGAACAGATTATAATATCCCGCTAAGCGGAAAAAACCAATTTATTACAGTTACCGATAAAGAATTTCCGGTTACGGTTGCCCAAATTATTGTTAAACATCCCGAAATGGTAATTCGTACCGATGAAGATTACCGCAAAAGTACCATACGTTCTTTAATGAACCGAATGATGCAGGCCCGTTTTAGCGAATTAACCAAACAAGCTAATCCACCGTTTTTGCAAGCCGCCGGCGGGGTAAGTGGCTTTTTAGCCGGATTAGATGCCTTTAATGTTTCGATGGTGGCTAAGCCCGGAGAGTTTGAAAAAGGCTTTAAAGCAGCTTTAACAGAAACCGAACGCATTAAAAAGTACGGATTTACACAAACCGAGCTCGACCGTGCCAAGCAGGCCTATTTAATTCAGATGGAATCGTCATTAAAAGAAAAAGACAAAACAGCTTCAGATGCTTTTGTTAATGAATACCTGCGTCATTTCCTTAAAGGCGAAGCCAGTCCGGGTATTGATTATGAGTTTAAATTGGCCAATGCTCAGGTTCCTGAAATTACCTTAACCCAAGTAAATACCCTTGCCAGACAATATATTACCGATACCAACCGCGATATTATTGTAATGGGTCCGGAAAAAGATAAGGCCACCATGCCTGCCGAAGCATTAATCAATACTTGGGTTGCCAGTGTAGCTCAGTCTGATATTAAACCTTATGTAGATCAGGTTTCTGATAAACCATTATTGGCTGTGAAACCGAAATCGGCCACCATAATTGCAGAAAATAAAATACCAGAACTGGGTGTTACCGAACTTACCTTTAGCAATGGAGTAAGGGCTGTTTTAAAACCAACCGATTTTAAAAACGACGAGATCAACTTTTCGGCTTATAGCCCCGGAGGAACGTCTTTATACTCCGATGCCGATTATCAGTCTGCGGTAAATGCGGCCAGTATTATTGGCCGGAGTGGCGTGGGCGAATTTAATGCGTTGCAGCTGCCCAAACTATTAAATGGCAAAAAGGTGTCGGTTGCTCCTTATATCAGCGAGCGAAGCGAAGGAATTTCGGGCTACGCCTCTCCAAAAGATCTGGAAATAGCACTACAGCTAAATTATTTATATTTTACCCAGCCCCGCAAAGACACCGAAATATTTAAAGGGTTTATTACCCAGCAAAAGGGAGGTTTAGCTAACCGCGAAAACGATCCGAATAGTGTATTTACTGATACCGTTGCCGCCGTTCTGGGCAATTATAATTTCCGCCGTACTGGCCCAAGCTTAGCCAAGGTAGAGCAAATTAACCTAGATAGGGCATTTGAAATTTATAAAGAACGTTTTGCCGATGCCGGCGATTTTACCTTTGTGTTTGTTGGTAGTTTTGATGTAGATAAGATAAAACCATTATTGGCTCAATATCTTGGCGGACTGCCTGCCATAGCCCGAAAAGAAGAGGCAAAAAATTTGGGTATTAAATCTCCGGAAGGAAAAATTTACAAAACGGTTTATAAGGGTACAGAGCCTAAAGCAACCGTTCGGCTGGTGTTTACCGGAGACTACAATTATACCCCCGATAACAATAATTTGCTCGAAGCCTTGGGCGAAGTATTGCAAATTAAACTCATTGAGCGTTTACGCGAAGATGAAGGCGGCGTGTACAGTCCGGGTGCCTTTTTTAATTACGGGAAATACCCGACCGGCCGTTACAGTTTTACCATCGCTTTTGGCTGCGGTCCTGAAAATGTAGAAAAACTGATTGCCGCTTCTTTAGATGAGATCAATAAGATTAAAAAGAATGGAGCCCTGGCTGTAGATCTAGAAAAATTCATGGCCGAAGAGCGCCGATCAACCGAGGTTCAATTAAAGGAAAACAGTTTCTGGTTAAGTTATCTGGTGGGTCAGTATCAGAACAATGAAGATCAGAAAATGATTTTGAGCTATCTCGAAGCGTTGAAAAAAGTTACTCCCGAGGCCCTGAAAGCTGCGGCTAATCAGTACTTAAGCGGAGCAAATTATATTCGACTGGTGTTAGAGCCTGAGAAAAAATAAAGACAGATTTCTTGTATAGCGGCCGGCCCCGAATTTTCGGGGCCGGCTTTTTTTCATGCAATATTTTTTTCAAAAAGTGGTTATAGATAGATCAAATCCATCACCAATGAAAATAAGTTTTATCATTCCAGTTCTGGTTCTGCAAATGGCCGGCACCAGTTTATTAAAAGCCCAAAATATGTTCATTTATAAAGATGTTAAAGGAAAAACCCTTAGCCAGGCTCAGGTAGACCTGTTAGATAAACAGTTTCACGGTTTTTTGAGCATGGAAATTGTAGAGGAAGGCCCCCCAACCATTGTTCAGGTTACGCCCCCCAATTCTGCAGAAATTAAGGCCATTCAAAAGCTCCGTGACGAAGAAACTGCTGCCTTAAAGAAAAAATGGATCGGAAAAACCCTGCCTGCTTTTTCGCTAAAAACGTTGGATAGTAAAACCCTGACGCCTAAAAGCTTAATGGGCCATGCAACCGTTCTGTTTTTTTGGAGCAAATCTGACTATGGTAGTCTAAATCAGCTTTCGGCCATGAACCAGTTGGCCCAAAAGTATAAAGGCAAACCGGTTCAGTTTTGGGCTTTAACTTTTGAGGATCCGGTATTAATCAAAGAATTTTTGAAAAAACGGCCTCTGGCATTTATCCACGCCCCTGGCGATTTTTCATTTGTGATGGAAAAAATGGGCATTATGCAAACCCCGGTTTCAATGATGCTGGATAGTAAAGGGGTGATACGGTTTTTAAGCACCTCCACTCAAAAAAACATCGATGAGTTGTTGAGTACCGAAATAGCTAAAATGAAATAAGCTTATTTGCTAACTTAGAATTCTGAATATTTAAAGCAAATGAATAAAACTTATCTAATTAGCGGTGCCGGAAGTGGTATTGGTATGGCTATGGCTAAAAAATTAGCGGCCAATGGCGATACTTGTATTTTGTTGGGTAGAAACCTCGAAAAATTACAAAAAGTAGCAGCCGGTCTTCCGGGCAAACATCATGTTTTTGCTGCCGATATACGTTCTTTGGAAGATTTGGCCAAAGTAGCCGATTTATTAGAAAAAGAAGAAATTCACGGTTTGGTAGCCAATGCCGGTGTTGGCGGCGAAAACTACTGGGGCAATTCAGACCGATGGGAGCAAATTATAGGAACCAATTTAACCGGAACTTATAATTTAGTAAACACTTTTTTGCCCAATCTACGTTTAGCCAAATCTACCTATAAACAAATTGTAATTACCTCTTCAGTTTTAGCACGTTTGGGTGTAGCCAATTACAGCGCCTATTGCGCCAGCAAAGCCGGATTATTAGGGTTAATGCGTTCGTGGGCCATTCAATTTGCCCCAGAAAATATTTTGGTAAATGCCATTTGCCCGGGTTGGGTAAATACTGATATGGCCCAGCAGGGTTTGCAGGGTATTGCCGATGGTATAGGCATCACTAAAGCCGAATTTTATGAAATGGCTATGCAAAGTGTGCCGCTTCGCAAAATGAGCGAACCCGAAGAAATTGCTGGTTTGACCGCATATTTATTAGAGCAGGAATCTATTACCGGGCAAGCCATTGATATTAATGGCGGCGCCATCATGAATAGTTAATTGGTTTTAATACCCACATGGTTAGAGGGCTCGCTCTCGTTTTTTAATCTATCCAGAGCGGTAATCAGATAAGTGTATCTTTTGCCCGAGCCTACTGTGTTATCTATAAATTCGGTTATCTCACTATCATAAGAAATGTGAAGCATGTTTTTGGGGTCAGTAATATCCATTTTTTCACCCTCATTAAACCGATAAACCACATAACCATAGGCTGTTTCTCCGTCTTTTGCTTCGGGTGGCGACACCCACTTTAGCTTTACCGACCTGTATAAGATCTGAACCTCAACCATTAAAGGAGCATTTGGTGCAACCGCATCTAACCAGCTCATTTTTGGCGGCAGGGCAAGCGTTTTGTGGAAATTAGTTTGAAGCGAATCATTTAATCCGGCCAGGTTATCCCGTAAGGATTTTGAACTAAAAAATATACTTCCCTGTACCCTCGCATTTTGACGTAAGTATCTGATCTGATCGGGTATCTGACTCGGGTATTGCCAACCATTTCTTTTTTCTATGGCCCGGTAAGCGCCAATGCCTATGTATAAATGTTTATCAAAACTATTATTACTCCACCAGTCTACCAGTTTTTCGTAGGCTGCTGCAGCATAGTTAAAAGGAAAATAAATTTGCGGGTTAATATAGTCTATCCAACCTGATTTTACCCATTTACGGGCATCGGCATATAATTTCCCGTAACCATCCAGCCCGTTGGTGGCCGAACCTTCCGGATCTTGCGACTGGTTTCTCCATATTCCGAAAGGGCTTATCCCAAATTTTACATACGCTTTGGCGTGATGAATACTATCTGAAACCATATGGATAAGGGTATCAACGTTTTGCCTGCGCCAATCGTTAATATCCTTATAATTGGCACCATATAACTGATAGGCGCTATAATCATTAATCACCTGCCCTGCTTCCGGATAGGGGTAAAAATAATCATCGAAATGCACCCCGTCTATATCGTAGTTTCTTACCACATCCATTATAACCGATATGATGTATTCGCGAACTTCGGGTAACCCCGGATTGAATAGTTTTTTGCCGCTGTAAGTAAAAAACCACTCTGGTTTTTGCTTGCTAATATGATTAGGGCTGGTGTTTCTATCTATCAGATCGGAAGTAGCCCGGTAAGGGTTAAACCAGGCATGAAGTTCCATGCCCCGCCGGTGTGCCTCGCCAATGGCAAAAGCCAGGGGGTCATAATAAGGAACAGGCGCTTTTCCCTGCATGCCAGTTAAAAAGCGGCTCCATAATTCTTTTCCTTGTCCGTAAAAGGCATCGGCTGCAGGCCGTATTTGCAACATTACGGCGTTTATGCCTGATTTTTGGTGATTATCTAAAATAGCGATCAGTTCTTTTTGCTGCTCTTCGCTGCTAAGCCCGGGTTTAGAAGGCCAGTCGATATTGGCCACCGTGGCTATCCAAACCCCGCGAAATTCTCTTTTCGGGTTTATATCCCCTTGTGCATAAACACCCGCACAGAAAAAAAGAATTGGAAGAATTACGAGGGTAAATGCTTTGCGATTTGTGTTTCTCATGAATATTCAAAGATAATTGAATTGCTTTTTTTTGCAGACCATAATTTTTGCACAGCCAGGGGTAAATCAAACTAATTAGTGGTTTAAAATTACAGGTTGCAACATTATTATATATTTGTGTTCTTAAACATTCAAAATAAACGGCTACAAATTCCGTTTAAATGTTAATTCAAAGACTTATGGATAAAAACGATCAGCTTTTTGCCTCTTTACTGTATCTTTTTCATACTTCTGGAATGCAGGGTTTAGGTAAATTAATGAATCCTGTAACTCAAAAAATAGAAAAAAATTTAGAACAAGCTAAAGAAAGCATAGATATGCTGGATATGTTGAAACAAAAAACCCAGGGAAATCTAAGCCCTGAATTAAATAGATTATTAGAGCAATTTTTAACCGATTTGCGTCTCAACTATGTTGATGAAAGCAAATAATTATTAAAAGCTTAAGACCTAAAAAACCATGGCCACAAAACAACCAACACCCGTTACCAAAAAAGACAATAACAAACTTTACTTGTTGTTATTCTTATTACTAGCCTTATTTACTACCAATGCCGTTTTGTTTTTCAGAAACCGAAATGCAGAAGCGCAGGTAACCAAATTGGGTGATGAAAAATCGTTAATGCAGACCGAAATAGACAAAATTGAGGCTGCCTTAGATAAAGCTAATAACGATTATGCATTATTAAATGAGGATATGCATCAGCAGCAGGCAGAAGCCCGTAAAAAAATTGCTGAATTGCGTGAAGCACTCCGCAACGGCGAACTCACCCAAAAGCAACTGATTTTAGCTCGTGAAGATGTAAAACAACTGCGTTATTTTGTTGGTAAATACGTAAAAGATATTGAAGAGCTTAAAAAAGAAAATGCCAGTTTAACTACCGAAAGAGATAGTTTAAAAACCAAAGTAAGTTCGGTTAGCGAACGTGCTCAGGCTTTAGAAAAGCAAAACAAAGATTTGGATAAAAAAGTGAGAGCAGCAGCTGCACTTAAGGTTTCTGCCATCAAAATTAATCCGGTAAGGGTAAAAGATAACGGTAAAGAAACCAGTGTAAGCAAAGCCTCGGGCGCTCAGAAATTAAATATCAACTTTCAGTTGGCCAATAACGATATGGCCGATAAGGGCTTTCATAATATTTATTTAAGAGTTATAGATCCTAATGGCAATTTAATTATTGCCGATACCGGAAGTATGTTTTTGGCCAATGGCGATGAAATGCAATTTTCTTACAAAACCGCAGTTGAGTTTGCGAACGATGGAAAACTATATACCATAAGCTGGACCAACCCAGAACCTTTTCAAAAAGGCGTATATACCATTATGTTGTATGCCGATGGCTTTACTATAGGAAGTGCAAATCTGAATTTAAAGTAATAAAACCAGTTTAAGCCGTTAGCGGGATACTGATATAAAAAGTAGTTCCTTTTTGGGCAGAAGTTTCGAAGGTTATACTTCCGCCTATACTCTTTAGGCATTGTTTTACGAAAGCCAGACCTAAGCCCGTACCCGAAGATTTGGTGGTAAAATTGGGTACAAAAATCTGTTCTCTCAAACTTTCGGGAATACCTGCTCCGTTATCGCTGATATCTATATAAGCGTGTTTAGGGTCTCGGCTCAGGTCAATTTGAACTTCCCCTTTCCGGCCATCAGGCATGGCCTCAACCGCATTTTTAATCAGGTTATTAAATGCACGTAGCAGCTGATCCCGATCTGCATTTACCCAAATTTTACTTCTACTGTTATCGGTTAGGCTAATTCTAATGTTGTCTAGTTGCTGGTAAACCTCAATAGATTGTTCGAGAATTTGCTTCAAATCAATTTTTTCTAATACGATATCGGGCATTTTGGCAAAATTGGAAAATTCGGAAGCAATGTGCGAAAGGCTTTCTATTTGCTCGATAAAGGATTTACTGAATTTTTCAAATTTCTGATTAAAGTCAGGATCTTTCTCTTCCCAAGCTTTTTGCAGCAACTGTACACCCAATTTTAAAGGCGTTAATGGATTTTTAATTTCGTGGGCAACTTGTTTCGCCATTTCACGCCAGGCGGTTTCGCGTTCAGATTGTGCCAACTTGCGGGCACTTTCTTCCAGGGCAAGGATCATGTTATTATACTCATTAATCAGGTTGCCAATTTCATCTTTACGATTCCACTTGATGGATTTATTCTTTCTCCCAATTTTGGTAAGGCTCAAACTTTTTTGGATCAAACTTAGCGGATTGGTAATTTGATTGGCGATAAACAGGGCAACAAAACCAACAAAAACCAATATAATAGCGTAAAAATTGATCAGGGCGTTAAGAAAAGTACCTATCCTGATCTGATAATCTTGTTCATTGGAAAAATAAGGAAACCCCAAATAGGCAATTGCCCTGTTCTTGCTATTTTTAATCGGAACATATCCCGTTAGGTAATTCAATTTGCCTATTTTTTCATGCCCAATATATTCCGACACCTGCGACTGGCTTAGATAAATAAAAGCCAGAGCATTAATCTTGGGGGTAATTAATCCGCTTTCATAAAATTTGGGCTGGGTACTAAACAGCAAATCGCCCTGCTTATCAAACAAATTCAGATCGGCCCGGCTTATTTCTGCAAATTTTTCGATAGCTATCTGAGTTTGTTCATTGAGTGCAAGCGTATCGTTTTTTAAGAATTGGTTTTTAATTCCGCTAGCCATTTCCTTTACTTTTTCGAGTATATTTTCTTCCTGTTGCGAACGGTATTGCTTACTGATGTTGTAAAAAGTTATAAATCCGGTAATAACCAGGGTAAATACTACTGCAGCTAATAAGGAAAGCTGAATTCTAGTTTTGTAGAGCAGGTTTATGGGTAAGAATAACTTTTTCCAGTCTTGCTGATGCACCACAATTTCATTTAATAGATAAACCAGCGAACCAAAAATAAGCAGCAACA
The DNA here is from genome assembly GCA_046074105.1 of Sphingobacteriaceae bacterium. Lineage (GTDB taxonomy): Bacteria > Bacteroidota > Bacteroidia > Sphingobacteriales > Sphingobacteriaceae > JAIPAN01. Next base: position 22,043 of record JBJTNQ010000158.1, on the reverse strand, counting down.
AGAACAAGGAAGATGCCGAAGCCAGACTTTCAACTAAGGAGTGTGCTTTTTTGCTTACCACCACTATTTTCCATTCATTGGGCTGATAGATTAGATGGTTATATAGCTTACCGGTGTGGTCTTTACCGCTTACAAAAACAAAATCGTTGTTTTTACCCTTAAACTGCTTATTAACTAAATCGTAGATATACTCGCCGTGCTGATCGTTTAATTCATTAAGATGATAAAAGGCATAACTATAGTCTCCCATTCGCATATCTAACTCTACTTTTCCATCCATTAATAATTGAGGAAAAGTATTGATCTCATCCATCGGTTTGGTACGCAGCTCTATGGCCAGGGTGCCTAAGGTGAGCTTATTCTGAATAATTGGGATGATGGCGAAATAACTTTGAAACCCATAATTATTGGTAACCCGATAAAAGTATTGGGAAACTTTTACCGAACCGGAGAGTACCAGGTTTTTAAAATGATCTAAATTAAACTCAGATTCGAGGATAACCGGGTTTCCATTGGGATAAAATTCATAAGCCTTAAAATCGTAACGAGATAAATAACCATCAAAATAGAGCTTTTGAAGCCTATTAATGAGTATTTGATGATTAATAAGGGGATCTCTGAAAAAATCGGCTACCATTTCATCATGAGAGATCTTGTTTTCTTTATTTAAAAACAAGAGTACTGCATTCGGATCTTCGGGTGATTCCAGGCGCTGGGCCAACAATTTTCGCGATTCCCGCTCTTTTATATCTTTAAATCGCGTTAGCTGAATAGAAACTGCAAAAGAGCCCAATAAAACAATGGCCACAATACCTTGTATGGCTATTTTAGTATGCTTTAGCTTAAACCAGTTTTGTATGCCGGCAACCACCGGAAAAACAAGGAACAAGGCATTTAAATTAAAGGTAATAAGCTGATAGAGGAGCGAAACAATAACCAGTATAAGCAAAACGGTATACGGCTTATTTTTCCAGCTCAGATTTAGTCTGATGGATTTAGTGAGTACGATCTCAACCAGAATAAAAAGGCCAAATAGACTCAAACAAATGATCCCGATTCCTAACCAGCTAAATCCCGTTAGGCTAACTATATTACTTAAATCAAGGTTAATGTTTGAATTATAAATCAGGCTGAATAATAACTCGTTAAAAGCGTATACGCCAAAAAATAAAAGCATGGCCATGAGGGCAGCCAAAAGCACCCGTCGGGCTTGTTTTCTAAGGGTAAATATTTTTAGATGCGCCTGATGCAGGTAGAAGAATAAGAATATCCAGTTAAAAGCCAGAATACTAAACAATAATTCGCCCAAAGAAGGAAAAAACAGGTTCTCTGCATAGTTCTTGGGGTCGAAAATCTGAAGGTTAAAATGGCGGGGCAAAATACCGTACCATAACGAGAGTAGCCTGAAGCCAATAATTCCACCGCAAAGGGTAATAAAACCGGTTTTAAAATTATAAATTCTAACCAGCCAACGGCAAAATTGGTTAAAAAATAAAAGGCCAAAGAAAGCACTAAAAATCCAGGCCCATAATTCAGATCCGGAGTAGAAGTGGTTTTCGGGTGTGGGCTTAAACTTTACAGAGAATAAATATTTGCCACTCTTATTCCGAATATTCACTACTTCCCGATCGTTTAGACCAGCCAGTTCAAGGTGGTTATTTCCAATCAGATCGGGCGAAAAATCGTTTTTGAGATATTGGTTTTGATAAGGATAATTGGTTTTAATAGGGATATAAAAAACCACACTATAATCTCCCTCAGACTTTTTAATGACTTCGTAAAAGCCATTTTTGGTGCTCAGAAAACTGCTTCCTTCTTTTAGATATTGATCTGTTTTAAAATATACCCGTATACCATTGTAGAAACTTACTTTACCCTGCTTAAATGCTTGTAAATAGATTAAATGCTGGTCTTTTAATTCGGAGATTAAGGATTCGCTTAATTGGGTATTGTTCTGTATATTTTTTAGCGAATCGAAAAAAGGCTTTTTATTGAGGAAAGAGTAGATTAACTCTTCTTTCTCGTGCAAATTTTGCTCTACTCTTCGCCCTTCACGGGCAACAATATTTTTCTCATTAAAACTATAATGCAGAATTAATGCGGTGCATGCAAAACCCAGGCATAAGGTAAGAAGCAGTAATCGGGTATTAGAGAGCAAGTTCAAAATAGGTAAGCATTTAACCTAAAATACCATTTTAAACGCGTAAACAGATAAAAAATATATCTGTCTCGATAAAATTTTCAGATCAAATTTACCCGGCTATAGCCAAATGTTTAGATAGCAGCGCTAAAGGTTTCTGCAGAACGATCTACCTTTTTAACCAAACCCTGTAACACATTGCCAGGACCCACTTCAGTAAATGAAGTAGCACCATTTTGCAGCATATGCTGTACAATTTGGGTCCAGCGTACCGCACCGGTTAACTGGGCAATTAAATTTTGCTTAATAGCTGCCGTATCGGTATAAGGTTTAGCATCAATGTTTTGGTAAATAGGGCAAATTGGAGATTTTATTTCGGTATTCTCAATAGCCAGTTGCAGTTCGGCACGTGCGGGTTCCATTAAAGGAGAATGAAAAGCACCGCCCACATTTAATTTTAATGCTCTTTTGGCACCTGCTGCGGTTAGTTTTTCGCATGCCTGGTCTATACCGGTAATACTGCCAGAAATAACCAGCTGGCCCGGGCAATTGTAGTTTGCAGGTACCACCACTTCATCTATTTCGCTGCAAATATTTTCTACCACTTCGTCATCCAGCCCTAAAATAGCGGCCATGGTAGAAGGCTCATGTTCGCAGGCTTTTTGCATGGCGTTGGCTCGTGCTGCCACTAAACGCAAGCCATCTTCGAAAGATAAAGCTCCGGCAGCAACCAATGCTGAAAACTCACCTAAACTATGACCGGCCACCATATCGGGTTTAAAACCATTTCCTAAAACCTTAGCCAAAATAACCGAGTGTAAGAAAATGGCCGGCTGAGTAACTTTGGTTTGCTTCAATTCCTCGTCTGTTCCGTTAAACATGATATCGGTAATGCGGAAACCCAAAATGGCATTAGCCTGTTCGAAAAGCTGTTTAGCCTCGTCAGATTGCTCATAAAGGTCTTTTCCCATTCCTACAAATTGCGCTCCCTGTCCGGGAAAAACGTATGCTTTCATATTTTTTCGCTTAGTCTAGGCTTGAAGTAATTAATTTTAAAAATTCTGAACGGGTTTTTTCGTTCACAAATTCGCCGGTAAAAGCCGATGTGGTAGTTACCGAGTTTTGTTTCTGTACGCCTCTCATAGACATACATAAGTGTTTACATTCTATTACCACGGCAACTCCGGCAGGGTCTAAAGTATCTTGAATACAGTCTCTTATTTCGTTGGTTAAGCGCTCCTGTACCTGTAACCTACGGGCGAAGGCATCCACCACACGTGGAATTTTACTTAAACCCACAATGTGGCCGTTAGGTATATAGGCAATATGTGCTTTTCCGAAAAAGGGTAGTAAATGGTGTTCGCACATCGAAAAAACCTCAATGTCTTTTACCACCACCATTTGGCTGTAATCTTCCTTAAACATGGCGCTTTTAAGAATTTCATCCGGTTTTACATCATAGCCATGGGTTAAAAATTGAAGAGCCTTAGCCACCCGTTCTGGAGTTTTTAGTAAGCCCTCCCGGGATGGATCTTCACCCAGTTCGGGTAAAATAGCAGCATAATGCCCGGCAATACGACTGATCTTGGCTTCGTTGTAGCGATCGATCTTTTTATAGCCGTTCACTTCATTTTCTTCATCTAAATGAAGGTGGTGTGTAGGTTCCATCTTGGTGGTTTTATGGTTTTTTATCCGAAGTATTCGATATAATTATTTTCTGTTTCGTACAGTTTTATAGAGTGCAATTCGGCACCATGCTGGGCAATAGGCATTTTTAACTCATCCCAAATAGCAATGGCCAAAACTTCGGTAGAGGCTAACTTGCCTTTCATGAAATCAACATCCAGATTAATGTTCCGGTGGTCTAATTTATCAATCACCCGATCTAAAACAATTCTTTTGAGTTCCTTTAAATCAATTACAAATCCCGTATCCGGATTAACTTCTCCTTTAACGGTAACCCAAAGATCATAGTTATGCCCATGCCAATTTGGGTTAGCACATTTTCCAAAGGTTTCCGTATTTTTTTCTGCACTCCAATCTTCACGAAACAGTTTATGGGCAGCATTAAAACGTTCTCTTCGGGTGATATAAATCATTTTAGTATTAAATTAGCTTACAAATATAAATAAACTCCTTTAAGCGCAGTAAGAAAGCAGTTTGTGTTTAACTTTATATTATGAAACTCCTCCTCGTATCTGCTACAGAAAAAGAGATTAAACCAATTCTTGATAGTCTAAGACCGGGTTTGCAACCGGGTAAATATTTAATAGGCAAACATCAGTTAAAAGTACTCATAACAGGTGTGGGAATGGTATCTACCGCATTTGAAATGGGCAAACACCTGGCAACGCAGCATTACGATTTAGCCATTAATGCAGGAATTGCCGGCAGTTTTAAAAAAGACCTGGCCATAGGGCAAGTTTTACATATTACTGACGATATTTTTGCTGATATGGGCGCCGAAGATGGCGAAGATTTTCTGAGTATTGATAAGCTAGGTTTTGGAAAATCGGCTGTAAGCCCCATTATTCCAGCCAAAACATTTAAACGAATAAGTAAACTACAAGAAGCCAAATCCATATCGGTTAACCGGGCCCATGGCAACGAAAACACCATTGCCAAAACCGTAAAACGTTTAAAACCGCAGCTGGAAAGCATGGAAGGCGCTGCATTTTTTTACGCCTGTAATCATTCCGAATTGCCATCTATACAAATCAGAGCGGTTTCCAATTGGGTAGAACGCCGCAACCGCGAAACATGGGATATACCCCTGGCGATAAAGAACTTAAACGATTTTCTGCTGGCTCTTTTTAACGATCTGAAATGAAATTAAGTCTTGGTTTTTCGCCCTGCCCCAATGATACCTTCATTTTCGATGCCCTGATACATCATAAAATTGATACCGAAGGTTTAGAATTTGAGGTTTTTTTTGATGATGTAGAAACACTTAACCTCAAGGCTTTTCGTGGAGAACTAGATGTTACCAAACTCAGTTTCCACGCCTTTGCAAAAGTTATCGAGCAATACGTATTGCTCGATTCGGGCAGTGCTCTCGGCTTTGGTGTAGGTCCACTGCTAATTGCCAATGAGCCTTTGAGTTTGGAAGAACTTAAGCAGCAACCCCATTTAAAAGTAGGTATTCCGGGAATTAATACCACCGCCAATTTTCTTTTAGGAATTGCCCTTCCCGAACTACAGAACAAGGAGCTAATGGTTTTTTCGGCCATAGAAAATGCCCTGATCCAAAAACAAATAGACCTGGGTTTAATCATCCATGAGAACAGGTTTACTTACCAGGATAAAGGTTTAAAAAAGATTATCGATCTGGGCGAGTATTGGGAGAAACTAACCCAAATGCCTATCCCGCTGGGAGGCATCATGATTAAAAGAGAGCTGCCGCAAGCCATTCAGCAAAAAGTAAACCGCCTGATCCAAAAAAGTGTAGCCTATGCCTTTGCCAATCCAGATTCCAGCATCGATTTTATCAGTGCCCATGCCCAGGAAATGAGCCGGGAGGTGATGCGACAGCACATTAACCTTTATGTGAACGAATTTTCGGTCAATTTGGGCGAAAAGGGCCGCCAGGCGGTGCAGGTTATGTTTGATAAAGCCGTTGAAAACGGGATAATTAAAGCACCCGCAGCCAGTTTATTCTTAAACTAAAGATCTTCTTTCAGGTTATCGAGGTTTTTTACGCTTAAGCGTGATGAGATAGCCGAGGCAATACCCGAAATGAAGAACACGGTAAAAGTAACAAGCACAAAATCGGAAGCCTTTAAGGCAATGGGGTAGGCCATAATAACCGCATTTCCCTCATCCATTTTTATGTATCCGGTTTGCTGTTGAAAAAGGCAGAAAGCCAGACCCAGTAAGATCCCGATCACACAACCCAAGCCGGCAATCATCATTCCTTCGGCAAAAAATATGCGGCTAATCATACGCTTGCCGGCACCCATACTGCTTAAAATGGCCATATCTTTCCGCTTATCTAAAACCAGCATGGTTAATGAGCCAATAATGTTAAAAATGGCAATAATGAGCACAAAAGTTAGAATGAGAAAGATGGCCCATTTCTCAGAATTTAAAATTTTATAAAGCAGTTGGTTTTGCTGTACCCGGTCTTTAACCACAAATGCTTTCCCTAGTTTTTGCTCCAGCTCTTTTTTAAAACCTTCGGCATTTACTCCTTCATTCAAATTGATTTCGATGGCAGAAACGGCGTGTGGTTCATCCAGTAATTCGCGGGCAAAAGAAAGCGGAACCAATACCAGGTTATCGAAATCGGCCTGAGTTTTAAAAACCCCGGCGGCGAAAACAGTTTTTACTACAAACTCATCGGCCGGGTTAATGCTGTTTACTTTTCCCTTACGGGGAGAATAAATTTCCAAAGGCTGAAATTCATCCTGAATATTTACCGATAAATAAGCCTGAACCGATGAACCAATAATGGCCCTGGGGTCGCCTTCATATTGCAGGCTAAAGTTTCCCTCATATAAGGTGCTGTCTAGCAACCTGCCCTTGGTAAAGTCTGCACTTACCCCCTTAATCTGGGCTATATATTGGCTTTTTCCGTAGCGAATCAGGGCTTTCTCCTGTAATACTTCGGTATAGCTTAAAACTCGCTTGTCTTTTTGAATTTGATTAAAAGGAGCTCCTTGCGGATCAAACGATTTACCCCGCTGTGACTCTATGCGAATTTCCGGGCTAAGATCATTATACATGGATAAGATCATTTGCTCAAAACCATTAAATACCGACAAAATAATAATCAGGGCAGCACTCCCCACTAAAATACCCAGCATAGAAATACCCGAAATAATATGAATGGCGTTTACCGACTTCTTAGAGAAGAGATATCTTTTGGCGATATAAAACGAAGTATTCAAAACTTTACTAAACTAGAAAAGGATTATGCTGCCGTTCAAAATCAATTTGGGTAGCTGGCCCGTGTCCGGGATGTACTACGCAATCTCCAGGCAGGTTAAAAAGCTTATGCTTAATACTGTCTAATAATTGCTGATGGTTTCCGCCCGGCAAATCGGTGCGGCCAATGCTTTGATAGAATAACACGTCGCCTCCAATTAAAAAATTATCTGCCCGGCTGTAAAAACAAAGGTGACCCGGCGAGTGTCCGGGCGCAAAAATTAATTCTAGTTCACTTTCGCCAAAATGAATGGTCCCGGTTTCGGTTAAAAACTTAGTCGGCAAAGGCGAAACCTCATACTGAATGCCCATTTGTGGAGCATAAACCGGAATAGCATGTAACAAATCTAACTCTGCAGCATGAAACTCGGGCAAAAGATTATAGGTGCTGGCCACAAAATAGTTGCCCAGCACATGGTCTATATGGCAGTGGGTGTTTAATAATTTTACCGGCTGGAGCTTATTTTCAGAAATAAAAGCAAAGAGTTCGTTTTGTTCGGCACTGCTGTTCATTCCGGGGTCAATAATTACGCACTCTTTCGAATGGTCGAACAGCACGTAAGCATTTTCGCGGTAGGCATTACAAGTAAAAGATTTTATTTCCATGTTAAGCAAAGTTAAACATCCGGCCGAGAACTTAGGCTTGCTTATATTTGTTGTTTAAAGATGAAACAGACTTTGGTTTTTTACGATGGTTCTTGCCGCATGTGCATGGGGGTAAGCGGTTGGTTGAGTCGCATAGATGGTAAACAACAATTCAGATTAGTGCCTTTTCAAAACACTGAATTACTGGCCCAATACCCGCAGATTAAGCCGGAAGACTGTGAAAAGGAGATCCATATCATCAATCAGCATGGAAAAGTACTAAGAGGTGCCGATGCCGTTATGGAGATCTGGCGAAAAACGGGTCATTGGTCTGCTTTTTTAGCAAACATTTTCCGTTTACCGCCTTTTATTTGGGTGGCCCGTACAATTTACGGGCTGATAGCCCGATTTAGGAGCGTGTATTAATCGTTTAAATAACGTTCCTTTAAAACCCCTTCGTGATGGTTTACATGCCCGGCCATAATAAATAACAAAGCCCGAACAGAAACCGGATGGGTACTGGCCTTACCGATGCGCTGCAATTCTTCTTCATTTAAAGACTCAAACAAAAATAAATTTGCTTGACGCAGGGAGGCAAACTCCGCGGCTAGGCTGGTTAAATTACGGTCGTTATAATGAGAGGCGGCCACATAGTCGTTTTCATCAAAGCCCGGCATTCCTTGAGTTTCACCACGGGCAAAGCAAAGCGCCCGGCATGCCATTATACGTTCGGTATCTATTATATGGCCCAATAACTCTTTAATGGTCCATTTGCCTGGGGCGTAGGCAAAGTCTGCCTTTGCAGTAGTTATATTGCCGATAAAATCAGGAAAGGCCTCCTGTTGTCTTCTCAATTCTGCCAAAACATCGTCGGGAACGGTGGCAATATAGCCGGCATAAAACGGGTTAAATTCTTCAGCTGTTGGTCGGTTCATAAGTTAAACTGCTTTTTAAAATAATACGAAAGGTGGTTCCTTTGCCGGGCTCTGATTCTTTAACAAATATTTGCCCTTGATGGTAATTTTGGATAATTCTTCGGGTAAGCGATAAACCCAGCCCCCAGCCTCTTTTACGGGTGGTATAACCGGGCTGAAAAATGGTCTCGAATTTGTTTTTAGGTATTCCTTTTCCCGAATCGGAAATGTCTATAACCACTTTTTCTTTTACCAGACTTTCTTTAATGATGATACTGATTGTACCGCTGCCTTCTATTGCGTTAACTGCATTTTTTAGCAAATTCTCTAAAACCCAATCGAACAGAGGGATGTTGATCAATGCCTCTGCCTGCTTTTCGCCCGAAACTTCGAAGCTTATTTTATCGCTGCTTCTAAATTTGAAATAATTTACAAAATCGTTTACCACCTGAAAAACCACCTGACTTTCTAATACCGGTTTAGAGCCAATTTTAGAGAAACGATCGGCCACAATCTCTAGCCGTTTCATATCGTTTTCCATCTCCAGTATCAGCGAGTTATCTTTTTCGCCTTTAAATCTCGATTTCAGCAACTCCATCCAGGCCATTAGCGAAGAAATGGGCGTACCCAGCTGATGTGCCGTTTCTTTGGCCATACCTACCCAAACCTGGTTTTGCTCAGATTTACGTGCGGCATTAAATACAAAGTAGGCGAAGAACAGGAAAACCGCAATCAGCGAAAGCTGTATATAGGGAAAAATACGAAGCCGACTTAGTAATACCGAGTCTTTATAATAGACCAATTGCTCGTCTTTTTCATCAAAGGAAGCCACATGAATGCTTATGGGCTCGTGCTGCGACTTCATCTGCTCCAGTTGCCGTTCGAAATATTGGGGGTCGTATATTTTGGTTTTTACCGCATTTTGAGCTGATTCGTCTGCCTCCAGCTGAATATTGGTTTTAGTACTATCCAGCCCTTTCCAGAAAATAATCTTCCCTTTGGCATCGGTTACAATGGCGGGTACTTCCAGGCTGTCGCGAATGGAGTAAATGAAGGTGATGAATTCGTCATTTACATCAGCAATTTCTAATATTTTCTTGTTACTTAGCGCCCAAACCTCTGCCCGGGTCCGTTCGGCAATGGAGATATTGCGCACCAGATAATTGGTATACCATAGCGATGCTCCGGCAATTAAGAGGGCAAAGGCAAGTAATAAAAACTTACCGTTCTGGTTTTGGGCTTGGGGATTCATGCTAATTTACTAAATGACCCTGCAGGTCAACCTGGCTGTTAAATGGCTGTAAATAGGCATCTAATAAAATGGCAAACTCCCAACGGGTAATGGCTCTTTTGGGCTCATATTCACTTTTAAAACCGAAACTATCTTTCCATGCCCGTTCCACTTCTCTTCTAAGTTCTTCGCCACGGGTAGCGGTATACATAATCAGATTAATGGTTTCTTCTATAGTTAGCTTCTCGGATGGATGGTCGGCCAGCCAGATCTGACTGCGGCTATAGAATGTTTTCATAGGCAGCTTTAGCTCTTCGGTTGAAACGGTGTTGTGTGGCATAAAATAAAAAACACCTTCTTTTTCTATCATTCCGGCATTCATTAATCCGCTAAGGGCTATATGCTGAATCTTCACAAAATTAGAATCGCTTGGTAAAATATCCCCGAAAGGGATCAAAGCAGATTGATAAGTTAACAATTCGCTCTGTATTAGGCGGACGTTCAAATTTTTGGTATTGGTTTTAAAGAATGTGCAATAGGCAGCTACAGCCCCACCGGCTTGGCCGGCATGCATAGCCGAAACTGGCGATTCAATGGAAGGAATAACCACTACATTTTCTGTTTTTTCGGGTATCAAGGCCTGAGGTGGCAAAATAGTAGCGGGGTCTAAAACTGCCAAACTGGTTCTGAAACCGGTTTGCCTCCAGTCAATTTTGGTGCTTATCGTATCGTTAAGTTTTAGGGTTAATTGTTTGGATAGCTGATGATTGCTGCTGGCATCTACCAAGAGTGAGGTTTTTACTTTTTGTCCGTTTTTTAAGCGTAATTGCCATCCTTTGCCCGATCTTTTAATTTCGCTGATGCTTACATTCTTTATCTGGCTTAGGCGTTTTACGGTATCACTAATGGCCTTTAATACCACAGCGGCAGAATCGCTGCTCAGGTTTAACCTATTTGGCAATTTGCCATTTACTTCTTTGGTGCGGGAATATTTTCGAGCAAATTCAGCCCATATACCGCTTTGAAGCGATGGGGAATGGTTTGTTGAAACTAAATCGGCCAAAGGGCTAAATATTAATTTTTCATCCCCCATAATAACCAATGTCTTTACGCCAGAGCGGGCCGATTGTATGCCTGCAGCCAGTGCAGCTGGGCCATTTCCCCAAACTACCACATCGGTTTTAATTTGCTGAGCAAACCCGCTTATAGAAAATAATAGTCCAAATAAGATGTATAAACACGTATTTCGCATAGTGAAAATTAGAATAGGTGAATTTAAGCTTTCTTTCATTAAATTTATCTCTCAACCTAAACACATTAAAAATGAAATCGGCTTTACGTAAATCCTTTTTTATAGGATCGATCTGTTTTTTTGGTTTTCTATTGGGTGCTTTATTTGCCAATAGAATTGATGAAGAGTCTATCACTATCGGTGTGGTAGACCAAGCCGCTAAACTATTGGGCATTAAATTTACTCCGGCCGAGTCTGACTCTATGTTGGTGGAATTAGAAAATCAGCGGAGGAGTATTCAGGAATTGCAAAAACTAAACCTGGATAATGCAGTTTCTCCGGCCCTGAACTTTAACCCCATCCCGGTAGGTTACCAATTTCCCGATCGGACCGATGGTTTTAGTTTTGGGAATTTAGCCCCCGTTGCCTTACCTTCCAATAAAGATGAGCTGGCTTTTTATAGTATCAGGCAGTTGGCCGAACTGATTAAAACCAAAAAGATCAGCTCGGTAGAACTCACCCGATTTTTTATCGAAAGACTAAAAAAATACAGACCACAATTGCTTAATGTGGTCAGCTTTACCGAAGAACGGGCATTTGCCCAAGCAGCTAAGGCCGATGCGGAAATTAAAGCCGGAAAATATCGCGGCGTGTTACACGGCATACCTTTTGGTGTTAAAGATCTGTTGGCGGCCAAGGGTTATAAAACCACTTGGGGTTCGGTGCCTTATCAGAACCAGGTAATTGACGTAGATGCCACGGTGGTTAGCCGATTAGAGGCAGCCGGAGCGGTTTTGGTGGCTAAAATGACTTTAGGAGAATTGGCCATGGGCGATGTTTGGTTTGGCGGAAAAACCCGTAATCCCTGGGATCTTTCCAGAGGTTCCAGCGGATCATCTGCAGGTTCTGCTTCGGCGGTTTCTGCGGGCTGTTTACCCTTCGCCATTGGCTCAGAAACACTGGGTTCTATTGTTTCCCCATCTACAGAATGTGGTGTAACCGGTTTGCGCCCTACCTTTGGGCGGGTTCCTAAATTTGGCGCCATGGCATTAAGCTGGAGCATGGACAAATTGGGTCCTATTACTCGTTCTGTAGAAGATTGTGCTTTGGTTTTTCAAGCAATTAAAGGAACTGATGGTAAAGATTTAAGTGCCATAGATGCCCCTTTCAATTACGATGGAAAAAAATCAGTTAAAGGGATGAAAATTGGCTACCTGGCAAGTGATTTTAATAGAAAATATCCGAATAAGTTAAACGATTCGCTAACCCTGGTTAAGTTGAAAGAACTGGGTGCAGAATTAGTACCCATTGAATTACCGGCCTTACCTTATACCGCCATGAGACTTATTCTTTCTGCCGAGTGCGGGGCTGCTTTTCAGGAACTGGTATTAAGCGGTAAAGATGATCTCTTGGTTCGGCAAACTAAAAACGCCTGGCCCAACACCTTTCGTGCTGCACAATTTATTCCGGCAGGGGCCTATATTAATGCCAATCGTGCCCGGGCTTTATTAATTCAGCAACTGAACGAAAAGCTCAAAGGTTTAGACCTTTACATTTCTCCGGCATTTGGCCAGAACTTAACAACAACTAATTTAAGCGGACACCCCTCTGTGGTTTTACCCAACGGATTTAATGCCCGCGGTCTGCCTGCCAGTATTACTTTTATGGGTACTTTGTTTGGCGAGGGTAAGTTACTGCAAGCCGCACAAGCTTACCAGCAGGCAACAGATTTTCATAAAAAACATCCCAGCCTTAAATTTTAACAATGAGTAACACCATTCAGGATATTTTTTCCGCACAGCAGGTTCGTAGTATCCAGCTGCGCAAAAGCACCGTAGAAGAACGCAAAGCCAAGCTTAAAAAGCTTAAGACCATAATAGCGCAAAATGAAAGCTTAATTTATGAGGCTTTGGCCGATGATTTGCGAAAACCGCTTTTTGAGGCGGCCATAACCGAGGTTTATTTTGTTTATGGCGAGATAGATTTCGCTTTAAAAAATCTATCGCGGTGGATGCTGCCTAAAAAAGCGCCGGCACCATTGGCCAGTATTTCTACCCGAAACCGTATACATTACGAGCCTAAAGGTGTTTCCCTAATTATTTCTCCCTGGAACTATCCTTTCCAATTATTGATCTCGCCTTTGGTTTCGGCCATTGCTGCCGGAAATTGTGCGGTTTTAAAGCCTTCGGAGCTTAGCCCGGCTACTAGTAAACTGCTTTTTAACTTAATTAATGAGCATTTTGATGCTGCCGAAATAGCCTGTGTAGAAGGCGATGCCGAGGTGGCTCAGGCTTTGCTGGCCCTTCCTTTCGATCATATTTTTTATACCGGAAGTACCCAAGTGGGTAAAATAGTAATGGCCGCTGCGGCCAAGCACCTGGCTTCGGTTACTTTAGAACTGGGCGGCAAGTCGCCAGTATTAATTACCGAAAGTGCCCAACTGGAAAAAGCGGCAGAAAAAATAGTTTGGGGTAAGTTTCTAAATGCCGGGCAAACCTGTATTGCTCCAGATTATGTGCTGCTGCCTGAACACCTGCAAGAAAAATTTATAGACCTGCTAAAGCAAAAAACTGCCAAATTATATCAGCCGAAAGGCAATTTAGATAAAACGGTTTATGGCAAAATTATCAGCCAAAGGCATTTCGACAGGTTAAAAGCGCTGACAGATGGAGCGGTGAAACAAGGTGCAAAAATCCAGATGGGCGGAGATTTTGAAACAGCAGATCTCACCATCAGTCCAACGGTTCTTAGCGGAGTTTCCTTAGATTCGGAACTGATGCAGGAAGAAATATTTGGTCCGGTTTTGCCTATCATTACCTACCGTGATCTGGAGGAAGCTGTTCAATTGATCAACAATAGGCCCAAACCTTTGGCATTGTATATTTTCGGATCGGAAAAAGTAGCCAATCAGGTCATTAAAAATACTTCGGCAGGCGGTACAGCCGTTAATGAAGTATTAATACACATTAGTAACCCACATTTGCCTTTCGGCGGGATTGGAACCAGCGGTACCGGCAGCTGCCACGGATTTTATGGCTTTAAAGCCTTTTCTCATGAACGCTCGGTGATGTACCAAAGTGCCATAGATTTTAACCGAATGGTTTACCCGCCTTTTAATATGGGATTATTGAAATGGTTAAAAAAGCTATTTTAGAAAAATGAATATCGATCTAGAACAATTAAAATATCCTATCGGGAGATACCAGGCCCTGCCTGATGCAAATGAGGAGCAAACCAATAAATGGATGGGCGAAATAGCCGAACTACCTCAAAAATTAAGAGCAGCCGTTGCCGGATTAAATGACGAACAGTTAGATACGGCCTATCGGCCGGATGGCTGGACCCTGCGTCAGGTAGTGCACCATTTGGCAGACAGTCATCTGAATGCTTATTTCCGGTTTAAACTGGCTTTAACCGAAGAAAACCCAAGCATCCGGCCTTATGATGAAAACCTTTGGGCCGGATGCGATGAAGCTAAACATGGAGCTATTGGCGTTTCTTTAGATCTGCTCGAAAACCTGCATCAACGCTGGATGATGGCTTTAAAAACGCTAAAACCTGCCGATTTTGAGCGGACTTATTTTCATCCTCAGCATCAAAAAACCTTTAATATAAAATATTTACTAGGTTTATATGCGTGGCATGGGGCCCATCACGTAGCACACATCACCGAAACCAAAAAACGGCATAAATGGCTATAAAACGTTAAATAAATTATATTCTAATCGTACCAGGAACATGTTTTTTCCGGCTCTGCTCATATTATTCCAGAGCTGAATACGCTGCGAAAGGTCTATCCGAAGATTACTGTTTAGAATAAATTGAACTGCCGGGGCAGCGTCCATTAAATGCTGGTTCGTTCCTATGTTCGATTTACCCAAAAACTCCAGGTACAAATTGATATTGGTTTGTTTATAGTTGCGGTAAAGTTTGGGGTAAACCAACAAACCGCTAGAAAAGGTATAACCAATACTTTCATCGGCCAGGTTATCGGGAAATAGGTTCCCACTCCGGTTATTAAGGGCTTTGGTATAATTTACCGATCCGGATAGCGCCAGTTTATGCAAAAGCTGCGTAAAAACCACGCCTACCTGTACTCCACTGTTGTTTCCTTCCAGGTTAATTTCCTGATAAGTAACCGGATTATTGAACGAGGCATATTTGGCATAGGCGGCACCGCGGAAATGCCAATTGGTGCTATCATTGCTCAAAAATCGATATTTAGCATAGGTGCTCCAGCCATTTAATTGCGTCTTACTCTGATAAAAATTAGACAAATAGGCAGAAGCATGAACCATCAGATTTTTATCTAATCCTAGCATTACTTCCGGTATGATCCGTTTTTGGCTGTTTTGAAAACTGCCTTCGTGACTTAATCTTAGTGCCACCCCATCTTTGGGCATATTACTGGCTGGTTCGGTAGAAACGTATAACTCCTGGGCGAAAATGCTGAGGCTGCTTATGAACAGGCCCAGCAATAAAAAGTACTTTCTCATATTATAGCGTAACGTGGTAAGTTCGTGTAGCACCCATTACGCCGGTACGGTAGCAGTCGAACTCGGTTTTTGCCGAACGGGTTTTAAAGTCTCCCGCAGGGATAAAATCTTTATCCAATACCGTTAAACGAACCGGACCGTTAAGGGTTTTATCGGCTACGTTCATAAAATGATACTTGCTGCCAGCATAATCGAAATGAAAATTATTGCTGATCTTCAACTGATCGAAATCAAATATGGCCACCAGGTTACTTACCGAAAAGCCAGCACCCTTCACTTTTTTCTTAATCAGATCTAGATTCACGGGCTTATCTTTTTTAAACGTTAGCACATAAACGTTCTTGTTTAGATCGGGCTTAATATCGCCCACAAAATCGAGGGTTTTTAATGCTTTTTCGGTAGCTAGCTGGCACATAGAGCAAGTTAAACCACTTACCTGAACCTCGGCTTTTATAAATTGTGCGTTGCTGGTTTTAGCTAAAAATAAGGTAAAGGCTAAAGCCACAAATACTTTTATCGTTTTCATTTTTAATTGTTTTTAAGATGAATAGTAATAGATGATTTTGGGCCATAGGCCCAAGAGGGTGAAGCTTCGGGGGCGAAGCTAATTCATCAAATTCTGAAAACGCAGTTCTTTAAACTGATGGGAACCGCTTGTGGGGGCGGATTTATTAAGGGGTAGGATGTAGGGTTGTTTAAATTAGTTGGAGTCCGTCTGAACAGGGAAACACTGATGTTGAATAATTTTACAGATTGAACAGCAGGAACTTTAACAGAGCTGATTGCTTCGTGCTGATTAGATTTTTTAATCTTAATAGATCTGTTTTTACAGCATTTATCTTCTACTCCGGCTTTTGGCGGACAGCAAGATTTAGTTTCGGCGGCGTTTATCTGAATATTGGCTAACCTTTCGCCGCAATAGTGCAGATTTAAGGCCATACCACTGGCTGTGCCAAGGTATAAAGCAACAAAACAGAAAATAAATATCCGCTTAAACATGATGCAAATATACGAAGATAGCAGAGATAAAAAATTTCCCCTCCGGGATGCGACATTCCCGGAGAAGGAAATTTCGCCAAATAGTTTAGGATTAACCTACGTTCTTTTTGGCTTCTTCTTTCATTTTTTCGTTGGCCACGATCACAATTTCTACCCGGCGGTTTTTAGCACGACCCTCTTCGCTGGTATTTTCGGCAATGGGTTCTCCTTCACCCTTACCTTGGGTAGTTAAACGGCCAGACATAATGCCCTGATTCATGGCAAAATTCTTAACGGCTTCTGCACGTCGTTCAGAAAGACGGGCATTGTAGGCGTCGCTTCCGGTATCGTCGGTATGACCTATTATTAATACGTTTGTTTCCGGATTATCCTTTAATGATTTAGATAAGTTCTGGATATTGGTCATGGCGGCGGTCTTCAATTCCGATTTATTTACATCGAACAAAATACCCGAATCGAATTTTACAATAATTCCTTCACCTTCGCGGATAATTTCAGCACCCGGAATGCTTTGTTTCAGTTCTTCGGCCTGGCGATCCATTCTTCTTCCTATAAATGCACCTGCGGTTCCGCCAATGGCACCGCCAAGAATGGCACCAACGGCCGTATTACCTGCTTTTTTGCCAATTAAGGCACCAATGGTTCCGCCGGCAACTGCCCCAATGGTTGCACCTTTTTGGGTTTTGGTCATTTTAGAGCAGTTTTGAAAAGTAAAAAGTGTGAAGGCCGCTAAAAGGCCCATAGCAATTGATTTTTTAAGTTTATTGTGTTTCATAGTGATTGGAATTAGTAAATATTTAAATCAAAATTGATGCCAAATAGTTAAAAACAGTTGGCTTTTATCGATATTCAACGAATGAACGTGCCAAAAAGTGTAAGTATTTTAGGTTGTGGATGGCTTGGGCTGCCTTTAGGTAAGCAATTGCTAGGGCTGGGCTATGCTGTAAAGGGATCTACCACCAGCCTTTCCAAATTTCCTGTTCTTCAAAACGCCGGAATTAAACCCTTTTTGATTCATGTTAATGCCGATAAGCAAACCAAAGCGAATTTTGATGAATTTTTACAATCGGATATACTTGTTATTGCCGTTCCGCCCGGAAGAACGGAAGAAAAGCGTCAATCATACCTCGATTTATTTAATTATTTAGCCGAAATAATTCCGCAAACCGCTGTTCAAAAAATCATCCTGATAAGTTCTACTTCTGTTTACGGAGAGCCCAACGCAGCAGTTGATGAAGATACCATAGCCCAGCCCAGCGAAACTTCCGGATTACTTTTAAAGCGCATGGAGGAAAAGGTTGAGGCTTTCAACGTGTCGAGCTGCATTGTTCGCATGGCCGGCTTAATTGGTCCGCAAAGACATCCCGGTAGGTTTTTTGCCGGCAAACAACATATTCCCAATGGCCAGGCCCCGGTTAATCTTATTCATTTAGACGATGCCGTTCAGGTATTAATAGAGATAATTCAAAAACAAGTATCGGGCATAGTAAATGCTTGTGCACCCAGTCACCCCAGCCGGGCTGAGTTTTATACCTTGGCAACTCAAATGTGCGGATTGGAATTACCACATTTTACAGATGATCTGCATTTATGGAAAGTGGTGAAATGTAACTTTCTCGATCAATCTAATTTTCCGTTTAAACACCCCGATTTACTGAATGCTCATTTATTAAAAAATATATAATTTAATATCGCCAGTATATAGTAACTACTAGTTTAATTAAAATTAATTACGTAAAAATTAAATTAGCGATATAATTCTGTATTTTTGTGTCTTAAATAGTTAACTGTATACTGTTTAGCACAATGTTTATTCCGCAACGCCACTTACAAAGAAACTGGACCTACTCGAATCTCTTCGGGTTGTTGTTGGGGTTAATTATAGGTCATTGCATTATTTTATTTACAACGCTATTTACCAGCCGGCCTATTGAACTAAGAAATAGTGCTATTGTGCTCATTTTTAGTGTGTTTATTTCGCTTTCTATTGCCAACGCCTTGTATGTGCTTAGCCAGCATCTTGTGGATAGGTTTACCCACACCCGATTTATTATTCCGGCTTTTTATATAGTGTGCATTATCGGCATGACTATTGGTACCGAATTGAGCTTTATGATCTTAACGCTTGGTTTTGATATTCAGTTTACGATGAAAAATCACTTTAATCAATTGGGCTTAAATCTATTATTCTCTCTCATAGTGTCTACTACAATGGTCTTATATGAATGGAAAAAAAGTCGCTACCAGTTAAGCTCTCTAAATCAGGAAGTAGAGTTTGTAAAACTGAATAAATTAAATAAACAGGCCCAATTGCACACCATTCATACCAAGATAAATCCCCACTTTTTATACAACTCACTCAATGCCATTGCCGGCTTAATTCCGGAGGATGGTGCCAAGGCAGAGGCCATGACCTTAAAACTAGCGCAACTGTATAGGTATAGCGTAAGTAATGCTCACGAAAACTTTTCTACCATAAGCGAAGAACTGCATATCATTAAGAATTACCTCGAAATTGAAGAGGTGAGATTTGGCGACCGGTTTAAATTCGAGCTGCAGTATGATAAATCTATCGCAGATTTAAATATCCCCCGTTTTTTATTACAGCCGCTGGTAGAAAATGCGGTAAAGCACGGTTTGTCTAAAACTACAGGTAAAGCATTTATCAAGCTTAAAATAAGCCTTAAGAAAAATCAGATCAGCATTGCGGTGTATGATAATGGAGAAGATTTTCCAAAAGAAATAAATAGTGGCTATGGTTTTAAAAGCATTTATGATAAGGTTAAACTATTGTATGGAGATAAACACCAAATCAGGCTGATCAATTCACCTGCAAAGCATATTTCTATTGTATTGCCTGTGCTAACACCGGCAGAAGTAGCAGAAGTTTAACACGATAAAAACCTTGTTGAATGATTATATCTCGCAAACACTTTACGGCAAATTGGCTTTACATTCAAACCAATAGCTTATTGGCCGGAATAATTACAGGTATTATTATCACCTGTTTTCAGTTTGTAATTTATGGAGCATCAGTACGGGCCTTTGTAGGTATTTTAATATTCAGTGTACTGCATGCTTTTGCAATGGCTATTGCAATTTCGTTATACACCGAAAATTTAAATCAGAAAATAAGTTTTAAATGGATTAAGGTTCCCGCTTTATTTCTGATGGGTCTGTTGGGAACCATTTTAGCTACCGAGTTTTCCTATTTTCTGTTTGCCCAGCTTTTTCGCTTAAATTATGACTTTTTGGGTCATGTAAACCAAAGTATGGTCAACTTTAGCATTTGTATTATTGCCAGTGCGGTAGTGCTGCTATACGAATCGCAAAGAATTACCTACAGGAATCAGTTTCAGAAAAAGGAAATAGAAATTTTACGTCTAAAACAGCTTAAAATCAAAGAAGAACTCGAGGCCCTGCAATCTAAAATAAATCCTCATTTCCTTTATAACTCTTTAAATACCATAGCCGCCCTAGTTTATGATCAGGCTGCATTAGCCGAAGAATTAACCCTAAAGCTATCTAAGCTATTCAGGTATAGCATTAACTATGCTCAGCAAAATTTCTCTACCATTAAAGAAGAAATAGAGATGATTACTGTTTTTCTGGAGATAGAAAAAATAAGGTTAGGCAATCGCCTGAGTTTTAAAATGAATGTTCCTGTGAAAATTTTAAATGAGCGTATTCCCAAATTTTTATTACAGCCCTTAGTGGAGAATGCCCTTAAACACGGTTTGGCCAATCGGGCACATAGTGGAGAAATAGAAATTGAAATGAGTAAAGAGGGCAAAAATATACTCATAGCTATTTACGATAATGGGCAAGCTTTTCCCCAGCAGGTAATTAGTGGCCAGGGCTTTCAAAATACCTATGAGAAATTAGAACTCATGTATCCCAAACAATATGAATTTAAACTGATAGCAGGTCCCAGAAAACATGTACGCCTGCTAATACCGCTTAAAGCGGATAATGCCGATTCTGATTGGATTCAGCAAGTGGTAGAGGGATATTAGCATAAACGGAGTGTATAGCAGGTGCTACACCCCATAAAAAAGAGGGTAAAAACACCCTCCTGGGCTTTGGCAAAGAATTTGTTAACAATTAATTATGAGTTAAGACTCTGTACGAAATACCAAATAAGCACGATATATGAAGAACTTATTAAAAACCATTATCATAGATGATGAGCCAATAGGTACGCAGCGTTTAAAACGCCTGCTTGAACCTTACGGACTTTTTGATATTCAGGCAGAAGCTGTAAATGGAAAAGAAGGTTTTGAATTGATAGAAAAGCTGCATCCTGATGTAATTTTTTTGGATATAGAAATGCCCATTATGAATGGCTTTGAAATGCTGAAAATGATTCAGCATAAACCCAAAGTAATCTTCACCACCGCATTTGATCAATATGCTATTCAGGCATTTGAAGAAAACTCTATCGATTATTTATTGAAACCTATTGAAAAAGACCGATTAGATCTAACGGTTAAAAAGCTGCAGAGTTCCGCTCCATTTTCGCCCGATCTAAATTCTATTCAGGATTTAATGGATGCCATGCGCCCCAGAAAAGAAATGAAAACCCTAACCGTTAGGTTGGGCGATAAAATTATGCTCGTTAGGCTCGATGAAATCTCTTACATTGAAGCAGAAGATAAATATGTTTTTTTGCATTGCCAGGATGGCTCCAGCCATTTAACAGATTTTACCATGGCCTATCTGGAAGAGAAAATGCCCGAACAGTTTATTCGTATCCATCGGAGTTTTATTATTAATACCGATGTAATAAAGGAGATCAGAAAAAGCTTTAACGGATCGTTGTCATTTGTATTAAACGATAAAGAAATAACCCGTTTAAACTCCAGCCGTTCGTATAGTGGAAACTTGCGTGAAAAATTTGGGATTTAATACTTATACCTATCCTTCCAAAGTTTCTGTAAATGCGCTTTACTTTTTTGCTCTGCCTGATTTTGCCCGGGCTGATACAAAACGGTGCCGCTTAATTTTTCCGGAAAAAACTCCTGATCAACAAAATTACCCTCAAAAGCATGGGCATACTGGTAATCTTTGCCATAATCTAACTTTTTCATGAGTTGCGTAGGCGCATTACGTAAATGTAGGGGAACCGGTAAATCGCCGGTGCGCTTTACGGTATCCATGGCCAGATTAATGGCCTCATAGCTGGCATTGCTTTTGGGCGAAGAGGCTAGATAAGTTACCGTTTGAGATAAAATAATTCTCGATTCGGGCCAGCCAATTACATTAACCGAGTCGAAGCAGGTTTTAGCCAAAAGCAGAGCATTGGGGTTGGCATTGCCAATATCTTCGGCAGCCAAAATGAGTAAGCGGCGGGCAATAAAAGAGGGCTCTTCGCCACCCGCAATCATTCGGGCCAGCCAGTATACCGCCGCATTAGGGTCGCTGCCGCGGATAGATTTAATAAAAGCAGAAATGATATCGTAGTGCTGTTCGCCGGCCTTATCGTAAATGGCCATATTTTGCTGAACCAGTTTCAATACCA
>JBJTNQ010000157.1:0-3374 GCA_046074105.1 Sphingobacteriaceae bacterium | reverse complement strand
AGCGAACAGTTTACGCAAACGCTTTTGTTTGAAACTATTACCAAAAAATTTCCTAAATTTGCACTCCATTTAACAGAACAGCATACAAACCCCATCAATTATTTAATTTAATGGAACAAACTGTAGAACAAAAATTGCAAGCGCTTTACGAGCTGCAAACAATCCATACTCAAGTTGATAAAATTCGTCAGGTACGCGGAGAACTTCCGGTAGAGGTGTCAGATCTGGAAGACGAGGTGGCTGGTTTAGAAACCCGTATTCAGAAAATTAAAACCGAGTTAGACGACCTGGAAGATGCAATCGTAACTCGTAAAAACAACATGAAAGAGGCAGCGGCTGCAATCAAAAAATATGAAGTGCAGCTTAACGAGGTTAAAAACAACCGCGAATACGATGCCATTACCAAAGAAATTGAAATTCAGGGCTTAGATATTCAGGTATCTGAAAAGAAGATCAAGGAATACGAATTCGAAATTTCAAATAAAACAGACATTTACACTAAAGCACAGGCTGATCTGGACGATCGCAAAAAAGATCTGGATCTTAAAAAGTCTGAGTTAAGTGTGATTACTGCCGAAACACAGAAAGAAGAAGAAGAGTTGGTAGCTAAGGCTATTAAAGCAGAAACTAAAATAGACGAACGTTTACTGGTTGCTTATAACCGCTTACGTGGAAACGCTAAAAACGGTTTGGGTGTGGTAACTATTCAACGCGATTCTTGTTCAGGTTGTTTCAATCAGATTCCGCCACAGCGTCAGCTAGATATCCGTCAGCACAAAAAAGTAATTGTTTGTGAGCATTGCGGACGAATTTTGGTAGACGAAGCCATAGCCGGAGTAAAAGCAGAAGCTTAATCTAAGCAGATAAAAAACAAAAAGCCCCGAAAATTTTTCGGGGCTTTTTGTTGGCGTCACCTTTCAGCAAGCTCAAGGTGACTATAAGATGTCATCCCGAGCCTGTGGAGGGATTAGAATTTGTAAACAATGGCATTGATATTCATGCCGGCACCAACCGAGGCAAAAACTACGGTATCGCCCTCGTTAAGTTCGTGAGTTTCCATATTGTTTTTCAGGATCAGGTCGAGCATGGTGGGTACCGTTGCTACCGAACTATTACCCAATTTGGCAATGGTCATCGGGATGGTCCCCTCCGGCATATCGGTGCGGCCATATAGTTTGAATAAACGCTTGGCAATGGCTTCATCCATTTTGCCGTTGGCTTGGTGTACCAGTATTTTTTTGATATCAGAAATATCCAGTCCGGCACGGTCAATAGCTTCTTTAATTACTGCCGGCACATTGGTAAGTGCATACTCGTAAATTTTGCGGCCTTCCATTTTAATGAACACCTCATTTTTCTGGTAGTCTGGTTTGCTGGAGTGACCGCAATACAAATAATAGGCCTCTTTTACGGCGTGTGTTTGGGTTTTATGAGCAATAATTCCTTGGTCTGATGTGTTTTGCCCTTCTACAATGGTTGCCCCGGCGCCATCAGCAAAAATCATGCTGTCGCGATCGTGTGGGTCGTTTACCCGCGAAAGGGTTTCGGCTCCAATTACCATTACTCGCTTGGCATCGCCAGAGCGAAGGTAATAGTCGGCCTGTATCATTCCCTGAACCCACCCCGGGCAGCCAAAAGGCAAGTCGTAAGCTACACAGTTAGGGTTTTCTATACCCAGGTGATGCTTGATCTTAGAGGCCAGGCTGGGCATGATCTGAACATGGGTATCGCCGTAGGCTACATCTCCAAAATTGTGTGCACAAATTATATAATCAAGTGTTTCGGGATCTATACCCGAACTCTCAATGGCTTTTTTTGCCGCTAAATAGCCCAAGTCGGAGGCCATTTGGTCTTTGTTGGCATATCGGCGTTCTTCTATTTCGGTAATATCCTGAAATTTAGAGATGATCTCGGCATTATCTTTTAAAATAGGCTGCCCGTCTTTTTCGTAAAAATGATGTTGTAAAAAGGCTTTGTTCTCTACTACCTGATCAGGCAGATAGCTACCTGTACCAATAATCACAGATCTGATAGGGTTCATTTGGATGTTTAAATTAAAGTCAAAAAAGTTAAAATCAAGTAGGTAGCGTTATCAAACGTACCATTATCAGAAATTAAAACAAAATTTTTTGTTTTCCATCTCTCGGAGTAAAATGGTCGAAGCAGTAGGGGCGCATGGTCCGATTGCCCAAAAACCGCGTTTTCGAGATCCTGAATAACTGATGAATGCTTTCGGCCACCTTCCCTTCGCCGCTCATTCGGGTTCCCCAGCGGCTATCGTTTAATTTACCACCATGGCAACTGGCAATGCCATGTAAAACTTTTTCTGCCCTATCGGGATAGGCTTTTTTAATCCAGTCTGTAAACACCTCGGCAATAGATCCGTTTAACCTTACGATGGTAAAACCTGCATCGCTTGCACCTGCATCAGCCGCCGAACGGATCATTTGTGGTATTTCTTCGCTGTTTAAGCCCGGAATGATGGGTGCCATCATCAGCCTGACCGGAATATTGGCTGCTGCCAGTTTTTCCATTAACAAAAACTTGCTTTTTGCGGTTACAGTTCGCGGTTCCAGCTTGCGCCGCAGGCTTTCATTTTGAGTAGTAATAGTCATAGAAATATGGATCAGGTCTAGCGAAGCCAGTTCCTGAAGCAGATCCATATCGCGTTCCATTAAGGTGTTTTTACTGATGATACTTACCGGATGCTTATATTTTAGGAACACCTCCAGCAGCGAACGGGTAATTTTCATTTTACGTTCCAGGGGTTGGTAGCAATCGGTATTTCCCGAAAGTAAAATGGTGTTGGGTTGATATTTCTTTTGATTGAAGAACTTTTCGAGCAAGGTGGCGGCATTGCGCTTTACCATAATTTTGCGCTCAAAATCCAGTCCGGCACTAAAACCGTAATACTCATGCGAATTGCGGGCGTAGCAATACAGGCAGCCATGTTCGCATCCCTGATAAGGGTTGATAGAATAAAACAGCGGAATGTCTGGACTGCTAGATTTGCTGACAATGGTTTTGGGGTGTTCTTCGAAGATTTGTGTACCCGAATTTTCGAGCATTTCCTCGTCTATGCCCTCTATATGTTCGGCCACATATTCCTGGCGCAAGAATTGGTTGTGCGTGTTTACCTGAGCACCACGCCCTTTAAAGAATTCCGGATTTTCGATATGCGACACAAAGCTAAATTACTAATATTATTAGTAATTAGAAAGTGTTTAAGAGGCTAAATCATCAATTAAAAAAACAAAGAGTTCTTTTGGGCCATGGGCTCCCAGAACCAGTGTTTTTTCTATATCGGCCGTACGGCTGGGGCCGGTAATATTAGAGATCATGGACGGCAATTGATCGCCGTATTTGTCTTTAAG
>JBJTNQ010000156.1:0-43020 GCA_046074105.1 Sphingobacteriaceae bacterium | reverse complement strand
AGGCCGGCATATTCGCCTTGTGCACCCGCATTGGGCTGCAGGCTCATGGCTGCAAAACCAGTAATTTCGCTTAGCCAGGTATTTAGCTCGTCGAAGATCTGCATATAACCGCCTACCTGGTCGGTTGGTGCAAAGGGGTGAAGTTTACTGAACTCTGGCCAGGTTACCGGGATCATTTCGGTAGTGGCATTCAGTTTCATGGTGCAGGAACCCAAAGCGATCATCGAATGGCATAAAGAAAGATCTTTTGCTTCTAATGATTTGATATAACGCAGCATTTCATGTTCTGAATGATGCGAATTAAATACCGGATGGCTTAGATAAGCTGATGTGCGCACTAAGTCGGCAGGGAATTGGGCTTGAATATCCGCCGAAAGGTGACCTAAATCTATTTCGTTAGCGGTTTTGCCTTTTACTTTGGCAAATATCTTCACTAAAGTCTCAATATCTTCCAAACGGGTAGCTTCATCGAGCGCAATATTGACCAACGAACCTTGATAATGGAGGTTTATTTCATTGTTCAGTGCTTCGGCATGCACGGCATCTACCAGGTTGCCCAGGTCTATGCTGAGGGTGTCGAAATAATGGGTATTTTGTTGCTGATAGCCCAGTTCTTTTAAGGCTTTGTCTAATAATACGGTTAAACCGTGAATGCGCTCGGCAATGGCTTTTAATCCTTTCGGGCCGTGATAGGCGGCATACATGCCGGCCATAATGGCCAATAAAGCCTGTGCCGTACAAATATTAGAAGTTGCTTTATCTCTGCGAATGTGCTGCTCACGGGTTTGCAGGGCCATGCGCAAGGCGTAATTTCCTGCAGAATCAATGGTTACGCCAATGATACGGCCCGGCATGGCACGCTTGTATTCTTCTTTGGTGGCAAAGAAAGCAGCATGCGGTCCGCCAAATCCCATCGGGATACCAAAACGTTGTGAGGTTCCTACCACAATATCGGCTCCCCATTCGCCCGGAGGACTTAGGAGAGTTAAGCTCATGAGATCGGCGGCAACGGTTAATTTAATATCTTTTTGATGGGCCTTTTGAGCGAAATTGCGGTAATCGAAAATGGCTCCATCGGCGGCAGGATACTGTACCAGAGCACCAAACATTTGGTCGGTAAGGATTACGCTGCGATGGTCGCCAATATGAAGTTCAATACCATAAGGTGCTGAACGGGTACGTAAAATATCGATGGTTTGCGGATAAACTTGGTCGGAAACGAAGAAGATCTTGGCCTCATCGTTTTTACGCAGGCTGTATTGCATAAACATGGCTTCGGCAGCTGCGGTACCTTCATCCAATAGCGAAGCATTGGCAATTTCCATCCCGGTAAGGTCTATTACCATGGTTTGGAAGTTTAACAAGGCTTGTAAACGGCCTTGTGCAATTTCTGCCTGGTAAGGGGTATATTGGGTATACCATCCCGGATTTTCGAGAATGTTGCGTTGTATAACTCCAGGAAGGATGACTTCGTTATAACCTTGCCCTATAAATGATTTGAATACTTTATTTTTTGACGCGGTTTGCTTCAGGGTGTTTAAATAATCGAATTCGCTTTGCGCTGCAGGCAGGTTTAAGGCTTGTTTTAAACGGATGTTTGCCGGTACAGTTTGTTCGATCAATTCATCTACAGATTTTATACCAATGGTCTTCAGCATGGCTTGTGTAGCTGCTTCATTGGGCGCAATGTGTCTGTTTTTAAAGTCTTCCTGATAGTTTACGTTCATGCTCATAGGTTATGCCTGATAATGGGTGCTGCAAAGGTAAAAATTTGGCGATTTTAAACCAATGCCACATGGTCTTAAGCGTGTCTTTTTTATGCACATATCTGTATCAATTTTTTGCCGGCCTGCGGCGAAATTAATTCGCCAAAAGATTGCCGGTTTTTTTCTGGGATGTTCATTTCGGCCAGTAATTTTTCGAAGTCTGCGGTATGCGCCGGATCTATGGCCACTAATAGGCCTCCGCTGGTTTGCGGGTCGGCTAAAACGGCGGTTAGCTCATTTAAATTCGGGTCGTCACTAATTTTATGGCCATAGCTTGCCCAGTTTCTTTGTGTTCCTCCCGGGATGGATTTTTGTGCCAGGTATTCCGCTATTACGTCCAGTTTGGGAACTTTGTTGAAATCTATTCTGGCTTGCAAGCCGCTCCCTTCGCACATTTCGCTCAGGTGGCCCAGCAGGCCAAAACCGGTTACGTCGGTCATGGCTTTAACGTAGTCTAACTTGCCAAATGTTTCGCCGGCTTTGTTCAAGGTGGCCATCAACTGCGGAGCAATGGCTGCATGTTCCGGTTTTAGGATTCCTTTTTTCTGTGCGGTGCTTAAAACTCCTACGCCCAGGGCTTTGGTTAAATATAGTTTGCATCCTGCAACAGCGGTAGAATTTTGTTTCAGATTTTGAATATCGACCAACCCGTTTACGGCTAGGCCGAACACGGGTTCGGGGCAGTCTATGCTATGACCGCCTGCCAGGGTGATGCCGGCTTCGGCACAGATGGAGCGGGCTCCTTCTAATACTTTCTGGGCTACTTCGGGGGCTAATTTATCAATGGGCCAGCCTAATATCGCGATAGCTAAAACCGGTTTGCCGCCCATGGCATATACATCGCTGATGGCATTGGCCGAAGCAATGCGTCCGAAATCGTAGGCATCGTCTACAATGGGCATGAAGAAATCGGTGGTAGAAATTAAGGCCGTACCATTGCCCAGATCGAGGGCTGCCGCGTCATCGCGGGTGTCGTTTCCTACCAATAGGCGGGCATCGGCGGTATGTTTAATGGGGCTATGCAGCATTTTATCTAATACGGCAGGGCTTATTTTGCAGCCGCAGCCGGCACCGTGTGAGTATTGGGTCAGTTTAATATCCTCGATCTTCATATTTTAATGGATTGCACTTTTTCTAGAATTGGTTTTACATTTTCGGCCGATCCGGCTACCTGGCAGGGTATGGGGAATATGGTATTTGTTTCACGCATGCTTTGGCCGGTTTTGTAGGTTTTATCGTAATACACCAGCACTAAACGGATAAAATCGGGCATGCGATTCTCTTTGATGGCCTGTACGGCATCGCGGGTTTGCTCGGGCCCTAACCTGCGGCCAATGCGTTCGGTACATTCGATGAGGAATTCGGGGTTTAGTTTTCCGTATTCTTCGGCTAAAAAGCGAATGCGTTCTTCTGCCGGCACTTCCAGTTTTAGAACCGGAGCAGTTCTCATTTTTTCCCACAAAGATTTGGGAATAAAGCATTTGCCTATGGTTCGGCTTTCATCTTCCAGCCAAAAATGTTGCTTTAAATTAATCTTTTTCAGTTCGGCAGCCAGGTTGTTTTCAAATTGCTCGTTGGTGGGTTGTACCAATTTGCCCATGCTGCCATAAGAGGAACCTTGGTGTTGCGCCAGATCTTCCAGATCGATAATTTGTTGGCCTGCTTGCTGTAATGCTTTTAGAATAAGGGTTTTACCCGAACCGGTCATGCCGCCTAAAATAAGGGGTTTAAAATCTGCTTCGAAACTATCTAATACCCAACGCCGATAGGTTTTATAGCCGCCAGTTAAGAGGTAAACTTCAAAGCCATAAAGACTTAAAGCCCAGGCCATGGCACCGCTTCGCATGCCGCCCCGCCAGCAATGGAGACCAATTTTTTTATCGGGCGCCATGCTTAAGGCTTGTTGTATGAACGATGACCATTTGGGTCCGGTTAGATCAAATCCTAACAAGATGGCCGGTTCCCGGCCCTGCTGTTTGTAGGTGGTGCCTACCTTTACTCGCTCTTCGTTGCTGAAAATGGGAAGATTATGTGCCTGCGGAATGTGGCCCTGTTCGTATTCGGCGGGTGTACGTACGTCGGCCACCGGAATTTCCCTGGCTTTGGCTAAGAATTGTTCGATTTCGAGATGCTGGATCATCGATTGATTTGGTAGAGGTATCTTTGTATGGTGTTCTCCATTCCGAGGTATAAGCAATCGCAAACCAGGGCATGACCAATGCTCACTTCCAGCAGGCCGGGAATATTTTTAGCAAAATAATGCAGGTTATGCAGGTCTAGGTCGTGGCCGGCATTTAATCCCAAATTTAATTTTTGCGCCAGTAAAGCGGCATCCCGGTAGGGTAGAATGGCTTTTTCTTTATGTTGATGAAACCCCGCTGCATAGGCTTCGGTATAGAGTTCTATGCGGTTGGTACCGGTTGTTGCGGCGGCTTCTATCATTTTTGAGTCGGGGTCTAAAAATAGGGAAACACGTATTCCGGCAGACTGGAATTGGGCAGTAATGTCTTGCAAATAGCTTTGGTGTTTGATGGTATCCCAACCATGGTTGGAGGTTAACTGCCCCTCGGTGTCGGGAACTAAGGTAACTTGTGCGGGTTTATTGGCTAAAACCAGTTCAATAAATTTTTTTTCTGTGGGGTTGCCTTCAATATTGAATTCTGTGGTGAGCACTTCGTTGAGTTCGTAAACATCGCGGTAGCGGATATGCCGTTCGTCGGGGCGAGGATGCACGGTAATGCCTTGAGCGCCGAATCGTTCTGCATCTTGAGCTACCTGTATCAGGTTGGGGTTATTGCCTCCTCTGGAATTACGAATGGTAGCGAATTTATTAATGTTTACCGATAGCTTGCACATGAATCAAAAATAAGAAACGGATTCTGAATTGGCTTTCTTTTTTTAGATGGCTTCTTGTAGAAAAGCAAAAAGGCCATCCCGGTATTCCAGGATGGCCTTTTTGCTTTAAATAGAAACAAATTATTAGTTAACCTTAAACTCTACTCGTCTGTTTTTCTGACGTCCTTGTGGAGTTTTATTGCTGGCAACTGGTTTGGTACTGCCATAACCTACTGCGGCAATCCGGCTGCCATCTACTCCGGCATCCATGAGGTAGTTTTTAACTGCCTGAGCTCGTTTTAAACTTAATATCTTATTAGAGGCTGGTTTACCTACATTATCGGTATGGCCAGAAAGAATTAAGGTCAGTTCAGGTCGTTTAACCATCAGTGCAGCTAGTTCATCCAGACTATCGAATGAGTAAGCTTTGATAACTGATTTTCCAGTTTCGAATTGCAGATCGGCTACCGCTTTGAAGATAATTTTTTCTTCTATTTTGGTAAGGGTTGGAGCTTGTGTAATTGGACATCCTCCATTAGAAGCCGGGCCAACTACATCAATACATTTATCCATATTATCAGGCACGCCGTCGCCATCTTTATCGGGGCAGCCCTTGCTTGACAGCGGTCCCGGAATTTCAGGGCAGGTGTCTTCGCTGTCGCCTATGCCGTCGCCGTCTTTATCTGGGCAACCTTTTAGTGCAAGAGGGCCTGCAATGGTTGGACAGGCATCTTCGCTGTCTAGTATGCCATCTTTATCAGTATCTGGGCAACCTCTGGACATCATGGGTCCTGCTAAATCTGGGCAGGCATCTTCGCTATCGGCTATGCCGTCGCCGTCTTTATCTGGGCAACCTTTTAGGGCTACGGTACCTGCTACTTCCGGACATTTATCTTCTTTGTCTAAAACACCATCATTGTCTTTATCAGGGCAACCTCTGGTAGCCACACTTCCGGCCTGGTCTGGGCAAAGATCGTCCAGATCGGCAATGCCATCGCGATCTCTGTCGGGGCATCCTTTAGCATCACGGCTTCCGGGCTGGGTTGGACACAGGTCGTCTTTATCGGCAATGCCATCGCCATCTGCATCCGGACATCCCTGACTGGATTTAGGGCCTGGAATGCTTGGGCAATTATCGCCATTATCGGCAATGCCATCGCCATCGCTATCCGGACAACCGTGGGTGGCAACTGGTCCGGCCAAATTAGGGCAAGAGTCATCCTTATCCGGCACACCGTCTTTGTCCATATCTGGCCAAGGACAGCCATCGTTGTCTGCGGGGCCGGGTATTTTCGGACATTTGTCCATTTTATCGCTGATATGATCGCCGTCCCGGTCTTTCTTTTTATGTTTACCTAATGAAAGAGTTATTCCGCCGTATATATTAAGAGAGGTGAACTTTCCGATGCCTACTGCTCCTGCAATATCATCGGTTGCCAGGAAAAATACCCCGCCTCTGGCACCTATGCCAATATTTGTTTTTTTATAACGTGAAGAATAGGTGATGGGTAGGGCAACCTCAAAATCTGCTTTTTCTATTCTTGGGGAAATAGAGATAAAGTTGCCGGTGGGATCGATGACACCGGGTTGTTTAGAAAGATCAGTAGTGTGAGGGTTTTTAGATAGTCCTCTCATGTAATTGGTGGCGATATAAAAGTTTTTGGCCACCTTAACATCCAAGTTCATATTTAAGCGTGTAGGCAGTTTGGAGGTGTATTTTAAACCGGAGGTTACTTTGCCAGGATATACATTATTTAGTGAGCCCTCTAAATTAGCCAAATCGAAATCTTTAATTTGTTGCTCGGTCCATTCTTTATTTGGGGTATTATCTAATAAGCCAAGCTGCTTGCCGCTATTGTAGGTAATGGAGCCTACATCGGTTAATGCCATACCGAATTTAAGGGCATATCTAGGAACGGAGGTGTCATCTATTGTTTTGCCATCCATTTCATATTTATAATCTGCAAAATGTGGTCGGAATTCATATTCAAATCCAAAATCAGCTCCAAATCCACGCCCTGCATTTACCAAGATATTTTTCAGGCTTAAATTGGTTTTGTTGGGAGATAGAAACTCTGCATTGGAATAGTAGGCGTTAATATCTACGCCGTTGGTTACTATGGTTGTGTATCCAAGCTCAGGTACCACAAAGTTTGGTTTATCTTTAATCTCGATAGTTGATTTGTTATTATAAATCTGTGCATTTCCGGCTCCTAACAAATATTTACCGGTTATCCCGATTTTGAAAACATTCTTGCTTTTATTGAATAGTGCTCTGCTATAGCTTAAACTTGTTTCGCCCACTAAATTTGAATTGATATCAAATTCGGCATTAGGAATATTGCCAAACTCTGTTGTATTCTGAAGGCCCTTTACCAGTACATCCATTAACTTTTCGGTTACATTGTTTGCACTAAATAGTACTCTTCCCCGGGTAGTTAATGCTAAACTTTGATTTCCGCCTAAAGACGCCACAAAGGAAAGTCCGCGGACTTCCATGTTGACATCCATGTTTTTATTTTTTCCGTTCTGCTGAAAAGTTAGGATATCGCCGAACTTAGTTTTATTGCGTATAGCATTGAAAGCTTTTCCAATGGAAGGAAATACGCCGTAATCATTTGCTGCATAGAAATTGAATGAAGCAACGTTAATTTGGAGTTTTTGTTTAGAGTCGGCAATTTTTGCCGGATTAAAATAGACCGAATTTACCGGTGAATAATTGCTATTACTAAGCAGGTTGAATCCTTGCCCATACGAGCCTAGCCGTATAAGGCATAAAAGGAATAAAGTGATGTAAATCTTTTTCATAGGGGGTGTTTTAAACTAATATATAGTTAACTGTTTGCCTTATTAACGCAATTGTTCAGCTTAAATTATATCCCCGTAAGAAAAATTAAATAAAAAAAAGGGGATAAGCTTTTGGCTTACCCCCTTTTTTAAGGAGTGTTTTTTATTGTTTATTAGTAACGGTACTCGTCTGTTTTGAAAGGACCGCTTACCTGAACACCAATATATTCTGCCTGGTGTGGATTTAATACATCCAGCTCTACACCAATCTTTTCTAAGTGTAAACGAGCTACTTTTTCGTCTAGTGCTTTTGGTAAGGTGTATACTTTGTTCTCATACTTACCAGGATTTTGCCATAACTCTAATTGAGCCAGAGTTTGGTTGGTAAATGAAGCAGACATCACAAAAGATGGGTGACCTGTTGCACAACCTAAGTTTACCAAACGGCCTTCGGCCAATACAATAATGTCTTTACCGTCTATAGTGTATTTGTCTACCTGTGGTTTAATTTCCACTTTGGTATTGCCGTAAGTTTTATTTAACCAAGCCATGTCGATCTCGTTATCGAAGTGACCGATGTTACAAACAATGGCTTTATCTTTCATGGTTTTGAAATGCTCTCCGCGAACAATATCACAGTTTCCGGTAGCGGTTACCACGATGTCGGCTTCTTTAACGGCATCAGCAAATTTTTTCACTTCGTAACCTTCCATGGCAGCTTGTAAAGCGCAAATAGGATCGATCTCGGTTACGATAACACGAACTCCGGCGTTACGTAAAGAATCGGCAGAACCTTTTCCTACATCGCCATATCCGGCTACGACCGCTACTTTTCCGGCCATCATCACATCGGTTGCACGACGAATGGCATCAACTAATGATTCGCGGCAGCCATATTTATTATCAAATTTAGATTTGGTTACAGAGTCGTTTACGTTAATGGCTGGTAAATGAAGGGTGCCATTTTTCATACGCTCTACTAAACGGTGAACACCGGTGGTAGTTTCTTCAGAAAGACCCTTAATGCCAGAAATTAATTCAGGATAACGGTCGAAAACCATATTGGTTAAATCGCCGCCATCATCTAATATCATGTTTAGCGGTTTACGATCTTCGCCAAAGAATAAGGTTTGTTCAATGCACCAGTCAAAATCGGTTTCGTTTAGGCCTTTCCAGGCATAAACAGAAATTCCGGCTGCAGCAATAGCCGCCGCAGCATGATCTTGAGTAGAGAAAATATTACAAGATGACCAGGTTACTTCTGCACCTAGTTCTACCAGCGTTTCAATTAAAACGGCGGTTTGGATGGTCATGTGCAAACATCCGGCAATACGGGCTCCTTTTAAAGGTTTAGAAGCACCGTATTCTTTGCGGAGTGCCATAAGGCCAGGCATTTCTGCTTCGGCCAATTCTATTTCTTTACGTCCCCAATCTGCCAGGGTAATATCCTTTACTTTAAAAGGAACATAAGTTTTCGTCTCTACTGATGACATAGTTGTATGTTTTTAAGTTTGAGACGCAAAATTACATAATAATCTGCGATTGAAGAAGTCAGCGTATTGTAAACAAGTGTTTACTTGGCGTTGTTTTTGTTATTGTCTTCGTTTGCGGCATCCTTAACAGCTTCTGTATTTACAGAGATATTAGATTGCTTTCCTTTTTCTTCGTTCATGGAGATTTTACCGTTGTACTTAGCACCTGGGTCCATCTGCAACAACTGGGTTACGATTTCTCCGTTTACTTTACCGGTAGATTTAACTTCCAATGAATCTACTTGCAGGTTGCCGTTCAGTGTACCGAAAATAATGGCTTCTTTGGTTTTAATATCGCCATTAATTATCGCTTTTTCACCCATAATAAGGCCTTCTTCTACAAATACATCACCGTGAATAATTCCGTCAATTCTGACAAAAGATTTAGCCTTAATTTTGCCTTCAATTTCGAAGCTTTCGCTGATGATAGAAATTTGATTGTCGTTCAAATCGAGTTTTTTTGGGAGTAATGACATTATTTATTTAGTTTAAGTTTAAGAATTTGTTAGGATTAAGCGGCTTTCCGTTTAATCTTACTTCGTAATGGAGGTGTGGTCCGGTAGAATGACCCGTAGAGCCTACTTTACCTACAATTTGTCCGGCTTCAACCAGTTCGCCAACCTTTACATTAATTTTAGACAAATGTCCGTATAATGTTTCAAAGTTGTTGGCATGTTTAATTCGTACACAATTGCCATACCCCTGATACCAGCCTGCTAAAAATACCCGGCCATTGGCAGTACTTTTTACGGCATCGCCAGTTCTTCCTCTAATATCGATTCCCGAATGAAAGTCGGCACGTCCGGAATGAAAAGGGTCGTTACGATAGCCATAAATAGAACTTTTTCCGCTGTAATGAGGGTATCCAAGTGGCGTAAAGGCTATTTCATTAACAATACGGCCCAAGTATTCATCGTATAATTTATAAGTTTCTACAGCGCTAAGGCCGGTATTGTTGCTGGTGTTGCCTCCAATATTACTGTGTTTAAATCCAGGAATACCGCGACGTGATAGGTAATTGGTTACCCTTACCAATTTATTTTCAATTTGCTGAATATAGCTTTTTGCCACATTCGTATCGGTAGCAAGTGGAATTTGTTTCTTTAAAGCACTTAACTGGATGTTGAGCACACGATTTTGTTCTTCCTGCTTGTTTCCGCTAATGGTTAAATAAAGTATGCTGATGATTAGCACAACAAAAACTCCGGAAAGGGTTAAAAGGTAGTGTTTCCAGCGCTCCAAATGCTTGGTTTTCACCGGAATTGACTTCATGTGCTGTTGGTTTTTTCCAACAATTAATATGGTACTATATTCTTTATTCTTGGTCTTCATTAGGTATTAATAATTCTCAATTAGCTCTATTGATAATTAATAAACATCCGGCAAAGATACATCTTTTAGATAGAAACACCTGTTTAGAGCCCCAGATATTGTCCTGTAATTTAAATTCAGGACCTTTAGAATAGTCAGCGAAGTGTTATTTAAATGTGATAATTAATTCTAAACTAAGATATTTACTATTTTTGCAATCTGTTAAAAGTAGAAAAAATGTATCCAGAATATTTAGTAACACCAATGCGTGAAGACCTTACCAAAGTGGGTTTTCAGGAACTTAAATCGGCCAATGAAGTAGATGAGGCTTTGGCTTTGGGCGGAACGGCTTTAGTAGTGGTAAACTCCGTTTGTGGATGTGCGGCGGCCAATGCCCGTCCGGCAGTAAGAATGGCAACTCATCATGCCAAAAAGCCTAATCATTTATTAACCGTTTTTGCAGGGATGGAAAAAGAGGCTGTAGACCAGGCCAGGGCACACATGCTGCCTTATCCGCCTTCATCGCCGGCCATAGCCCTGTTTAAAGATGGCAAATTGGTTCACATGATTGAGCGTCATCAGATTGAAGGTAGAACAGCCGAAATTATTGCAGATAATTTAACAGCAGCGTTTGATCAGTATTGCTAATTAGAACTGTTTTCGAATAACAAAAAAGTCCCGTAATACTGCGGGACTTTTTTGTTATTGCATATTACGGACGGCTATAAATAATTTTGTAGTTGTTTTTCTAATTCCGTAAAACTGGCCTTCATTTTAACTCTTCCTTGCCTGGCATACGATATTTCTCCGCTTTCTTCTGAGATAATAATGGCCATTACATCGCTTACTTCAGTAATTCCGATTCCCGCCCGGTGACGTAGGCCAAAATGGGTAGGTAGCCTGTCGTTATCTGTTAAGGGTAAGATACAGGAGGCCGATTTAATTTTACCTTCCGATATAATGACTGCACCATCATGCAGGGGGCTGTGTTTTTGGAAAATACTTTCCAGCAAGCGTTTAGAGATCATGGCATCAATAATCTCGCCACTATTCTGAAAATATTGCTCTTCAAAATATTTGGCAAAAACAATTAGGGCTCCGGTCCGGCTTTTCTGCATACTTTGGCAGGCATCTAAAACAGGCTTAATGCGGGCCAGGTTATTATTCAGTTCTTCTTTTTTGCCAAATAAGAACAGCCACCAAGTTTTGTTTTTTTGCAGCGAGGCATTCTTGCCTATCATTAATAAAAAGCGCCTTATTTCTTGCTGAAAAACAATGATGAGCGCAATAAAGCCCAAGCTGATAAATCCTCCTAAAATTTGGCTCAACAATCGCATTTGGGCTTGCTGAACCAAAAAATAGCCAATGTAAATGATACTCAGGCCCAGTAAAATATTTACAGCAATGGTTCCTCTAATGAGACTGTAAACATAATAGATAATGATGGCCACCAGTAAAATATCGATTACATCCAGGAAGCGTACTTGCAAAAAATTAAAGTCCATGTTTTCCATATTCCACTAAATTATAAATTTTTTAATGTTCGATACGGCCCATGGCTTGAATGATCTTTACCGCCTCAACCGCTGGTTTTACATCATGCACCCTTAATATTTTAGCTCCTTTTAATAAAGCAACCGTATTGGCTACGCTAGTGCCATTTAAGGCATCGGCAGCGGTGCCGCCCAATAATTTATAGATCATAGATTTACGCGAAACACCTGCCAAAAGCGGGAAGCCCAGCATTTTAAATTCTTCGAGCCTATTTAAGATCTCATAATTATGGTCCAGTGTTTTAGCAAAGCCAAATCCGGGATCAATAATAAGATCGTGCACTCCCATGCTAACTAATTTTCTGATCTTTTCTCTAAAATAACTCAGCATCTCAGTTATCAGATCTTCATAATGAGGGTTTTGCTGCATGTTTTGCGGTGTACCTTTCATGTGCATTAAAATGTAAGGCACTTTTAAGCGGGCCACAGTTTCGAACATGTTAGTATCCAGTTCGCCGCCAGAAATATCATTGATCAGGTGGGCGCCAACTGCAATAGCTTCCTCTGCTACATTGGCCCTAAAAGTATCTATAGAAAGCAGTGCCTGCGGAAATTCATATACTAAAGCTTTTACCGCAGGAATTAAGCGGTTTCGTTCTTCCTCGGCCGAAATATGTTCGGCGTTTGGCCTGGAAGAATAGGCGCCCAGGTCCAGTAGTTCCGCTCCGTCCGTGAGCATTTGCTCCGCTTCCTTCAAGATCTGGTCAATAGCTGGCTGGCCCTGTCTGCCTTCCGGCTGATAAAAAGAATCGGGCGTGAGATTTAAAATACCCATCACTCGCGGAGTGGAAAGATTCAATAATTTTCCGCCGACTTTGAGTGTGGTCTTTTCGTATATTTCCGTATTTTTATCCGCCATTGTTTGGCAAAATACCAATTATTCTAGCGATTAATCAAATAAATACACGCATTTTGGCTCAAGAAACTTCAGCAGAATACGACACCGTAATTAGAGTTTGTAAAGATTTGTTTCTGAAAAAAACCAAAGACTATGGTACCGCCTGGCGCATTTTGCGTTTATCGTCTATTACCGACCAGATTTTTATTAAAGCCCAGCGTATTCGTACCCTCGAACAGAAAAAAGTTTCTAAAGTAGGAGAAGATATTACTTCCGAATACATTGGTATTGTAAATTACTGTGTAATTGCCATGCTGCAGACCGAATTGGGAGAAGATACGGCTACGGATCTTTCTGTGGAAGCGGTCGATCTGCTTTTCGATCAGAAAGTGCAGGAGACCAAAGAATTAATGTTTGCAAAAAATCATGATTATGGAGAGGCTTGGCGTGATATGCGCATTAGTTCCTTAACCGATCTTATCTTAATGAAAATTCTTCGCGTAAAGCAAATTGAAGATAACGAAGGCCAAACCTTGGCATCCGAAGGTATAAAAGCCAACTATCAGGATATGCTGAATTATTCGGTTTTCGCTCTCATTAAACTGAACGAGAACCATGAAAAAAATTAGCATCAATTTCAGCCGGTTGTTTGTCGGCCTGCTTTTTATTTTTTCAGGCTTAATAAAAGCCAACGATCCCTTGGGATTTGGGTACAAACTGGAAGAATATTTGGAAGTTTTCCACCTCTCTTTTTTAAATGATTATGCTACCGAGATGGCTATTTTTCTTTGCGGATTAGAAGTTATTCTGGGTGCCGCCTTGCTGCTGGGTATATGGAGCAAAAAAGTGATCTGGGGGCTATTGGGCTTAATCGTCTTTTTTACCTTCCTCACCTTCTACTCGGCTTATTTTAAAGTGGTAACCTCTTGCGGTTGTTTTGGCGATGCCATTCCATTAACCCCATGGCAATCGTTCGGTAAAGACCTCATCCTGCTGGCCTTTATTCTTATACTTTTCATTTACCGTAGTGAGATACATCCTTTTACCAAGAATAAAACTTTACAAAACGTGGCCTTGGTGTTCATTACTTTAATGGGCTTTGGCTTTGGAGTTTATACTTACCGTAACGCTCCTTTTATTGATTTTTTACCCTATAAAGTAGGAGCCAATATTCCGCAACTGATGAAAGCCCCTCCCGGTGCTCCACAAGATGAATATCAGATCATTTACGGGCTAAAAAATAAAAAGACCGGAGCCCAGCAGCAAATGACCGATA
This sequence comes from Sphingobacteriaceae bacterium, assembly GCA_046074105.1. GTDB lineage: Bacteria > Bacteroidota > Bacteroidia > Sphingobacteriales > Sphingobacteriaceae > JAIPAN01. Next base: position 29,122 of record JBJTNQ010000156.1, on the reverse strand, counting down.
AGGAATACCTTAAGCAGGAAATATGGAAGGATGCCAATTGGGAAATTGTTGGAGAGCCAGAGCGTAAGTTGATTAAAAAGGGGTATGAGATTAAGATAAAGGACCTGAAAATTACCGATGCCCTGGGCGAAGACTACACGCAGTTTTTGCTCGAAAACCCTAATTATAAATTATTTATTGTGGCTTATAACTTAAGCCATACTCAAGAATCGGCGCTTAAGAATTTAAATGAACTGGCCACCCGGCTGGGCTACGAATATGGTATAGCAACCGTGCTGCTAACCTCCAGTTCAGCAGTCGATGCATTAAAAATTAGCCAAAAACTTGGTCTGGATATGCCTTTCTTTTATGCCGATGCCGTGCCACTTAAAAGTATGGTAAGAGCAAATCCTGGTGTACTATTAATGAAAAATGGCGTAGTTATAAACAAGTGGCATTACCGGAATGTGCCAGCTTTTGAAGATCTGGGCGAACAATATTTTAAAAATCAAAAATAAGCTGCAAAGCATTTTAATACAGGGATGAGAATATTTTTAATTGGGTTTATGGGAAGTGGGAAAACAACCCTGGGACGTAAGTTAGCCCAAAAACTAAATTGTGCTTTTGTAGATCTTGATGAACGCATAAGTGCCCATACAGGTAAATCTATTAGTGCTCTTTTTGCCGAACTGGGAGAAACTGGTTTCCGCAAATTAGAGCAGGAAGTATTGCACACCACTCAAAATGATACGGATCTAGTGGTATCTACCGGTGGCGGAACGCCTTGTTTTTTCGATAATATAGATTGGATGAACCAGCAAGGAAAAACCATTTACATGCATGTGCCGGTGGGTGCTCTGGCCATTCGGCTGGAGAATTCCAAAACCAACCGTCCGCTAATTGGAGACCGAAAAGGGGAAGAATTGCAGGCTTTTATTGCCGATAAACTGGCAGAAAGAGAAGCTTATTATCAGAAGGCCCAGATGATGGTAAGCGGTTTAGACATGACCGCCGATAAAATGCTGATGTACCTGGAGGCGGCTCAACTCAGGTAAACACCGTCTTCTTCATTACCAGCATCTAATACCACTTTTACATGCTGTTTTAGAATAGTTGCCAGCTGCAGCCCTGTAAAGTCAGACGATATAGGAAAGGAACGGTGGCTTCTGTCGACCAAAACCAGGGTGCGCAATTTTTTCAGCGGAATATTCAGAAAAAAACCGAGGCCATAAGCCAGCGTACGGCCGCTGTTCAATACATCATCAACCAAAATTACCACCTTATTGGCTACTTCCTGTGCCGCAATATCAGCTTTAGCTTCTAAATGAGAAATTTCTTTATCCAATTCAATTTTCATTAAGCGGATGTTAAAAGGAGCAATTTTTTCTAAAACTGTTTTTAGCCTTTTAGCCAGCGTATAACCACCGCTAACAATACCCGCCAATACAATTTCTTTTTCCTCCAGATTATCTTCCAAAATTTGATACGCCATGCGTTCAATCTTTTGTTTAATCTGTTTCTGATTAAGGATAAGCAGTTTCTGGTTACTCATAGCATTCAATGAAAAATGAATTTACACAATTAGCAATTAAAACCTATTTAGAATAAGGGTAGAAAACAAAATTTGCCCCTTCTGGAACAATTACAAACAAGCACATAAAATGATGGGCGTTTTTATATTGTTTGATAAAAGCCTCTTTCTTTTCCGGCTTAACAATTCCCTTCTCCACAAATTCTTCCAGCGTAGAAGCATTAATAGTCCAGCTGGTGCTCAGTTCATCTTTATCTAAGATCAATTCGCCCACACTTACTTCATGCTGATGGGCTACAAAAATAGGATAGGCCGAAATGCCTTCAACCATAATTTCGGTGGCCACTTCCTTTATCGACTCGTTATAGTATTTTAGGTCGGCCTCCAGGCTTTTCAGCGGACTTTCTTTAGGCTTAGCCTGGGGGTTTTCGCCTTCACCTTCGGGGTTCAATAATTCTTCTACATTCATTTCTTTAACACCAATAAAGCTACATTTTCTACGTGTTGTGTTTGCGGGAACATATCAACCGGTCGGATACGGGCCACGCTATATTTCTCCTGAAGCAAGGCTATGTCGCGGGCTTGAGTAGCTGCATTGCAGCTTACATATACAATTTTAGCTGGTGCCATTTCCAGTAGTCGGGCCACTACATCGGCATGCATGCCGGCCCGCGGCGGATCGGTAATCACTACATCTGGTTTTCCATGCTGGGCAATAAATTCGGGGGTTAAAATATCTTTCATATCGCCGGCATAAAAATCGGTATTCGCAATGCCGTTTAGTTTCGAGTTAATAACCGCATCTTCTATCGCCGAAGGCACATATTCTATACCAATAACTTTTTTAACCTGTCGGGCCACAAAATTGGCAATGGTGCCGGCACCGGTGTACAAGTCGTACACCAGATCGTTGGCATTTAAGCCGGCAAAATCGCGGGTAATTTTATACAGTTCGTAGGCTTGCGCCGAATTGGTTTGGTAAAAAGATTTAGCCCCGATTTTGAATTTCAGGCCTTCCATTTCTTCGAAAATATGGTCGCGGCCGGCAAATACTTCAATTTCCTGATCGAAAATGGTATCGTTCCGTTTCTGATTTAAGATATAAAGCAGCGAAGTGATATGAGGAAAACTGTCTTTTAAATGCTGCATTAAACCTTTCACCTCTTTTTTATCCGCGTAAGCGAAAACCACAATTACCATTAGTTCGCCGGTAGAGGAGGTGCGGACAATGAGATTGCGTAAGGCCCCCTCATGGTTGCGTAAATCGTAGTAGGAAAGCTGGTGCTTTAACGTGTATTCGCGAACCGCATTGCGGATGGCATTAGACGGATCGCCCTGCAGATAGCAATGGTTAATATCCAGAATCTTATCAAAACGGCCGGGTACGTGAAAGCCCAAAGCATCCAGACTCAGGTTTTCGCGATTGGCCATATCGCTATCGTCCAGCCAGCGTTTATTCGAAAAAGTAAATTCCAGTTTATTGCGGTAGTATTGGGTTTGTGCCGAGCCTAATATCGGCTCAGCCTTACTTACATCTACCTGGCCCAGCCTTTGCAGGGCATCTAATACGGTTTTCTGTTTAAAACGGGTTTGCGACTCGTAGCTTAAATGCTGCCATTTACAGCCCCCACAGGTGCCGAAATGCTCGCAAAAAGGCTCAGCTCTATTTGCAGAACGCTGAATGAATTCAGTAATTTTCGCTTCCGCGAGATTTTTTTTGATGCGGGTGATCTGCACATTTACTACATCGCCGGGAACGGCTTTCTCAATAAAAATAACCAGATCCTGATGCTTGCCTACACCTTTACCTTGCTCAGCAATATCAATAACCGCGATGTTTTCTAAAAATTGTAAATCGGCAGGCACTTTCTTCATGGGAGCCAAAATTACAATTAAATCCTGACGGAGAAAGGAAGAAAAACGCTTCGTTTTAGTTAATTACCTGTAAATAAAGACTGGTTTTTACTACCGTATATTGTTTCAGGTTGCGTTTGGCGGGCGCTTTTACCGGAGCCCCGTCGTACATAGAGAATTTCCCGCCGCTGCAGGGATCGGTAGCGGTCAGGTTAGGATCATCGAGATTTACGGCACATTTCTGTTCCGGATTTACCGAACTGCAACGGTCGTAAGCCACCAGCCCTTTGCCTGCAGCATTGTAAATAATTAATCCGGCAACTCCATGTCCATTAACCACCACGGCTCCGCCGGGACTGTTTAAGGCACTAATACTTGGGTCGTTGGCCGGAACCTGGTAATTCACATAAACATCAGGTATCAATGATCCATCGTTTTTCATGCAAGCACAAAACAGCAGGCTTACTGCCCCGATAATCATCCCGATTTTCATGTTTAGCTCAGTTCTGAAGAGAATTGTTTTAAGAAACGAACATCGTTCTCAGAGAATAAACGCAGATCTTTGATCTCATATTTTAAGTTCGTAATTCTTTCTATACCCATACCGAAAGCGAAACCGGTATATTTTTTCGAATCGATGCCGCAATTTTCCAACACATTAGGGTCTACCATGCCGCAGCCTAATATCTCTACCCAGCCCGAGCCTTTGCACATGTTGCAGCCCTCGCCTTTGCAAATACTGCAGGAAATATCCATTTCGGCCGAAGGCTCAGTAAAAGGGAAATAAGAAGGACGGAAGCGCACTTTGGTACCTTCGCCATATAATTCCTGAACGAAATAGAACAAGGTCTGCTTCAGATCGGCAAACGATACATTTTCATCTACATACAAACCCTCAATCTGATGAAAGAAACAGTGGGCACGTGCAGAAATGGCTTCGTTGCGGTACACACGTCCTGGCATGATAGAGCGGAATGGCGGTTTGCCATGTTCCATCATACGCACCTGCACCGAGGAAGTATGCGTACGTAAGGCGATATCGCCTTTTTCGCCGCCTTTTTTAATAAAGAAGGTATCCTGCATATCACGGGCCGGATGTTCTTCAGGGAAATTCAAGGCCGAGAAATTATGCCAGTCGTCTTCAATCTCGGGGCCTTCGGCTACCGTGAAGCCTAATTTTTTAAATATTTCAACAATTTCTCTGCGCACCAGCGAAAGTGGGTGGCGTGAACCCAGTTCCATGCCTTCGCCCGGAAGGGTCAGATCGGTATCGTTCTTTTGTGTTTCGGTATTCGATTCAAAACCCTCTTTCAAAGCCAGGTATCTAGCTTCGGCCATTTGTTTAAATTCATTTAACACTTTGCCAAACAAGCGTTTTTCTTCCGGACCAACAGATTTAAATTCATCAAAAAGCTCTTTAATTAAGCCTTTGGTGCCTAAGAATTTAATACGAAAGGCTTCTAATTCTTCCGCATTCGCGGGATTAAAAGCATGGATATCGTTACTGTATTGGTCTATTTTTGCTTGCATGGAATAGCGGTGTAATCTTTTTATACATCGGGCGAAAGCCCAAACTTAACAATTTCTCTAATTTATTTGATCACGCCCAGTGCTTTACCCACTTTGGTAAAGGCTGCAATGGCCTGATCTAAATGATGCTGTTCATGAGCGGCCGAAAGCTGCACCCGGATGCGGGCTTTACCCTGCGGCACCACCGGATAGTAAAAACCGATAACATAAATACCTTCTGCTAACATACGGGCGGCAAACTCCTGCGCCAGTTTGGCATCGTACAGCATTACCGGAACAATAGGGTGAACACCTGGTTTAATATCAAAGCCCGCTTCGGTCATTTTTTGGCGGAAATACTGGGTATTATATTCCAGTTTATCACGCAGTTCGGTGGTTTTGCTTAGCAGATCCAGTACGGCAATAGAACCACCCACAATAGAAGGGGCCAGGGTATTAGAAAATAAATAAGGGCGGGAGCGCTGACGCAGCAATTCAATAATTTCTTTACGTCCCGAAGTAAATCCGCCGGAGGCGCCGCCCAAAGCCTTACCCAGGGTGCCGGTAATGATATCGATCTGGCCCATTACACCATGGTGCTCATGTGTACCACGGCCGGTTCTTCCCATAAAGCCAGAGCAGTGGCATTCGTCTATCATTACCAAAGCCTGATATTTCTCTGCCAAAGCACAAATTTTATCCAATTGAGCCACGGTGCCATCCATAGAAAAAGCCCCGTCGGTTACAATAATGCGGTGACGCAGGTTTTGGGTTTCCTGCAGTTTAGCTTCCAGGTCGGCCATATCATCATGCTTATAACGGTAGCGCTGGGCTTTACACAAACGCACCCCATCTATGATAGAAGCATGGTTCAGCTCATCAGAAATGATGGCATCCTGTTCATTAAATAAGGGCTCAAAAACCCCGCCGTTGGCATCAAATGCGGCAGCGTATAAAATGGTGTCTTCGGTACCCAAAAACTCCGAAATTTTACGCTCCAGTTCTTTATGAATATCTTGCGTGCCGCAAATAAACCGTACCGATGATAAGCCGTAACCATGCGTGTCGATGGCCTTTTTTGCAGCCTCAATCACTGCCGGATGCGCACTTAAGCCCAGGTAATTATTAGCGCAAAAATTAATTACCTGTTTGCCACCGGCAATGGTAATATCTGCCCCCTGCGGCGAGGTAATAATGCGTTCTTGCTTGAATAGTCCGGCTTCTTGTATGGCCTTAATTTCTTGCTGTAAAACAGGCTGTAATGTTTTGTACATAAGTTTAGAAGATAAAGGCCCAAAATTAATATTTTAAAATGGTTGAAACGAGAATAAATGGCATCTTTACCGTTCACCATTCCTGATAGATGAAATTTTATCTAATTCTTTTCTTTTCGCTTTTTACTGCTGCGGCATGGGGGCAAAATGTTGCCTTAAATGGAAAAATAACAGATGCTAAAGGCGAACCCATACCTTTTGCCAGCATTTATATTAAAAATACCACGCAGGGTACATCAGCAAATCAGGATGGCGAATACCGCTTAAGTCTAAAACCGGGTAAATACGAATTCATTATTCGTGCAGTAGGTTATCAGCAAAGTAACCAATGGATAGAGTTAGTGGCTGGCCGACAGCTAAACATTAGCTTAAACGAGGAAAGCTATCAATTAAAAGATGTAGTGATTAGGGCCGATGCCGAAGATCCGGCCTATGAGATTATTCGCCAGGCCATTAAAAAGCGCAGATCTCATTTAAATGAGGTAAAAGCTTACGAGGCCGAGGTTTATATTAAAGGCATGCAAAAATTATTGGCAGCCCCTAAAAAATTCATGGGAGTAGATGTAGATGAGATGGCCCGCAGAATGGGGTTGGATTCTAACCGACGGGGCATCATTTACTTATCAGAATCAGAATCTAAGCTGAGCTACCAAAACCCCGGCCAATACCACGAAGAAATGGTGTCTTCTAAGGTTTCGGGCAGTAATCGTTCTTTTAGTTTTAATAGGGCAAGCGATTTGCAGGTTAATTTTTATGAGAATTTTGAGAGCTGGGAAGGGCTGAGTATGCGCCCGCTCATTTCGCCCATAGCCGATAATGCGCTATTCTATTACCATTATAAATTTTTGGGTAATGCTATAGAAAATGGACAAATGCTTAATAAAATTCAGGTTATACCCAAAAGAACTACCGATCCGGTTTTTCAGGGTAGCATTTACATTCTCGAAGATTCCTGGCGTATACATAGTTTAGACCTTTTGGTGACCAAAACAGCCAACCTTAATTTTGTAGATACCCTTAAAATAAAACAAGAGTTTTTTCCTGTACAGCGTAATGCCTGGATGCCCTCTTCTTTAAAGTTCGAATTTGCCGGAGGCTTTTTAGGTTTCCGCTTCGCGGGATATTATATTGCCCTGTTTAAAAATTACGACCTAAGCCCTGCTTTTGCAAAGAACAATTTCCGGGAAGCGCTCCGAATTACCCAGGGAGTAAATAAAAAAGATAGTATTTATTGGAAAGAATCACGCCCTATCCCTTTAACCGAAGAAGAGCGTAGCGATTATGAAAAAAAGGAAGTCCTGGCCGCCAAAAGGCAGTCTAAATCGTACCTCGATTCCTTAGACAGGATAAGCAATCAATTTAAATTATCTAAGATTCTGCTTCGGGATTATACCATACGCAATCGGTACGAACGAAAAAGCTACCAATTTAATTCTTTGCTAAAATCTGTGTTCTATAATACTGTCGAAGGCTTTGGCCTCGATTTGGGCGCCGCCTACTTACACCGCATAGATACCGCCAATAACCGGGTGTTTTCTGTTAATGGCAGCTTGCGTTATGGCTTTTCTAACCAGCATTTCAATGCCCATGCAGGTAGCAGTATCCCCGTGGGCAAATATACCCTGAACCTAAGGCTGGGAACAGAGGTGCTAGACCTGAACGACAAACAAGGTATACCCGGCTTAGTCAATACTTTCAACTCTTTATTTTATGAGCGTAATCGCTTAAAACTCTATGAAAAACAGTCGCTTTATACTGCAATTAGCGGCCGGATAGGACCCAATATCCAAACCAGCCTAAGTTTGGAGTATGCCAACAGAAAGAATTTAGTCAATACTTCTAGCTATACTTTCCGTGATGTAAAAGACCGGGAATTTACTTCCAATAATCCATATACACCAGATACAGAAACTCCACTTTTCCCCGAAAACCAATCTTTCAAGATTAGCCTGCGGGCCAGTTATAATTTTAGCAGCCGCTATGTTACCTATCCTTCCGGTAAATATTATCTGCCTTCAAAATTCCCTGCCTTAGGAATACGGTATACTAAAGCGCTTAAAGGGTTCTTGAGTTCTGATGTAGATCACGATCTCCTATCCCTGGATCTGGCCCAATCTGAAATTCCGATGGGCTTTTATGGAAAATTTTCTTTCAACCTGTCTGCAGGGAAATTCCTGAACAAGCAAACCATCTACTATCCCGACTACCAGCATTTTGGGCGGGTGCAAACTCTTAATGTGCAGAACAATGCCAGTTTTCTGATGCTCGATTATTACCTGAGCAGCACCCCCGAAAAATATTTCGAAGCCCATGCAGAGCATAATTTCTCCGGATTTATTCTTAATAAAGTACCCTTAATCAGGAAACTGAAACTGCAGGAACTCTTTGGTTTAAATTATTTGGCTACACCCTTAAATCCTAATTACAGAGAATGGCTGGTGGGTTTAAAATTCCTGAATATGAAGGTCATTTACGGCTGGTCGTATGCAAAAGGCGCCTTACAGAACCAAGGCCTGCGTTTTACGGCTGCTTTCTAGGCATTCTATCTTTTGCCTCGCCATAAGCAAATTATTTTTTGTGCGTTATAGTGTTAAACTCCTTATGCATAATAGATTTTGCCATGAAAGCCAATTTATTTCTTTTGCTAAAACTTATACTTACTGTTTTGTGGGTTGCCGGAATCTATTGGGCTACCACCGCTCTTACCGACCCGGAAAAGGCTGCCGAATTTAGCCGAAAACTTTTACCCATTGCCCAAAGTCCCTATTTTTTATTAGGTTTTATGGGTTTTCTGGTACTGGCCATGTTGGTGTTATTTATTCCCATTAAAATGAGGGAATACAAACAAAATGCGTTAAGGAACAAATTAGCACAAGAGGGGGTAGTTTGCACAGCCGAGATAATCCGCGTAAGCGATACCGGTATTACCATTAATAAAAATCCGAGAGTAAAGATTACGGTCCTGATACGGAACATAGAAGCTACCTTTGAGACTACGGTTTCCAGAATTAACCCACCCAAAGCAGGTGATTGGATTGCGGTTATTTATGATCCTAAAGATCCCCGAAAAGCCTTGGCGGTAACAGATTAGCATCTTTCCACCCAAACTTTTATCTTTGTAATTCATTTAACGCTGTTTGCAGCAGCATCAATGATTATGAAAGCATACCAAACCCTACTGTACTATTGCTATAGCCCTATAGCAGAAGCCGAAGAATTTGCGGCTCAACACTTAAAATTTTGTCAATCTTTGGGCCTCGTTGGTCGTATCATTGTAGCCGACGAAGGACTTAATGGAACCGTTTCTGGAACCGTTGAGGCTTGTAAAGCTTACATGGATACGGTGCATGCCGATGAGCGATTTGCTAAAACCGAGTTCAAGATAGATGAGGTAGATGAACCTTCCTTCATTAAAATGCACTGCCGCTACAAATCAGAAATTGTGCATTCCGGCTTACGCGATCCCAATTACATAGACCCTAATAAACAAACAGGTAAACACCTGGAGCCCAAAGAATTTCTGGAAATGAAAGACCAGGAAGACGTGGTGATCCTGGATGTACGTTCTGATTATGAACACAATTTAGGCCGCTTTAAAAACGCGATCACCCTCGATATCGAAAATTTTAGAGAGTTTCCTGAAAAAATTAATGAACTGGCGCAGTACAAGGATAAAAAGATTCTGACCTACTGCACCGGGGGTATCAAATGCGAAAAAGCATCAGCCCTGCTTTTAAAAGAAGGTTTTAAGGATGTTTATCAACTGCATGGCGGCATTATTAAATATGGTAAAGAAGCCGGCGGGAAAGATTTTGAAGGTAAATGCTATGTATTTGATAACCGGGTAGCGGTGGAAGTAAATAGCGTAAATCCAGTAGTGGTTTCTACCTGCCGTAACTGCGGTAAAACCACACCTAAAATGATCAACTGCGCTAATCCGGAGTGTAATGAGCACTTTACCCAATGCGATGAATGCGGCGAACAACTGCAGGGTTGCTGCTCTGCCACCTGCATGGAACATCCGCGAAAGCGACCTTACGATGGTACTGGTTATTATGTAAAAGTTCCGCAACCGGTAAACACCTCCAAGAAAAAAATGGAAGGCTGTTTCGAAGGTTTCGAAGAATAAAAAATGAGTGTTAAGAAAACCCATACCGGAGAAATAATTGCCCTGATTGTGCTATCGGTTTGGGCTTTTGTTTTATGTAGTCTGCTTGGTTGGAATTTTAGTTGGACCAATCCACTCGCTTATTTAATGATCTTGGTACAGGCCCATCTCTACACCGGGCTTTTCATTACGGCTCACGATGCCATGCACGGTACGGTATCGGCCAATAAAACACTCAATAATTTTATTGGCGGTACCTGCACGCTCTTATATGCTTTATTCCCATTCGGGAGATTATACAGCAAACACCACGAACACCACCGGCAGGTACATTCTGCCGGCGATCCCGATTACCACGAAGGCAGTTTCTGGGCTTGGTACCTCAATTTTATGCGTACCTATATCACCTGGTGGCAAATATTGGCTATGGCCGTGTTATATAACCTGCTCAAAATCTTTTTTGCCGAAGCCAACGTGCTGCTTTTTTGGGTAGTACCTGCTTTATTAAGCACCCTGCAATTATTCTATTTTGGCACCTGGCTGCCGCATCACGGCCAACATGAGAATAAACACCATTCGCGAAGTCTGCAGAAAAACCATCTATTGGCGTTCTTCACTTGTTATTTTTTTGGCTACCACTACGAACACCACGATTCTCCGGGCACCCCTTGGTGGAAACTTTGGGCTTTGAAAGAAAAAGCCATTTTTAAAGGGTAATACCTTTGTCAAAATTTTAATTGAACCCCGCAATTTTCCGGCAAGCAAATACCTTTGCGCACCCATACCTTTTTGAAACATGAAAAAGATTTTTTTCTGCCTTATATTCCTGTTCATCAGTACCTCCATCTGGGCTCAGCGTAATGAACTGACCGTGGGTACCATTACCGGTACCGTTCGTGATGCATTAACCAATGAAACCCTACCGGGCGTTTCGGTAAGTATCCTGAATGTCGGTTTGACTGCCAAAACAGACACCGCCGGGGTATATCGTTTCAAAAACATCAAACCAGGTCTCTATACTATCCAGTTCAGCTATGTGGGTTACCAGAAAAAGACCCAGTTTGATGTGCAGGTGGGCAATGCCCGGCCGGCTGTGGTAGACATTAACTTAGAGGTAGAAGCTGCCCTTTTAGGCGAAGTAAAGATCAACGCACCGCTGTTCATTAAACCGGTGGAAAGTCCGGTTTCTTTACGTACGGTAGGGGCTACCGAAATCAAGCGGGTACCGGGCGGTAACCGCGATATTTCCAGAGCCATCCAGTCTTTACCGGGTGTAGCTGCACCGGTTAGTTTCCGTAATGACATCATTATTCGTGGCGGTTCGCCGATGGAAAACCGTTTCTATCTGGATGGCGTAGAAATTCCTAATATCAATCACTTTACTACCCAGGGCGCTTCGGGTGGTCCGGTGGGAATGATCAATGTTGATTTTATTAAAGAAGTAGATTTTTATTCCGGGGCTTTTCCGGCCAATCGGGGCAATATGTTGAGCTCCGTATTTGAGTTCCGCCAGAAAGATGGCCGAGGCGATAAATTTTCTCCTACGCTTACCGTCGGTGCTACCGATTTTGCAGCTACGCTGGAAGGGCCGCTGAGCGATAAAACCACCTTCCTCACTTCGTATCGCTATTCCTACCTGCAAGGCTTATTTAAGATCTTAGGCTTGCCTTTTTTACCGGCTTATCAGGATTACCAGTTCAAGCTGAAGCATAAAATCAACCCAAAAAACGAACTCACCTTTATGGGTTTGGGTGCCATTGACCGTTTTAAACCCAATTTGGGCGCCGGCGATACCGAAGCCAATCAGTACCTCATTGCTAACCTGCCGGTAAACAGTCAGGATAATTATGCAGTAGGGATGACCTATAAACACTTCCGTTCCAAAGGAAATTCCATGTTGGTTATCAGCCGAAATTACCTCAACAACCGGGCAGAGAAATATCCCAATAATGACGAGAGCCAGCCTAAGGTCTTAGATTATGTTTCGAAAGAAATAGAGAACAAGTTCCGTTTTGAGAACAATACTTTGGTGGGGGCCTATAAAATCAATTTCGGGGCAGGCATCGAAACAGCCGAATACAGCACCAATACCACGCAGGTGTTGCCGCTGGGCTCAGAAATCTATGCTTCGGCCATTGATTTGGTGAAATATGGTTTCTTCGGGCAAATTAGCCGGGCTTTCTTTAGCGATAAGTTGAACCTCTCTTTTGGCTTACGTGCCGATGCCAATAACTTCAACAGTCAAATGAATAAGCTGGACCGAACTCTTTCGCCCCGTTTATCGGCCACCTATAATTTCAATGCCAACATCAGTCTGAATGCCAATGCCGGTATCTATTACCAAATGCCAACCTATACACTCTTGGGTTATCGTCAGGGAAGTGATGGTCCGCTGCTCAATACCCAGGCCGATTATATTCAATCAAAGCAAGCCGTACTGGGGCTGGAGTACAATACCCTCGAAAACACCCGTTTCACCCTCGAAGGTTTCTATAAATATTACGACCGTTACCCGATGGTGCGGGAGCTGGGCTTAAGCATTCCGCTGGCCAATTTAGGGGCCGATTTCGGTGTAAATGGCAACCGTCAACTCACCGGCTTTACCGAGGGGAGAAGTTATGGTTTAGAATTTTTGGCACAAAAACGATTAAAAAAAGGCTTCTACGGCATTGCCTCCTTTACTCTGTTTCGTAGCGAATTCAAAGACCAAAGCCAAACGTATGTGCAATCTTCCTGGAACAGCCGCTATATTGTAAGCATTACCGGAGGTAAAATCCTGAACAAGAATTGGGAAGTGGGTACCCGTTTCCGTTATAGCGGAGGCAGCCCTTATACCCCTTACAATATCGCTACCTCTTCGCTAAAAAGTAATTACGACATCTACCCGCAGGGTATAGCCGATTATAGCCGTCTGAATGAGAACCGACTGGCTAATTTTTACCAGCTCGATTTGCGAGTAGATAAAAAATATCCCTTCAAAAATTTTAGTCTGAATATCTTTTTCGATGTGCAGAATATTACCAACCTCAAATACCAGCAAAAGCCGCTCTTGGTGCTTGATCGCGATGCCAACGGACAGCCACAAACCGATCCGTCTAGCAGCAGCTCTTACAAAACAAAACTCATAAACGATCCGGGCGGTACGGTTTTACCAACCCTGGGCATTATATTTGAACTCTGATGAACAAAAAAGGAATCCTACTAGTCAATTTAGGTACGCCCGATAGTCCTTCTGTAAAGGATGTGCGTCGTTATTTAGATGAGTTTCTAATGGATGGCCGGGTGGTGGATGTGCCGGCACCGGTACGTGCTCTGTTGGTGAAAGGTATCATTGTGCCTTTCCGCGGCCCAAAATCTGCCAAAACTTATCAGGCCATCTGGACCGAAAACGGTTCGCCGCTGATGCATTACAGTGTCCGCACTGCCCAATTGCTGCAGGAGCGCCTGGGTGACGAATACCACGTAGAGTTGGCTATGCGCTACCAGAATCCTTCTATTCAATCGGCATTAGATAAACTCAAGGCCGCCAAAGTGGATAGCATCAAGGTCATTCCATTATTTCCGCAATATGCTTCGGCCACAACCGGTTCGGTGCATGATAAGGTGATGGAAATTGTGCGCACCTGGCAGGCCATTCCCGATATCAGCTTCATTAATTCCTATTACGATGAACCGGGCATCATTAAAAACTTCGCCGAAAACGGCAAAAAATACCAGCCCGAAACCTACGACCATATCTTATTCTCTTTTCACGGACTGCCGCAACGCCAACTCCGCAAAGGCGACGACAGCAAGGCGCACTGCCTGAAGGTGGAGAACTGCTGCGAAACCTTGTGCGATAACAATAAATTCTGCTACTCGGCACAGTGCTACCAAACGGCTAAATTGATTGCCGAAGAACTCAACATCCCGAGAGAAAAATATACCATTTGTTTCCAGTCACGCCTGGGCCGCGACCCATGGGCACAGCCTTACACCAGCGCCGTATTAGAGGATTTAGCGCATAAAGGCGCCAAGAAAGTATTGGTGTTCTGCCCCGCCTTCGTAGCCGACTGCCTCGAAACCATTTTCGAAATTGCCGAAGAATACCAGGAAGAATTTGAAGAAATGGGTGGCGAGAAAGTGCAATTGGTAGAAAGCCTTAACGACCACCCCATGTGGATAGAAACCCTGGAGCGTTTGGTGAAAAGACCTTTGTAGAATTTAGTAATTAGTATTTAGCTTTTTGTTTTTCCGATCCACTCAATTGTATAAAAAAGCGAAAATCTATAAAGAGCGTTGGCCCGACAGAACGGCAAGCCATGCGTAAATGCCAGTGGGTCGAAGCATCGTTCTGTCTTGACTTTTTGCTTCCTTTTTGGTCAAGCAAAAAGGAAGAGATCGGTCTTAATAATTCAATCAGCAAGAATTTATCGAAAACAGAATGTACTACTAATTCAACTTCCTCCAGTCCCGCTTTCCGCTTAAATACCGCTGTGCGGTATAACCGCTCCAATCAGGTTTAGAGAGTTAAGCCTATGCCTTTTTAGTACTTACGATCAGGAATTTTCCACGTACCGCTTAAAATTATCCAGAATGGCCTGCCAGCCCGCACGTTGCATTTCTTCCGGATTTTGATTTTCCGCCTCAAAAGTTTCGATGATTTGCGTGTTTTCGCCCTGGGCGGTAAATGCAATTTCTGCTTTCCGCCCATCGCCTATGGTGTAGCTGATTTTTTGCTCAGGGATTACCTCATCATAAATCCCCCAAAAATCGAAACCAAAACTGCCATCCCTGGCTTCCATTCGCGACAGGAATTTGCCACCTGTACGCAAATCATTTTCAGCATGAGGCGTATGCCAGTCGGGCGAAGCATTATTCCATTTACAAATGTGTGCCGGTCCGGTCCACTTTTCCCAAACCTGGCTTACCGGTGCTTGTATAGTACATTGTACCTTTATCATTGTTCCCATAGGTAATCACTTATTTACACGCTAAGTTAATCAAGATTTTCTTGCCGTCATTTCGAATCCCGCGATAGCGGATGAGAAATCTCTTTTTGATTTTAAGACGAGAGATTTATCCTTATTTCATTCGTTGAAATAAAGAGTAAGGTGCATGCGTTTAGATACTTCGCTATGCTCGGTATGACAAAATATGTTTCAGGATGACAGCTGTCGCCCCAACCTGGTTTTGCACATAAGCGCCTGCGGCTTTTCCGGCAGCTTTCCGTTTAGCCTCATCCTGCAAAGAGCCGAATACCCTCTCTAGCTCTTGAACATTGGCAACGGAAAATCCGGCACTCTCTTCAATCAGATCTTTTGCCTCCTGAAATTTTTCGTAGTTGGGCCCAAAAATAACAGGCAAACCATAAGCCGCCGCCTCCAGCGTGTTATGAATGCCCTTGCCAAAGCCCCCGCCAATATAGGCTACATCGCCATAAGCATACAAGGAAGAAAGCATACCGATAGTGTCGACAATGAGAATTGCAGGTTGCAGGTTATGGGTGGTACGATTTTTGACTTTTAAATTTTGACTTTCCAATTCGGTATATCGAATAGCTTGTCCTTTCGGGAATCGCTTCATCAGTTCTTGAATATGCGCCTCATCTACTTCATGCGGAGCAATAATCAGTTTCCAGTCGGGGTATTTTTTCAGCAGTTCGCACAGCAGGGCTTCATCTGCAGGCCAGGTACTGCCGGCAATGAATACCGGGCTGCTGCCGCAAAAAGCCTTCAATTCAGGCAATACTCTAGGGTGATGTGCCAGCTCGGCTACCCGGTCAAAGCGGGTATCCCCGCTAACGCTTACCTGGTCAAAACCCAGTTGGGCAAGCAGGTCTTGGCTCTCTGTATTTTGCACAAAAAAGTGACTCACAAAGCCCAGCATCCGGCGGTACAAACCGCCGTACCATTTAAAAAATACTTGTTTAGGTCGGAAAATACCCGAAATAAGATAAAGCGGAATTCGCTTTCGGTGCAATTCGCGGAAAAAGAAATACCAGTATTCATATTTGGTAAATATTGCCATCTGCGGATTAACCAGGCGGATAAAATCTGCCGCATGCTGCGGCGTATCTAAAGGCAGGTAGAAAACCGCCTCGACCAGCGCATAGTTCTTGCGGATCTCATAGCCCGAAGGGGAAAAGAAAGTGACAACGAGTTTCAGCTCCGGTCTTTCCTTTTTCAGCGCCTCCATCACCGGCCGGCCCTGCTCAAACTCGCCCAAGGAGGCAAAGTGAAACCAGGCACGCTGCTCAGCAGTATTCAGCTTTTCGGCTACCTTTTGTATTAAGCCTTTGCGCCCGCCTACCCAAAGCTTGGCCTTGGGGTGCCAGAGGGCGGCCAGATACATCAGTCCGGAATACACAAGGAGGCCTAAACGGTACAAAAACAGCATCTAAATTCTTATCTTCGCCGAAGTTAATGTTAAATTACCTAAAAATTAATCACACCGAATGAAAATAGCTGTTGTAGGTACCGGATATGTAGGTTTAGTAACAGGCACATGCCTGGCCGAAACCGGCAATACGGTAACTTGTGTTGATGTAAATGAAGAGAAAGTAACTATGATGAAAGCCGGCCAGGTACCCATTTATGAGCCCGGTCTGGATGTATTATTTCATCGCAATATTGCCGAAGGTCGCCTGAAATTTACCAGCCAGCTGGCAGAAGCCATTACCGAAGCAAGCATTATTTTTCTGGCTTTGCCAACGCCGCCTAATGGTGATGGTGCTGCCGATCTTTCCTACGTGCTGGGTGCAGCTAAAGACATTGCCCTACTCTTAACCGATTATAAAGTAATTGTTACCAAATCTACGGTGCCTGTAGGAACTGCCGATAAAGTAAAAGCAGTTTTCGATCAGCACACTACAGTAGAAGTAGATATCGTATCGAACCCAGAATTTTTGCGTGAGGGCGTGGCGGTAGAAGATTTTATGAAACCCGACCGGGTAGTAATAGGTACCCGAAGCGAAAAAGCACAAAAACTGATGGCCGAATTATACGGCCCTTATGTTCGCCAGGGCAACCCCATCATCTTTATGGATGAGCGTTCGTCAGAACTGACCAAATATGCCGCCAATTCCTTTCTGGCAACCAAAATATCGTTCATGAACGAAATTGCCAACCTTTGCGAAAGGGTAGGTGCCGATGTTGATGCCGTACGTAAAGGCATTGGCTCCGACGATCGTATCGGTAAACGCTTCCTTTTCCCGGGGGTGGGTTACGGTGGCAGCTGTTTCCCCAAAGATGTGCAGGCCCTGGCCATGGCTGCCGGCGAAAATCAATACGATTTTAGGATACTTAACTCGGTGATGGAGGTAAACGAAATTCAGAAAAAAGTACTTTCAGATAAAGTAAAACAATATTTTAAAGGCGATTTAAAAGGCAAGCATTTTGCCCTTTGGGGATTGGCCTTTAAGCCTGAAACAGACGATATTCGCGAAGCACCGGCTTTATATATCATAGACGAATTGCTTAAAGCGGGTGCTACGGTTTCGGCCTTCGACCCCGAAGCCATGCCGAATGTGAAAAAACTATTGGGCAACCAGATCAGTTTTGCAGAAAATGCCTACGAAGCCCTGAATCAAGCCGATGCCCTGCTCATTGTTACCGAGTGGTCTGTATTTCGAAATCCCGATTTCGAACGCATGGATCAGAAACTAAAGAATAAGGTCATTTTTGATGGCCGTAACCTCTATGATTTAGAAAAAATGATCGATTTAGGTTATTATTACAATAGCATTGGACGTAAAACCATTTCAAAATGAGTAGAAAACGCGTATTAATTACCGGAGCAGCAGGATTCCTCGGTTCGCATTTATGCGACCGGTTTATTCGTGAAGATTTTCATGTCATTGGCATGGATAACCTCATTACCGGCGATTTGCGTAATATTGAACACTTGTTCAAGCTCGAAAATTTCGAGTTCTACCACCACGATGTTTCCAAATTTGTATTCGTTCCCGGCGAACTCGATTATATTCTTCATTTTGCTTCGCCAGCCAGTCCTATCGATTATTTAAAGATCCCCATCCAGACCCTGAAGGTCGGATCGCTGGGTATTCATAATCTTTTGGGTTTGGCCCGAAAT
The DNA here is from genome assembly GCA_046074105.1 of Sphingobacteriaceae bacterium. GTDB lineage: Bacteria > Bacteroidota > Bacteroidia > Sphingobacteriales > Sphingobacteriaceae > JAIPAN01. The sequence continues at coordinate 10,794 of JBJTNQ010000156.1, read as the reverse complement.
AAAAAATCACGCATTCTCATTGCTTCCACTTCCGAAGTATATGGCGACCCAACTGTAAACCCCCAGCCTGAAGAATATTGGGGAAATGTGAATCCGGTTGGTCCAAGAGGGGTATACGATGAGGCCAAACGCTTTCAGGAAGCCATGACCATGGCCTACCATACTTTCCACGGACTGGAAACCCGCATTGTGCGTATTTTCAACACCTATGGTCCGCGAATGCGATTAAATGATGGCCGTGTACTGCCAGCTTTTATTGGCCAGGCCCTGCGTGGCGAGGATTTAACGGTATTTGGCGATGGTTCGCAAACCCGTTCATTTTGTTATGTAGATGATCTGGTAGAAGGTATTTACCGCTTGCTTCATTCCGATTATGCCCAGCCGGTAAACATAGGTAACCCCGATGAAATTACCATTAAACAGTTTGGCGAAGAAATAATAAAGTTAACTGGAACCAAACAAAAAATGGTTTTCAAACCTTTACCAACAGACGATCCGAAACAGCGCCGCCCCGATATTAGCAAAGCCAAGTCTATTTTGGGCTGGGAGCCAAAGGTGGGCCGTGCCGAAGGTTTAAAAATTACCTATGATTATTTTAAATCTTTACCAGATCAGGAATTAAAGCATAAAGATTTTCAATACTATAATAAGTAATGAATAACAAGATTAAAGTGTTGGTTACCGGCGGTACCGGTTATATCGGTTCGCATACTGTAGTAGAGTTAATTAAGGCCGGTTATGAGCCCATTATTATAGATAACCTGAGCAACTCATCGGCCAAAATAATTGATCAGATAGAAAAAATAACCGGTGTAATTCCGGTTTTTCATAATCTGGATCTTTGTGATGCACAGGCGGTAAATGAGTTTTTTCAAAATCACCCCCTCAATAACATCATACACTTTGCCGCCTACAAAGCCGTGGGCGAGTCGGTAGACGAACCACTTAAATACTACCGTAACAATTTATACTCGCTCCTCAACCTGTTGAATGCCTGTGCTGCCCGCGAAGTTAATTTGGTGTTCTCTTCCAGCTGTACGGTTTATGGTCAGCCTAAGCATTTACCCGTGACCGAAGATGCCCCGGTGCAAGTGGCAGAATCGCCGTATGGTAATACCAAACAGGTAGCAGAAGAAATACTGAGAGATACCGCTAAAGTGAGTAAGAATTTCAATATCATCTCGCTGCGTTATTTCAATCCGGTAGGGGCGCATGCCTCGGCACTGATAGGAGAGTTACCTATCGGTATACCCCAAAACCTGGTGCCCTACATTACGCAAACGGCCATTGGAAAGCGTGAATCACTGACAGTTTATGGTGATGACTACCATACGCCTGATGGCAGCTGCATTCGCGATTATATTCACGTGGTAGATCTGGCCAAAGCGCATGTGGCCGCTTTAGGGGTAATGGAGCGCAAAGAAAGCTTTAACTATGAAGTATTGAATATTGGAACGGGTAAAGGCAGCTCGGTATTGGATGTGATTCGTAGTTTTGAAGAAGTAAGCGGAGAGAAACTGAATTATCAAATTGGGCCACGCCGCCCCGGAGATATCGAACAAGTTTGGGGCGATGTGCGTAAAGCCGAAAAAATACTGGGCTGGAAAGCAGAACTGGACATAGATGAAATGATGCGCTCGGCCTGGGCCTGGGAAAAGTACGTAGCCGAACATCCTATTTTATGAAGAAAATCATCATCACCGGCGGTGCCGGGTTTATTGGCTCTCACGTGGTGAGACGCTTTGTAAAAATCTATCCTGATTATCAAATTATTAATCTCGATAAGCTCACTTATGCCGGTAACTTGCAGAACTTGAAAGATATAGAGACGCAAACCAATTACCGCTTTGTAAAAGGCGATATTGTGGATGCGGCTTTTATAGATGATTTATTTGCAGCAGAGCAGCCCGATGCGGTGATTCACCTGGCGGCTGAGTCACATGTAGATCGTTCCATCACTAATCCCACCGAGTTTGTGATGACCAATGTATTGGGAACCGTAAATTTATTGAATGCTGCCCGTAAACACTGGGCGGGGCGTTATGAACAAACCCGTTTCTATCATGTGTCTACCGATGAAGTATACGGCGCCCTGGGCGAAGGCAGCGATATGTTTACCGAAACTACCCCTTACGATCCGCACAGCCCCTATTCAGCTTCAAAAGCCAGCTCCGATCATTTTGTGCGGGCCTATCACGATACGTATGGATTGCAAACCGTTATTTCTAATTGCTCCAATAATTACGGTTCGCATCATTTTCCGGAAAAACTGATCCCTTTGGCCATCCATAATATTAAAAACAACAAAGCCATCCCGGTATACGGCAAAGGCGAGAATATTCGCGATTGGCTTTGGGTAGAAGATCATGCCCGAGCCATCGATGTGATATTTCATCAGGCGAAAGCCGGAAGCACCTATAATATTGGTGGACATAACGAATGGAAAAATATCGACCTGATCCGGTTGCTTTGCCGTATTATGGATGAGAAATTAGGTCGTGCCGGTGGTACCTCCGAAAAACTCATCAGTTTTGTGACTGACCGTGCCGGCCACGATCTGCGTTATGCCATTGATGCCGGTAAGCTGAAAAAAGACTTAGGCTGGGAGCCTAGCCTGCAGTTCGAAGAAGGCTTGGAAAAAACGGTTGACTGGTATCTGAGCAATGAAGACTGGCTGAACGAAGTAACCTCAGGGCATTATCAGGCCTACTACCAAGAGCAGTACGAAAAGAGGTAGTTGTAGGTTATAGGTTGTGTGTTGTGGGATTTCTTACAACGTGTAACTCACAACCTACAACTCTTTTGTTTCCTCATCCGGTTTGGCATAAGCCAAGCGGGCAATTTTTTCTGTGCGGTAATAAGTATCCAGTCCGGCTATGGTAATACTGCCCGCTGCCGCTAGGTCTGCAAATCCATCCGCCGAAAGGCATTTTTCATTTAGTTGAACCAGTTCTACTTCGCCAATTACGATATGCGTACCATTGTTTACCGCTAAAATTTCCTTCAGCTTTAAACCTATGCGTACGCTGGCATTGCTTACAAAAGGAACCGAAAAATCTTCAATAAATACCGGCATTAATCCGCAGGCTTCAAACTCCGACTGCCCCGAAGGGTAGCGGGCACTAGTTTGATGCGCCTGCCGGTAATAGCTTTCCTGCACATTGTTTAGGGTATAATAGCCGGTTTCCCTAATATTATTTAAGGTATCATGTTCCGGTCCATCAGGGCGAACTACCAAGCCCAATTGCGGCGGATTAGCCCCTATATGAAAAATAGAATTAAAAATAGCCAGATTGCTTTTGCCCTCCAAGCTGATAGTGCCCAGCAATTGCAGACTTTTAAATCCCGATAGGCTATTGATGAAATTGGTGCGGTATCGCTTGTTCAGTTCGGCAAGCTCGCTTGCAGTAAAAGTTCTCATTTATAAAGATTTAATACTCGACATTCCGCCGTCTACGGCTAAAATTTGTCCGGTCATCCAGCTGCTTTCTTCGCTTAATAAAAATAAGGTTGCTCCCGCGATATCTTTTGGCTGGCCAATTCTGCCCAAGGGATGGCGTTTGGCTGCAGCTTCCTGTTTTTCTATACTCGATAAAAGAGCTGCGGCCAGAGGCGTTTGGGTTAAAGAAGGAGCAATTACATTAAAACGGATATTGCTGGAAGCATATTCGGCAGCCAGAGAAATAGCTAAACCTTCTAATGCCCGCTTGGAAGTAGCTACTGAAGCATGAAAGTTCATTCCTTGGCCTGCCGCCACGGTGCTGTACAATACCACGCTGGCATTACCAGAACGTTTTAGCGCCGGAATAGCCTGGCGTATAATACGAATGGCTCCCAAAACGTTGATTTCAAAATCGTTTAAAAATTCTTGGTCGCTGATACGGGCGAAAGGACGCAGATTAATGCTGCCGGGGCAATACACCAGCCCGTCTAAGGTTTCGGGCAAGCTGCCGCTGAGGTCTGTCGAAGTATTGGTAGCATCCCAAACAAGGTGTTCTCCGCTATGAGAGGCATTGGGCTGCCGCGAAGCACTAATAACATTTGCGCCTTCGGCGGATAAATTTTGTGCCAATTCGGCACCAATGCCAGAGCTTGCGCCTATAATTAAGATGTTTTTATTTATCAGCCTGTTCATGTTTTCGGGTCTTAGGTTTACAAATATATCTCCAATGCCCAAGTATTATATCAATATTAGAAATCTTACACGATGATGATAAAAAATGAGATTTCTTAAACCTTCTTTTGTGCACATTCTGCAATATTTGCCAGGTGAAATTTATTAACCCCCATCAATTACCCGTTAAACTCTGTGTAGTTTGCCAGCGTCCTTTTACCTGGCGAAAAAAATGGGCCAAAAATTGGGAGGGAGTTAAATATTGCAGTGATGCCTGCCGTAAGCAGGCAAAGAATAATTAATTTTAGCGTGTAAGCCTTCATGAGTAAACTAATTCTAGTTTGGTTCCGTAAAGATCTGCGTATACATGATAACGAAGTGTTATTGGAAGCGGTGCGTAAAGCCGATGCTATTCTGCCGGTTTACTGTTTTGACCCCCGCCATTATGGTCCCAGTGAGTATCCAGCCCGAAAAACTGGAATTATTCGTGCTCAATTTATTCTGGAAAGCGTAGCTGATCTAAAGCAATCGTTGCAGCGTTTGGGCGGCGATCTCATTACCGTTTTGGGCAAGCCCGAAGAAGAAATTTCTAAACTGGTAGCACAATATGGCGTAACCGAAGTATACCATCATCGCGAAGTAGCCTTTGAGGAAACGCAGGTTTCTGAAAAAGTAGAAGCATCGCTGTGGAAACAGCAAATTAACCTGAAACACTTTATAGGGCATACCCTTTATCATAAAGAACATTTGCCTTTCCCCATCAAAGATATCCCCGACGTATTTACCAATTTCCGTAAAAAAGTGGAACGGGAGAGCGAAGTCAGGCCCTGTTTTGAGCAGCCGGAGGCAATAAAAACGCCAGTCGGCTTAGCTTCAGACCGCATCCCGAGTCTGCACGATTTGGGTTATGCAGAAATGGTAGAACCAGATTCAAGATCGGTATTACAATTTAAAGGTGGTGAGAGCGAGGGGTTAAAACGCATGCATGATTATTTCTGGAATGCCGATGCCTTGCAGGCCTATAAAGAGACCCGCAATGGTTTGTTGGGGGCTAACTACTCCTCTAAATTTTCGCCATGGATTGCGCTGGGCTGCCTTTCGCCCCGGGAAGTTTACTGGGAGGTGAAAAAATATGAAAAAGAACGGGTAGCCAACGAATCGACCTATTGGCTTGTTTTCGAATTGCTGTGGCGTGATTATTTCCGTTTTATGTTTAAAAAGCATGGCAATAAGTATTTCCAAAAATCGGGTTTCAAGGGGCAAGCACCTGCCGAAGCATCCAACCAGGAAGAATTATTTGAACGCTGGAAGAACGGTGAAACCGGGGTTCCTTTTATAGATGCGAATATGCGTGAGCTGAATGCTACCGGTTTTATGAGCAACCGCGGTCGCCAGAATGTGGCCAGCTATCTGGTAAAAGATTTAAAAGTGAATTGGACCTGGGGTGCCGCTTATTTTGAAGAAAAACTGATTGATTATTGCCCAGCAAATAATTGGGGCAATTGGGCCTATATAGCCGGAGTAGGTAACGACCCACGCGAAGACCGCTATTTTAATATTGCCAAACAGGCTCAAACATACGACCCGCAGGGAGATTATGTAAGGGCCTGGGGTGAATATTTCTGACAAGCCGGTTGCCAAATCATACGTCTAAACCTGATTCTGTTGTTCCTTCTTAAATTTGTGCCTTTAGGTGCCCCTTTTAAGCAATTTTAGTTTTTAGCGCCGCAACAAATATTTGCTGCGGCGCTCTTTTTTGGCCCCAAGTGGGAAGAAATGATTGTGGAAAACTTTTTTGTGGGAGTAAGTGGTAAAAAGTGGAGAAAGTAATTAATTTTACTGTTGAATAAAACCCGCAAAAAAGCAAATGGCTCATTTTTTAGGAGAATTTGATTGTAAACTCGATGCCAAGGGCAGGCTCATGATCCCGGCAGGCTTGAAAAAGCAGCTGCCTGATGCTGAGCGTGAGGGCTTGGTAGTGAACCGCGGTTTTGAAAAACATTTGGTGGTATATACCCGCAAAGAATGGGAGGTGATAGTAGACGAGTTAGCCAAGCTAAATACTTACGAAAAGAAAACCCGTGAGTTTATCCGCTACTTTACTCGTGGGGCTTCTGAGTTAAATCTGGATGCAGCCAACCGGGTGCTGTTGCCAAAATCATTATTAGATTATGCCGGAATTGCCGGAGAGGTAGTACTTTCTTGCCAATTCAATAAAATAGAGATCTGGGCCAAGGAGGCTTATGATTCTCAGCTAGATAACGAGCCTGAAAATTTTGCAAACCTGGCCGAAGAGGTAATGGGTAATGCCGGAAGGAGGGCCGATGGCTAACTATCACGTTCCGGTTATGCTGCAAGAATGCCTGGAAGGTTTAGCTATAAAACCGGAGGGTGTTTATGTGGATGTAACCTTTGGTGGTGGTGGCCATTCTCGGGCAATATTAAATCAGTTAGGTGCAAAAGGTCGCCTGCTGGCTTTTGATCAGGATGCTGATGCGCAGCGGAATATCCCCGCTGATGACCGCTTTACTTTCATCGATCAGAATTTCAAATACCTAAAGAACGAGTGCCGTTTGCATCAGGCCATTCCGGCTGATGGCATATTGGCCGATCTGGGCGTTTCTTCGCATCAGTTCGATCAGGCCGATCGTGGATTCTCTATCCGTTTTGATGCCGATCTGGACATGCGTATGGATCAGGCTGCTGATCTGACCGCCAAAACGGTGATTAACACTTATTCCGAAGAATCCCTGCATCGCATTTTTGGCATGTACGGAGAAATTCAAAATGCCAAATCGCTGGCTAAGACTATTGTAACAGCCCGTTTAAGCGATCCTATAGATACGGTAGGGCAGCTAAAGCAAGTGATTGCCAAGCTCATCCCGAAAGGAAAAGAGAATAAATACCTGGCCCAGGTTTTTCAGGCCCTGCGTATAGAAGTAAACCAGGAATTGGAAGCTTTGCAGGACTTTCTGGAGCAATCGCTACAGGTGCTCAAATCGGGCGGGCGTTTAGTGGTCATGTCCTATCACTCGTTGGAAGACCGATTGGTTAAGAATTTCATCGCCAAGGGCAAATTTAAAGGCGAAGTAGAGAAAGATTTTTTTGGCAATGAATTGAAACCGCTAAGTGCTGTGAACCGTAAAGCCATTACGGCTTCGCCAGAGGAGATTGTACAAAACAGCAGGGCTAGAAGTGCCAAACTGCGTATTGCTATAAAGAACTAATTAAAGCGAAAATGACTAACCGCTTTAGAAACGAAATAATTGAAGAGAAAGAAATAATTCCTGTAAAAGAGGAGCAGGTGGAAGCACCTAAGGCAGAAGTGCCGAAGAACTTCTTCACGATCTTGTTCACAGAAGGGGTAGTTTCTAAAGAAGCAGCAACAGAAATGCTGCCCTTTATACTTTTTGCGGCCTTCCTGGGTATGATTTATATCGGGAACAAACACTTCGCAGAGAACAACATCAGAAGTATTGATAAGCTGCAAAAAGAAGTATTAGAACTAAGTGCCAATTATAAAGTACTTAAAGCAGAGTTAATGCTAAAAAGTACAAAAACAGAAGTAGCCAGACAGGTTGATAGCTTAAGCTTAGGCCTGATAGAACCCGTAGAACCGCCTAAAAAAATTATAGTACCCGCAAATGAATATCAGAACTGACATATTATTACGCGTTTATGTCGCTTTTGGGCTAATTGTACTATTTGCCTTTGCGGTGCTGTTTAAGCTTTTTCATGTGCAATTGGCAGAAGGAGCCCGCTGGCGCAAGATGGCTCAAAGTGCTTCTACCAAGTTGGTAAAAGTAGCAGCAGCACGTGGTAACATCTATTCGGTTGATGGTAGTTTACTGGCCAGTTCTGTGCCTGAGTATGATATCCGCATGGATTTATTGGCCGGAGGAATCGAACAGAATGATGTATTCGACGAAAAAGTAGATTCATTGGCAAGCAGTTTGGCCAATTATTTTGGCGACAGATCTGCTGCAGAATACTCCAAACTGCTAAGAAATGCACGTAGAGATCGCCAGCGTTATCTCCTCATTCGCCGTAATGTATCGCACCATACTCTACAGGAAGTCCGTAAGTTTCCCATTTTTAAGCTGGGTAAAATTTCAGGCGGATTGATTGCCGTTCAAAAAAACAAAAGAATACGTCCGTTTAAAAATCTGGCAGCCCGTACCATTGGGTATAAAAATGAACACGTACAGCCGGTAGGTTTAGAAGGGGCTTATAGTAAATATATTGATGGAGAGTCGGGCAGCAGGCTTATGCAGCGAATTGCCGGCGGTATCTGGATTCCGGTAAACCGGGATGAGGAAATTGCGCCTAAAGAAGGGGCCGATATCATCTCCACTTTAGATATCAATATTCAGGATGTGGCTCAGCGTGCACTACTTAAACAATTAATGACCAGCGATGCCGATCATGGCTGTGTGGTATTGATGGAAGTAGCCACCGGCGAGATCAGAGCCATTGCCAATTATACCAAAGGTAGAGACGGTAATTATACCGAGCAATTCAATTATGCTATAAACGAAAGTCTGGATCCGGGTTCAACCTTTAAACTGGCATCTTATATGGCGCTTTTAGAAGATAAAAGGGTAGATACCAATACCGTGGTCCATACGCCTAACGAAGGCTTTACAGTATACGGAAAAACCATTAAGGAATCTCACGGACCCTTGGGAAGCATTACCGTAAAAAAAGCCTTTGAAGTTTCTTCAAACGTGGCCATATCCATGCTGGTACAGAATAACTATAAAAGCAATCCGGCTCAGTTTACCGATCACCTCTACAAGTTTGGTTTGAACAAAAAATTAGGCTTACAAATTCCGGGGGAGAGTACGCCGGTAGTCAAAAATCCTAATAACCGTTCCTGGAGTGGTCTTACCCTGGCGCAAATGTCGTATGGTTATGAAATGCGCCTTACCCCATTGCAAATGCTCACTTTCTACAATTCAGTAGCTAATAACGGAAAAATGGTGGCACCGGTATTTGTTCGCGAGATACGACGTTTGGGAGTTACGGTAGAACGTTTTGATGCCCGGGTAATTAATGAAAAGGTATGTTCTGACGAAACTTTAGGTAAGGTTCGTAAAATGTTGGAAGGGGTGGTGGAAGAAGGAACCGGTAAAGACGTTATTAAAAATCAATATTATAAAGTGGCCGGTAAAACCGGTACAGCACAAGTTGCCGATGGGTCGGGAGGTTATAAGGCCAAGCGAACTTATCAGGCTTCATTTTGTGGTTATTTCCCCGCAGAAAAACCAAAATACTCCATGATTGTGGTTTTAAATAATCCTAAAGGAGCTTATTATGCTGCTTTAGTAGCTGGTCCGGTATTTCGCGAAGTAGCCGATAAAGTATACGCCAGCGATGCTCAGATGTTTAATAATGTACAGCAAATCAAAATTGCCGGACAGCATAAGCCACAAGCCAAAGCGGGCGATAAAAAATTGGCCGATCAGGTAGTTAAAGCATTAAAAGTTCAGGTAAGTGCAAACGATAGCAACCGTGTCCCTTTTGCTTATACCGAAGGTGCTGTTCCGAATGTAACCGGAATGGGTTTAAAAGATGCCATGTTTTTGCTGGGCAATTCGGGCATGAGAGCCATTCCGAAAGGTAGTGGAAAAGTAATCCGCCAGTCGGTGCTGCCCGGAACAAAAGTAGCTAAAGGATATCCGGTTGTTTTAGAGCTCAACTAAATGAAAAAATTAAGAGACATATTATATGGGGTTTCCCTTCAGCAGGTCATCGGATCTACAGGGGTGAATATCCATGCTCTAGCTTTCGATTCTCGTTTAGTGCAGCCCGGTACCTTATTCATTGCCATTAAGGGAACCGTTTCTGACGGGCACGATTTTATTGAAAAAGCCATCGAATTGGGGGGTAAAGCAGTGGTGTGTGAAGATTTGCCTCAAGATCTGAAAAATGGGGTTCAGTATATCAGGGTAGACCATTCTGCAAAGGCCTTGGGAATCATTGCCTCCAATTTCTACGATCATCCCTCAAATGATTTAAAACTGGTGGGGATTACTGGTACCAATGGTAAAACCACTACAGCAACGCTGTTATTCCAACTTTTCAGAGAATTAGGATATAAAACCGGTTTAATATCAACGGTACAAAATCAAATTAACGAAGAAATTATCCCGGCTACTCATACCACGCCAGATCCGATTACATTGAACCAGCTCTTGCGCCAAATGGCCGATAGGGGCTGCGATTATTGTTTTATGGAGGTAAGTTCGCATGCAGTGGCCCAATACCGCATTGAAGGGTTAAAGTTTACGGGAGCGGTATTTACCAATTTAACACACGATCATTTAGATTTTCATCAAACCTTTGATGCATACCTGAAAGCTAAGAAGAAATTCTTCGATGATTTAGATGCCAGCGCCTTTGCTTTAACCAATACCGACGATAAAAACGGCTTGGTGATGTTGCAGAATACCAAAGCACATCAAAAAACCTATAGCCTTAAAATGATGGCCGATTATAAAGCCAAGATCATTGAAAATCAGTTCAGCGGTTTATTGTTAAATATAGATAACGAAGAAGTATGGTTTAAAATGGTGGGCAGTTTTAATGCCTACAACTTATTGGCCGTTTATGGAACAGCCATGTTATTAGACCAGGATAAATTAAAGGTATTAACCACGCTGAGCCGTTTAAATGGT
>JBJTNQ010000155.1:0-4000 GCA_046074105.1 Sphingobacteriaceae bacterium | reverse complement strand
CTTAAGTGCCTGCCTAATTAAACCAGGTATTCGAATAGCGTTTGGTCGTTATTGATCTCCTTGTACTCGAAATGATATTCTTTTAAACGCGATACCAGCGACTCATAATCTCCAGCCGATTTTAACTCAATACCTACTAAGGCCGGCCCGCTTTCTTTCTGACTTTTTTTAATGAATTCGAAACGGGTAATATCGTCCTCGGGCCCTAATACATTGTTTACAAAGAGCTTTAAAGCCCCCGGCCGCTGCGGGAAACGGATAAGAAAATAATGTTTTAAACCTTCGTAAAGTAGGGAGAGCTCTTTAATTTCCTGCATCCGCTCTATGTCGTTATTCCCCCCGCTTAAAATGCAAACTACTTTTTTCCCCTTCAGCTGTTCTGAGCTGCACAGATCTAGTGCAGCTACCGCTAACGCTCCTGCAGGTTCGGCAACAATGGCATCTTCATTATAAAGTTTCAGAATGGTGGTACATATTTTTCCTTCCGGGATAAGCAGCATGTCATCCAATACCTGGCGGCAAATGGGGAAGGTTACTTCGCCGGCTTTTTTTACCGCGGCTCCATCTACAAAGCGATTGATCTGTTCCAAGTTTACCGGATGGCCTGCTTTTAAGGCCTGGTACATAGAAGGTGCGCCTTCGGGTTCAGTACCAATCAGCTGGATATTCGGATGCTTACTTTTAAGATAATAACCCACTCCGGCAGAAAGGCCGCCGCCGCCCACCGGCATAATTACAGTGTCTACCTCGGGCAGATCTTCTAATATTTCTACACCCACTGTTCCCTGGCCTTCAATTACCCGCAGATCATCAAATGGCGGAATGAATTTCATATCATTTTTATCGGCATAGCTTAGGGCTTCTTTCAGACAATCGTCAAAAGTATCGCCTACCAGAATGATCTCTACCATGCCATTGCCAAACATTTTGGTCTGGGTAATTTTTTGTTTAGGCGTAAACTCGGGCATAAAAATAACGCCGCGGGTATGGAGTTTTTTGCAGGAATAGGCAAAGCCCTGAGCATGATTTCCGGCACTGGCACAAACTACCCCCTTAGCCAGTTTTTCGGGTTCCAGCTGGCTGATCATGTTATAGGCACCCCGCAGTTTATACGACCGGACAATTTGCAGGTCTTCCCGTTTCAGATATACTTCACACTGATATTTTTCAGACAGTCCGGCATTAAAAATTAAAGGTGTACGTTTAATCACATCCTTTAAGCGCTTTAATGCTGCTTCAGAATCGAGCGGATATTTTTCTTGGCTGCTCATTAATTATAAGATTTTATTCATGGCATCTACATAAGCATTGGCAGAGGCCTTTACAATATCGGTACTGAAACCATAGCCTAAGTATGATTTTCCCTTATGACTTACCCGCATATTCACCTTGCTGATATCGTCGCTTCCGCCATGAATGGCCTGAACAGTAAATTCTTTCAGTTCCATTTTCTCGCCAATAATGCTTTCGATAGCATTAATGGTAGCATTTACCGGGCCATTACCACTGGCCACTGCTTCCTGGTCCTGACCCTTATAATGCAATTTTATACTTGCTTCGGGTTGGCCAAAATCGCCGCAGCTCACTTTTAATGATTTTAGAGATAAACCGTTCTTATAAGTATGTTCGCTATCGCCCATTAATAACAGCAGGTCATCATCCTGTATGGATATCTTCTGATCGGCCATCAGCAGAAAGCGTTCGTATACCTCATCGAGGTTTATTTGTTCTGGATTATAGCCTAGACGGTTTAAATGATGTTTTAGTGCATGCCGGCCGCTTCTGGCGGTTAGTATAATGTCAGACTGATCAATGCCTACGTCTTCCGGATTAATGATCTCGTAATTTTCACGATGTTTTAATACACCATCCTGATGAATTCCAGAGCTATGGGCAAAGGCATTTTTACCTACAATGGCTTTGTTGGCCTGTACGGGCATGCGCATCATACGGCTTACCATACCGCTGATCTCGTAAAAATGTTTACTGTTTATATTACTGTGCAGATTGAGCGAATGATGCGTTTTTAAGATCATGCTTACTTCTTCCAGAGCGGTATTGCCAGCACGTTCGCCAATGCCGTTAATGGTGCATTCTATTTGACGGGCTCCGTTCTGTATCCCCGCAAGGGTATTCGCGGTAGCGAGGCCTAAATCGTTGTGGCAATGCACAGATATAATGGCCTGGTCTATATTTTTAACGTTTTCTTTCAGAAACCTAATCTTAGCTCCGTATTGTTCGGGCAGGCAGTAGCCATTGGTATCGGGTATGTTTACCACGGTTGCACCTGCTGCAATTACGGCTTCGATCATGCGGGCCAGGTATTCGTTGTCGGCACGACCGGCATCTTCGGCATAAAACTCAATATCTTCTACGTGTTTTTTAGCGTATTTCACTGCTTCTACCGCACGTGCCAATATTTCGTCGCGGGTACTGTTAAATTTATATTTAATATGGGTATCTGAGGCCCCAATGCCGGTATGTATACGCGGGTGTTTGGCATACTGCAAGGCTTGTACGGCTACATCGATATCGTTTTTGTTGGCACGGGTAAGCGCACAAATAGTGGGGCGGCTTACGGCTTTAGACAGTTCTACCACACTCTGAAAATCGCCGGGGCTGGAAACCGGAAAACCGGCCTCGATAACGTCTACCCCCAAGGCATCTAATGCTTGGGCGATCTCAATTTTTTCTACCGAGGTTAACTGGCAGCCGGGAACCTGCTCGCCATCACGCAGGGTAGTATCAAACACATAAATACGATTCGGATCGTGTAACATATCTTAATTATTATTTCTTAATGCCTTAATCACCGCTTCGCCCATGCGGTCGGTACCTAAAAGGTGTGCGGCCTGGGTATGTGCATTTGCAATGTCGGCAGTTCGCCAGCCCTGATTTAGTACCTCGTTAATGCTTGTTCTTACTCTTAGCGCTTCGGTATTAAGCCCAAAACTATCCAGCAGCAGGGCTGCCGATAAGATGGATGCCAGCGGGTTGGCTATGTTTTTACCGGCAATGTCGTGGGCAGAACCGTGTATGGGTTCGAAGAAACCGGTGCCATCGCCCACCGAGGCTGAAGCCAGCATGCCCATTGATCCGGCAATTTGTGAGGCTTCATCTGTTAAAATATCTCCAAAAAGATTGGCTGTAAGTACTACGTCAAATCGTTTGGGGTCTTTTACCAGCTGCATGGCGGCATTGTCTATGAACATATGCTCGGTGGCCACATCAGAATATTCTTTTGCAATTTGCTGTACTACTTCACGCCACAGGCGGGAACTTTCCAGTACATTGGCCTTATCTACGGAGCAGAGTCTTTTATTTCGTGTGCGGGCCGCTTCAAATGCTTTACGTGCAATACGTTCTACTTCATAGCGGTGGTAGATCATGAGATCGGAAGCGGTGTTGCGGTCTTCACTTCGTGTCTTTTCACCGAAATAAACATCGCCGGTCAATTCGCGGAAGAAAAGGATATCGGTTCCTCTAAGTATTTCTGGTTTCAAGCTGGAAGCATCCAATAGGTCATCAAATAAGATAATTGGACGCAGGTTGGCATATAAGCCCAGCTCTTTTCTGATCTTAAGCAGGCCTTGCTCTGGCCTTACCTTTAAACTGGGGTCGTTATCGTATTTGGCATGGCCGATGGCGCCGAACAGAATGGCATCGCTTTGACGTGCTTTTTCCAGGGTTTCATCGGGCAGGGGGGTGCCGCATGCCTCAATGGCTACGTGGCCCATAAAGGCTTCAGAAAAAACGAACTCATGCCCAAAAATTGTGGCTATTTCCTGTAAAACGGCTTTCCCCCAAATGGTTACTTCCTGTCCAATTCCGTCGCCGGGTATAATGAGTATGTTTTTTTTCATTAGATTTTTGGTATAGCTAAATGATGCAGGTTTATTTATCTGTTGCGCTCAAAGGCTTCGATCAAAGATCTTTGATCGAGTATGAAATCGATATCGTCGTAGCCGTTAATTAAACAGGTTTTTTTGTATGAGTTGAT
>JBJTNQ010000154.1:0-5909 GCA_046074105.1 Sphingobacteriaceae bacterium | reverse complement strand
GGATTAATTGATACTGATCAATTAAGTTTTGAGATTGGGTGCCCTTACCTGCTCCCGGAGGGCCAAATAATACCAGATTTAACATGCGGATCGTAATAAAAAATTAAAAGCCTTTCCGAAACTTACACGAAAAGGCTTTATAGTAGTAGTGGACCTGAAGGGAGTCGAACCCCTAACCTCCTGATCCGTAGTCAGGTGCTCTATCCAATTAAGCTACAGGTCCATTCCGAATCGGATTGCAAAAATAGCATATCCGCTTAGAATTACAAAGATTTTTAATAATTATTGCTGTACGGCTTCGCGAATAGCGTTAAAGTCGGGCAAATCGCCGGCCGATTCCAGCACTTCTGCATAAATAACTTGCTGATTTTCATCAATTACAAATGCAGCACGCTTTGATACGCCTTTAAGGTTTAAAACAAATTCATCGTAAAAAGCTCCGTACGTCTGAGAAACTTCCTTATTAAAGTCAGACAATAGTGGGAACTGGTAATTGTTGTCTGCTTTAAATTTAGCCAGTGTAAAAGGCGAGTCTACAGAAATACCTACTACTTCTGCTCCCAAACCTTCATAATAACCAAAAGAATCTCTCATGGTGCATAGCTGGGTGGTGCAAACACCGGTAAAAGCTAAAGGAAAGAAATGAATAACCACTTTTTTACCTTTGTAATCGCTTAAGCTTACTTCTTTAGTCTCTGTATTTAATAATTTAAAATCGGGGGCCTGCTGGCCTACTTTCAAATTTGCCATGTATGTTTTTTTATGTGTGCCAAAGATAATCTTTTGAGTTAAGCCTTCAACTGACTATCTAAAATTGCTAATCCTTCTAGAAAAGAATGTGGCCGATAACCCAGTTCACGAATGCTTTTATCCAAAATAAAACCGGTTTTTGCGGGTCTTCTGGCTTTCTGATTCAAACTTTCTGAGGTAATGGGTTTAATTAAGCGCTTATTAAGCTGCCAAAAGTCGGCTACCTGCTCTACCAACTCCACCATGTTCATCATATCTTTTCCCGATGCATTATAAATACCTTCGGCTTCTTTCATCGCGGCAAGCAAACAGCAAACGGCCAGGTCTTCGGCCAAAGTAGGCATACGCCATTGGTCGTTCACTACCGAGATGGGCTCCCCTTTTTCTAAAGCCCCCTTGGCCCAAAGCACAATATTACTGCGGCTCATATCTTGCACAATACCGTATACAATGATGGTTCGTAAAATCGCAGCCCTACATCCAGAAGCTAAAATTGCCTGCTCGGCATCTAGTTTAGATTGTCCGTAATAACTTAAGGGATTAGGCTGGGCATCCTCTGCGTAAGGACCATCGGCCCCGTCGAAAATAAAATCGGTAGAAAGATGAACCAGATGAATATTATGCTCTGCACAAAGTGATGCTAAATTTTTAACCGCATCTACATTTAACTTTCGGCAACCTTCGAGGTCAGTTTCGCAGGCATCTACATTGGTCATGGCCGCGGTATGGATAATAATATCAGGCTTCTCAGATTCTATTATCTTTAATACGGCCTGAGCATCGCAAACATCCAGATCTACATAGGTGTAACCCGTTTTCACGGGATGCCTGTTGGGACCATTAGAACTGGCTATTAATTCAAAATCGGGCGATGATAAAAACAGGTCGGTAATTTTCTGACCCAATAAACCGTTGCTGCCGGTAACCAAAATTCTTTTCACTATTCAAAAGAGCAGAATTTTGTTTTAGCTTACAAGCATTTACCTCAATCGCCTATCTTTTTTCTTTATATTTATTATGATCCCGATTGGCCGTTCCCTTGTTTTTGCGGCCCAGAGCCATCACCAGAATAATTGCTAAAATGATAATTACGAACCAAACCCAGCCCTCGTTATACCATTTAACGGCACTATTTGATACCGATTTTCCACTATTGTAAGTAGAATCTTGTGCTATTGCAATTGTTTTTAACAGTAGTAAAAATATTGAAGCCATTACCCTGGGTAATACTTTCGAAAACGAGTGTATTAATTTCATTCCATTTGTATTTTAATTCTCATTTTCAAACACCCCACCCCAATTTAAGTTCTAAGAATTTTGTATAAATCAATTTGTTTAAAATTCTTTGCTTTGAGTGTTTTATTTTCGGCTTTAAAATGTATTTTTGCCGATCGAAAAGCAGGCAGACCCTGCCCGAAGCTTTTTGAAAACGATTGAAATTAAATTTTACCGAAATTATATGCCAAACTCAGGAAAAATAGCCCAAATTATCGGACCGGTAGTCGATGTTAGCTTTAGCGACAATGCGCACTTGCCCAAAATTTACGATGCATTAGAAATCAAAAAAGAGAACGGTCAGAAAATCATCTTAGAAGTTCAACAACACTTAGGTGAAGATCGTGTTCGTGCCATTGCGATGGACTCTACTGATGGTTTGGTGCGTGGAATGGCGGTTACTGATACCGGCTCTCCTATTAAAATGCCTGTTGGCGATAAAATTAAAGGCCGTTTATTTAACGTTGTTGGCGAAGCCATTGACGGTATTGGAACGGTTGACAATGCAGGTGGTTATCCTATCCACAACACTCCTCCTAAATTCGACGAGTTATCTACCGAGACCGAGGTGTTATTTACCGGTATCAAGGTTATCGATCTTTTAGAGCCTTATGCAAAAGGTGGTAAGATTGGTTTGTTTGGTGGTGCGGGTGTAGGTAAAACCGTATTGATCATGGAATTGGTAAACAACATCGCGAAAGCTTATGCCGGTTTATCGGTATTTGCCGGTGTGGGTGAGCGTACTCGTGAAGGAAATGATTTATTACGTGAATTTATCGAGTCTGGTGTAATTAACTATGGAGATGATTTCTTGCACTCTATGGAAAAAGGCGGATGGGATTTAGCGAAAGTTGACCAAGAGAAATTAAAAGAATCTAAAGCAACGCTGGTATTCGGACAGATGAACGAGCCTCCAGGTGCACGTGCACGTGTGGCCTTATCAGGTTTAACGGTTGCAGAATATTTCCGCGATGGTGATGGAGAAGGCGCTGGAAAAGATATCTTATTCTTCGTAGATAATATCTTCCGTTTCACTCAGGCAGGTTCTGAAGTATCGGCACTTTTAGGCCGTATGCCATCTGCAGTAGGTTACCAGCCAACCTTGGCAACCGAAATGGGTTTAATGCAGGAGCGTATTACTTCCACTAAAAAAGGATCTATCACTTCTGTACAGGCCGTTTACGTACCTGCAGATGATTTGACCGACCCTGCTCCGGCAACTACTTTTGCCCACTTAGATGCAACTACCGTATTATCTCGTAAAATTGCCGAATTAGGTATTTACCCTGCGGTAGATCCATTGGATTCTACTTCACGGATTCTTTCTCCTGCAGTTTTGGGTGATGAGCATTACAATACTGCACAACGTGTAAAAGAAACTTTACAGCGTTACAAAGAATTACAAGATATCATCGCCATCTTAGGTATGGACGAATTATCTGAGGAAGATAAATTAGTCGTTTCACGTGCTCGTCGTGTGCAGCGTTTCTTATCTCAGCCTTTCCACGTAGCCGAGCAGTTTACTGGCTTAAAAGGTGTATTGGTTGATATTAAAGATACCATCAAAGGTTTCAACATGATTATGGATGGCGAAGTGGATGAATATCCTGAAGCAGCATTCAACCTGGTTGGTACCATTGAAGATGCCGTTGAAAAAGGTAAAAAATTATTAGCCGAAGCAGAAGCTTAATCAGTATAATAGTATTTAGTAGTTAGCATTTAGCCTTAAAACCGAATCTTATCTAACTACTAAATACCAACTACTAAATACTAAACATGACTCTAGAAATTCTAACTCCAGACCAAACCGTATTCCAGGGCGAAGTTGCTTCGGTAAGTGTTCCGGGTACTTTGGGCTCCTTTGAAGTATTGAAAGATCACGCTCCAATTATCTCTAATTTGGAGAACGGAAAAGTGATTATCAGAACTGGCGCCAAAGCAGAAGACACCTTTTATATTAAAGGCGGAATTGTTGAAGTAATGAATAATAAAGTTATTGTTTTAGCCGAAGGCGTTATCGACAAATAATATTCTATTTTATAGATAAAAATTAAAGGCCGACAGATTAAAATTCTGTCGGCCTTTTTTGTACTAATTTTTATTTTTTTCAGAATACAAAGACCTTTTAAGCAGAAATCAAGAGATTAATCTGAAATTTATTTTTTTACCATAAACAATAAAGTATGGAAATTAAATAAACAAATACCGATAAAGTTAGGCTAAACGCCAACTTCATGGTTAAATATTTTGTTTAAACATTGGTTTTCGGAATTATGTATGTATTTCATAATAATGCATTTACATATTGATTTTACGATTTTAACCTCCTACATTAAAGAAATTAAAGTTTTATAAAACATGAAGGAGCAATTAAACACCAAAACTGCCCTAATTTCTGCCCCAACTATTGTCATAACCCTGTCAGATTTATCTGCCTATTTTCTCTATTATATTATTCTGCTTCTACTATTAAAACAGGCGCTATAGAGAGATCATAAATTTTGCATTCCAAGCGCCTTCTTAAAAAGAGAGAGGCGCTTTTTTTTAACTATAAGCTCAACATCAGACACTAATACATAACCATGGAACTTAACCGATACAGTAAAACCATTACCGCAGACCCAACCCAGCCTGCCGCACAAGCCATGTTATATGGTATTGGATTAACGTCCGAAGACCTCAAAAAAGCGCAGGTGGGTATTGTGAGCATGGGCTACGAGGGGAATACCTGCAATATGCACCTGAATGATCTGGCTAAAGACGTAAAAGCCGGAGTTTGGAATGCCGACCTGGTAGGTTTAATTTTTAATACCATTGGCGTAAGCGACGGCATTTCTAACGGAACCGACGGCATGCGCTACTCTTTAGTAAGCCGTGATGTTATTGCCGACAGCATTGAAACCGTTTGCGGTGCACAATATTATGACGGACTGATTGCCATTCCGGGTTGCGATAAAAATATGCCGGGGTCTATAATGGCCATGGGCCGATTAAACCGTCCGGCCATTATGGTTTATGGTGGCAGTATTCACTCCGGTAAATACAAAAACCAATCGTTAAATATTGTTTCTGCATTCGAGGCCCTGGGCCAAAAACTGGCAGGCAGCCTAAATGAAGAAGATTTTCAGGGAATTATTCAGAATGCCTGCCCCGGTGCAGGTGCCTGCGGCGGTATGTATACGGCCAACACCATGGCATCAGCCATTGAGGCTTTGGGCATGAGCCTGCCATATAGTTCTTCTTATCCCGCTTTAAGTGAAGAAAAAAGAAAAGAATGTAAAGAGGCCGGAAAAGCTATCCGGATATTATTAGAAAAGAATATCCTCCCCTCAGATATTATGACCGAAAAGGCATTTCATAATGCCATTGTGATGGTGATGGTTTTAGGTGGCTCTACCAATGCGGTATTGCACTTAATTGCCATGGCTAAATCAGTAGGATTAAATCTCAGCCTGGAACAATTTCAGAAAATTAGCGATAAAACACCCGTTTTAGCTGATTTGAAACCCAGCGGGCAATACCTTATGGAAGACGTTCATGATATTGGCGGGGTGCCTGCCATTTTAAAGTATTTGCTTAAAAAAGGGATGATTTACGGCGACTGCATGACCGTAACTGGAAAAACATTGGCAGAAAACGTAGCCAGTGCTGCCGATCTTGATTTCGATACACAACAAGTGATTTTGCCTTTAGCGAATCCGGTAAAAGAAACCGGTCACCTGCAAATGTTGTATGGTAACATTTCTCCAAAAGGATCAGTTGCTAAAATAAGTGGAAAAGAGGGCGAACGTTTCGAGGGCCCGGCAAGGGTTTTTGATGGCGAGAAAGCACTGATAGCCGGAATTCAAAGCGGCAAGGTAAAAGCAGGCGATGTGGTGGTTATC
>JBJTNQ010000153.1:0-10162 GCA_046074105.1 Sphingobacteriaceae bacterium | reverse complement strand
GTGTCATTTTGTCCTGTTTGTAGCTTCGTTTTGGCCTTGGTACAGGCCTTGAGATGAATTTGATAAAAATAGGAGGACACACTATGACACTTGTAAAATTTTCAAATGGTAATCGCACTTCATCTTTAAACCCTTGGATTGGCGATGTTTTCGAAAACTTATTTGACGATTCTTTTATCTCAGACCGTTTAACCACGAAGGTTCCGGCGGTGAATATTGCCGAAACTGTTGAACAATATCATATTGAACTGGCTGCGCCCGGACTCAACAAAAAAGATTTTAAAATCAACTTGGAAAAAAATGTATTAAGCATTTCTGCAGAGCATAAAGAAGAACAAAAACAAGAAGATAAGAATTACAGCCGTCGCGAATACAGCTATAATTCATTTGTTCGTTCTTTCAACCTGCCCGATACCGTAGATCAGTCAAATATTGAGGCTGAATACGAAAACGGAATTTTAAAAATTAATGTCGCTAAGCGGGAAGAAGCGAAATACCAATCTCGTCAAATAGCGGTTAAATAATAGTTTTGGTTTGGTTGAGGAAAGGGCGTTTACCTTAGGGTGACGCCTTTTCTTTTTTTAATGTTAAGCCATTCATAAATCTTTGTAAATTTGAAAATGCCTCGTGAAATACTTGAAACCAAAAGAAAAGCTTTAAAAATTAATCTCGATCCTGCCATTTACGGAACCTTTGCAGAAATAGGTGCCGGTCAGGAAGTTGCCCGTAACTTTTTTACCGCCGGTGCCGCTTCTGGAACTGTAGCCAAAACCATGTCGGCCTATGATATGGTTTTTAGCAACTCTATTTATGGTAACGAAGAAAATGGCCGTTATGTTAGCCAGTCGCGACTGCACAAAATGCTGCAGCACGAGTTTGAATTGCTAACCGAACGTTTAGATGGCCCTCAATACATTGATAAAACATTTTTCGCTTTCGCGGATACGGTAACCACCCTCAATTTTAGTAAATCTAACGATCCGCATGGCTGGCTCGGTATTCGTTTTCAAACCGAACCCGGTGGCGAGCCTCATGATATCATTTTTCATGTCCGTTTGTTAGATAGCGATGCCAGTTTACAGCAAAATGTGTTAGGTATTTTGGGTGTTAATTTGGTTTATGCAGCTTATTTCTACCATCATGATGTGCAAGCTATGATCGAATCGCTGGTAGATAATCTGGCCATGGGTTCGGTAGAAATTGACATGATCAGTCTTCACGGGCCGGCATTTAAATATGCTAATGACCGTTTGGTGAATTTATACCTGATCTCTAAAGGGTTTTCGGGAGCAGCCATTTTTAATCCGGCAGGAGAGGCCTGCCAGAGTAAAGATGTGCTGTATAAGAAAGATGTGATGATCTTGCGTACCAAATTTGGTCAGAAATCAAAACCTAATTTTGATCTGTTTAACATCGCGGTAGCCCAGTTTAAGCGTTCCCAGCAGCTAGAGGATGAGAATGTGGTGGTGCTGATAGAGGTTTTGATGACCAATTTGTTAGATGACAATCAGGAACTAAAAACCTCAGATCTGGTGAATTTTGCAAAAAGGGCCGAAGAACTTTGCCAAACGGGTAACTATGTTATTGTTTCCGATTTTGCCCGTAACCATAAATTAGCTCAGTACTTAAGCCGTTGTAAACCAAACAGTGTGGGTATTTCTACAAATATTGCTAACCTCAAAAATATTTTCAATTCTACTAATTACGGAGAAAATTATACCAATGAGTTATTAGCCTATATAAGCGATCTATTTAGCAAGAATGTGAAATTGTACGCTTATCCTTATTTAGATAAGAGCAAGAATGAGATCATCACTACGCTGAATATGCCGGTTTCGCCCGAAGCTAAACCCTTGTTTGACTTTTTGGTGCTGAACGGTTATATAACCGACATCGAGCATTTTGATGCGAAAGATGTAAAAACGGTTTAGAATTCCGGCAGAGAATTTAATTCCTCATATTAATGTATTGGAGAGGCTGTCCGAAGTCTTCTGCTCGGCAAAGCGAAATTACCGCCTGCAGGTCGTCTATTTTTTTGGCTTGTACCCTAACCTGGTCGTCCATAATAGAAGCCTGAACCTTTAAGCCGCTGTCTTTTATTTTTTTAACCACCTTTTTGGCAGCTTCTTTATCAATACCTTCTTTCACTTTTATCTCCTTGCGTATCATATTGCCCGAAGCATAATGTTCTTTGCCCATATCCATACATTTTGGGTCGAGCTGTTGTTTTACCATTCGGGAAATAATAGCATCTTGTATGGCCTTTAAGCGCATATCGTCTTCCGTAACAATCGTTATGGTCTTGGTTTTTTTGTCCAGCTCTCCGGTGCTTTGCGAACCGTTAAAATCATAACGATTTAAAATTTCTTTTTTGGCAGTATTGATGGCGTTATCTAAGGTTTGGCCATCTACTTTGCTTACGATATCGAAACTTGGCATGAGATTTTAATTTAAGCCTTGAAGGTAAGTGATTCAGCGTTAAGAATCAACGATTGCTTTGCAATCGCATTAACTACCCCGTCCCAGAGTTGAATACGAGATTTTAGGGCTTTTATGACTGCCTGTGAGGCCTCCTGGAGCTTTACCTCATCAAGATCAATCAATTCTTCTGTCATTTGAAGAGCTAAATGGCTGTGATGATCGCCATCAACTTCAATATGGCGTTCTAAATAATATTTAAATAGCTCGGTCCGTCCGCCTGTGGTTTCATTTAGATCCTGTACCATAGCTACAAACATATCTGGAATCAGATCTTCGCGGCCAAAGGTGAAAACAGCTGCTTGTACATGGGGCTTGTTTTCATCAATAACTTCGAAAGTATAGGTTACAAATTGATGAATGGAATGAGGCAGATTGGTCTTCATTAATGCATCTTGTATCGTATAACCTTGTTGCAAGCAGGATATGAATTCTTTAATAAGAGAAATATCAGCTCCGGTTTGCTGCATAGATTTTAAATAAAGTTCAAAATGGCTGGTACGGCCACCTTCCGGATCTATATCACTTTCTTCTCCAACAACTATCTCATTTATTAAATAGCGGGTAGAAGCATTTCCAACGGGCAACCAGGGTGTTTTTACGCAGGTTAGGTTTATTTGCAGTGATTTAAGCAAAGACATAAAATCCCAAACAGCGAAAACATGGTGTTCCATGAATATCTTAACGTCTTCAGGTTTTTGTATTTTACGATAAATGGGATGATCTACTAACTCCTGTCGTAATTCGGCAATTTCTTGCTGTATTTTCTCTATACTCGTCATAAGTACAATGATAACCAGCAATATTAAATACGTAATTTTTTATTTCTGAATTTGAAAATAAGATGACAAGGATTAAACTCCTGGTTTCAGCTACATGGCTAAATCATGATCTATTTCATCCGAAATTAGATCCTCGTCTGTTTTTTGGGTTTTTATTTTAGGATCGAACATGCAGCCAATACCACAAATGAGCCAGGTGGGAGATAAGCCAAACTCTTTAGATAAGCATTGAATTTTATCAACCGTGATATCATTATCGCCATTCTCCATTCTGAAATAACCAACTTGGGTAATATTCAGGATATTGGCCATGTCTTTTTGAGTGAATTTTAATAATATTCTTAATTCTTTCAATCTTAAGCTTCTCAATTTTTTTTGATACTTGGATTGTGCTGATTTAATGGCTTCCATAATTTTTATTTTTAATCTTAAGTTAATAACAATTAAATCCTGTTAAAATTGTGTTGTATGCGAAAATAATTTGCAGGTTATTTTATATAAACAGGTTTTAGGTAATTTTGTTTGATTTATAATCATAAAAAGGGAGAACCAGAGTTCTCCCTTTTTATGATTGCGTAAATGCTTAATTATCGCAATGGTGGGTATCAATCCAGTTTCCAATTCTACCAGCTGCTTCTTTTGCAGCTAAATTGCCGGTAGGTAAATTGGTTGGAGAAAGTTTTCCTAAGCCAGAAAGGTAATTTTCTACAATGGCTACATCTACCCAAACGCTTGCACTTGGGCTAATAGTAGCACTGCTTAATTTAATGGCTGTAACTTGAGTAAATCCTGCTTTCGAATCTTTGATTCCTCCCTTGTTTGAGGTGTTCCAAATCGCTTTACCTTCGGCCTGAGTGTAGGTATATCCGCCAACGGTTACGGTGCTTGCCCAAACCAGATCAGGTTTAGCAAAGTAGTAACCCTGAGAAAGTGAACAGCTGTTATCTACTACAGGTATAGGGCATCCGAAACCGCTAAATACAAATGTTCCGCAACCGGTGTTTCTTCCTGATTTATAAACCGCGGTTACCGAATCGTTTATACTAAAATTTTGGTTTACGGTTAATTGGTAAAAAGTTTTAATGGTATCTCTGGTGCCTACATCAAACTTAAGTACAGTATCGGTGTAGCAATCCTGACTGGGGTCAATTCGGTTTAATGGTACAAACGAGGTCCAGGTACTACCGTCAGTACTGGTAGCGCCGCTTACAATATCTTCCATTTTAGCACATTCCCCCAGCGTAATGTTCCAATGGCTCAGGTCTTGAACGGTACCGCCGCTGCCATTCCCGGGGTTGGGGTTCTGAACAGACCAGATCCAGGTGTAGGTGCCATCTCCATTATTAACAATACTCTCTAAGGTAACCAAGTAGGGAGAAGAAGTGCTGGTACTGGGTAAGGTGCTTGCCGGGATTATGCTCGTCGTGTTGATCGAATTTATGTTTGAGACCACAGTTTGTGGAGAAACTTGCTCAATACTTGATTTTTTACATGCAGTAAATGATAGGATAGTGGCCACTGCAATACCTGCAATTTGCCACTTAATGTTTAAATTTTTCATAATTAATTAATTTATTTAATTTGTAAGGTTTATTAATTACTATGAATAATTCAATTGTTGTTCCAATAGTTCAAATAATATTATTAAATAAATTATTTTCCATTAAGTGTAATAAAGACGTTTAATTCTCGGAGGAGCTATAACAGCCGGGCGGCTTATCATGCATAAAATGAAGAGTTGATATAATAAAAGCTCCATTCCGCTTAATGGTGGATGTTAAGCGGAATGGAGACTTGAGTTTAGTTGCTGCAGAGGTGGGTATCCAGCCAGGTGCCAATACGGCTGGCGGCATCACGGGCTTCGTTATTTCCGGTTGGTAAATTACTTGCAGATAGTTTACCTAATCTGCTTAAGTAATTCTCTACAATTGAGGCATCGGTCCAAACCGTAGCATTTCTGCTAATGGTAGATTCGCTCAATTTTAGCGTAACTAAATATATAAAACCAATTTTCGAATCTCTCATACCTCCTTTATTAGAAGTCTCAAAAATGGCTTTGGCTTCAGACTGGGTATAAATAAAGCCCCCAATGGTTACGGTGCTTCTCCAAACATAATCGGGTTTAGCGAAATAGGTTCCGGGTTTAACACTGCAGCTGCTTTCGTCAATAATGGGAGCTGCAAAGCCGCTAAATTGAAAAACGCCACAGTCTGTAGTTCGGGTAGAAGTAGTATATACCGCACTAACTGAATCGCTTATGCTAAAATGCTTATTTACAGTTAAGCGATAATAACTCACTAAGCTGTCTCGGGTTCCGAGGTTAAATACCACCACGGGGTCGGTATAGCAAGACTGGCTCGGATCTATACGATAATAAGGGTTAAAATCAATAAAATTACGCCCATCAGTACTAGTAGACCCACTCACAATGTCGTAAGACGTTGCAAAGCTTCCCAAACCAATGCCCAGGTGACTCATATCTACAATGGTTCCATTGGTTCCATCGCCAGGATTCGGATTTTGTGCAGACCAGGTGTAGGTCCAGGTACCATCGTTATTATCAATAATCGTATCTAGAGAAACGAGATAAGGTGAAGAGGTACTGGTTCGATCAGATAGACTCGTCGTAAGGTTGTTGATCTTGAGAGATTTTGCCTCATTCTGAGGAGAGGGTTCCTCATTGTTAGTGGTTTTGCAAGCTGCAAATGTCATGCTGGTAGCCAATGCAAGTGCTGCAAAATACCACCGATAGTTTAAGGTTTTCATAAAACGTTAATTTATTTATTAAAACGATTTGTTAATTACCTTAAACTATACAAGGTTTATTCCATGTGCTATTCTTTAGTTTGGTTTTTTAGGTTAAGATCGCTCCTGAATCTTTTATATTGAGGTTTAACAATCTTAATACTTCTTTTAGATAGTTCAATACTGGCATTCAATTCAAACCCTATTAATATGATCAGTGAATTGAGATACATCCATATCATCATTACGATTAAGGTACCAATAGAGCCATATAGTTTGTTGTAAGTACTAAAGTTGTTGATGTAGAAAGCGAATCCCCAAAAGGTAAGTACAGCTAAAAAAGTGGCCAACCAGGAACCCGGACTAAATAATTTCCATTTTTTGGTATTTGCAGGCCCATATCTGTACAATATAGAAATGGTTATAAAGTAAAGTGCAATTAGAATAACCCAGCGGGAAAGGTCAATGATCAGGATCCAGAAATAATTATTCAGGCGGATCTCCGTTCTTAGCAAACTGATAAAATATTCGGTAAACGTAATGATACTTAAGCCACTAACTAAGCCAAAAGCAATAATAAAGGTTAGCTGAAGGGAAACCCATCTTTGCTGCAGCCAGGTACGACTTTCTTCTACCAACGACGATTTATTGAAGGCGATCATGAGGTTATGAACCCCGTTGGTAGCAAAAAATAAAGCAAATAAAAATCCGAAAGAAAGTAATTTTCCATTCTGATTTTTTACAATATCTATTAGGGTGGCCTGAACCGCCAGATAGGCATTTTTGGGCAAGACCATTGCTACTAATGAGAGCAATTGATCTTGAAAATTTGAAATGGGAATGTAGGGGATGAGCGTAAACAGGAAGATAATAGCCGGAAAAATGGCCAAAAGGAAGTTATAAGCCAAAGAAGAAGCCTTATTTACCAATGATTCTTTAGAAATTTCCTGAATAAAGAAACTGCCCACGGTATAAAGTGGTAGCGGTTTAAAACCCGGAAGCACCAATACCTTAGTCCATTCTATAAAAAGGAAATAAGGTTTAAACTTCAAAAGCCATTGATGCAGGGCAGTCATCTCTTAATTGAAAAAAGGTTCTATCTTTTTTAAAAAGTCAGCAGGAGGCGAACAAGGCTTATTTTTTTCTATATCAACAAACACCAGCGTGGTTTCACCCAGGTTTATGAGTTCGTTCTCCTCATTATATAACTCATAATGGAAATGAATTCGTATACCCGGCAACTTATTAATAATTACCTTAACGGTAATTTCCTGATCATAGAACGCCGGTTTAATATATTTACATTTCAGTTCCAGCACAGGCATCATAATGCCCGAATTTTCCATTTCCTGATAACTCAGGCCCAAACTCCGTAACATTTCCACACGCCCAACTTCGTACCATTCGGCATAATTGCCATAATACATATAACCCATTTGGTCGGTTTCGCCGTACCTAACCCTTAGCTTAGTAGCATGTGTCAGCATTATTTCTTAATATTTCTTTCGTTTAAAGCCTGTTGAAATTTTCTGGCATTCGCCTGATGTTCGGCCAGTACAACCGCAAAATTGTGTGTACCCGAAAAATCTTCTTTAGCACACATATAAATGTAATTATGCTTTTGCGGATTTAGAACCGCATCAATAGCTGCAATACTAGGCATATTGATAGGCCCAGGAGGCAAACCCACATTTCGGTAAGTGTTATAAGGCGATTCTTTTGCCAAGTGCTTGTTTAAAACTCTACGAATGGTAAAATCGCGATTAGCAAATATTACCGTGGGGTCAGATTCCAGTTTCATGCCCTTTTTTAATCTGTTCAGGTATAAGCCAGCAATGATGGGCATCTCGCGGTCTACCAGGGCTTCGCCATCTACAATAGAAGCCAAAATACTCACCTGAATAGGGTTCAGGCCCAATTTATTTGCTTTAGCTTGCCGCTCTTTATTCCAGAATTTCTGGTATTCCGCAAACATTTTTCTGAAAAAATCGCTGGCCGTGGTGTTCCAGTATACCTCATAGCTATTGGGGATAAACACCGTGTATATATTGTCGGTATTAAAGCCATAAGCCTTCGCAAAATCGGCCGAATCCAATAAATGAATAATAGATAAACTGTCCGCTTCTAATTTGTGCCCAAGCATACCCGCAAAATTTTCCTTCAGCCTAATATTTTGAAAATACAATTGTACCGGCTCCTGATTTCCCGATTTTAACATGTTAATTAAACGCCGGTTACTCATTCCTTCGTTTAGGCGATACCTGCCGGGTTTAACCCGATGGATATAATCCATTTTCTCGGCGGCCCACCTAAAGGTTGCCGTATCATTTACAATTCCGTTTTCACGGATGTTTTGCATTACTTTCTCAAAATCAGCACCGGTTGAAATGTATAAGTATTCCTGTTTATCGCTTACATTTCCGCCCAAGTATTTCCAGAGGTAATTGAAACTAAAAACACCTCCCAAAAGGATTGAAAAAGCCAAAAATGCTAAGCCAAGTTTAGCCCCTGAGCCCATTTTTTTATTTGATCGTTTTGCCATCATTTCTATTTTGCCATCATTTTGCGCCATTGCACCAGGCCGCCCTCCAAATTCCGCACCTTGTTAAACCCAGCATTACTTAAAATCTGGCAGGCTGTTTTACTTCTAATGCCGTGTTGGCAAAGAACAATTATCTCTTCCTCGGTATCCCAATCCAGGTCCTCTAATACATGGTTGAGTTTACCTAGCGGGATGTTTTTGGCGCCTATATTAAAGGTATAATACTCTAGTTCTTCTCTAACATCCAAAATTTTCGGCACCTCATCTCGCTGCAAAAGTACAGCAAACTCCTCCACGCTTATGCGGTTCATTATCTACCTCCCGAAAGAATAACGTTTACACTGCTGCCAATACTAATTTTGGTTAAAGAGTCAACGGGAGCAGGGTATTGCTTAATAATTTTACCATTAATAGTATCTCTGTCAGCACCCTGAAAATTAACTGTTCCTAATTTGAGTGACGATCCCATTAAAGCCATGCGGGCTTCCCCCAGGGTTAATCCGGTAAGGTCGGGAATGTCTACCTCGCTGGCGCCCTGGCCATCGCCCAGAATTAAATTAATACGAGAACCTTTCGGAATTTCTTCTCCAGTTTTCAGCTCCCTGCCTTTATAAATAAATTTAAGTACCACATCTTTGGCTACATCGGCTACATAAGCCGTGTCGCCCAGTTTTAGACCATAATTACTTAAGGTAGCGGCCACTTCTAAATAAGTTTTACCCGTAATTTCCGGAAAACGGACATTGGGCGCCTGCCGGGTAATAATGGTTAAATAAATGGTACGGTTAAGTTTTACATTGGTATTCGGATCCGGATCTTGTTCTATAACTATGCCCGGAGCTTTATCTAACTGATATACCGAGTCTATTTGATAGCGAAACCCCTGAGATTCTAATAACTGAATAGCGGTTTCAATAGGCAGACCCTTTAATTTAGGAACCGGCACTCCTTCGCCGTGATGAGTATAAAAACGAAGGCTGTAAAAAATAATCAGCAAAAAAGCTATAATAGAGCCCAAAGCCCAATATAAATTTTTGCGAAAAGTTTTAGTTTTCAGGTAGCTGAAGAAATTACTCATCCGGTATAAAATCTTTATTTAGGAATTAAATTCAAACTTAAGCCAAAAATCAGGAATTTGGAAGTTTAATGTACGCTTACAGCTCTGTATTTTTAATTTATATTTGATCCCATGAAAAAGACCATCGCCCTGGTTACCGGCGGATTTACCGGAGAATCTGTTATTTCGCTAAAAAGTGCCGCCGTAATTGAGCAAAATATAGACCATTCTAAATTTGAGGTCTATAAAATTATTATTACTCCGCAAGCCTGGTTTTATGAGGACAACCAAGCTTTAAAATATGAAATTGATAAAAATGATTTTAGTTTAAACCTGGGCGGAAAAAAAGTGATTTTTGATGGGGTGTTTATTGGTTTGCATGGCTCTCCGGGAGAGGATGGCAAACTGCAGGGTTACTTCGATATGCTGCAGATACCCTATACCTCATGCGATGCTTTAACTTCGGCCATCAGTATGAATAAGGGTTATACTAAGGCTATTGTAGCCGATATTTCTCATTTGCATGTGGCCAGATCGTGCCAGTTTTTTGAAAATCAT
>JBJTNQ010000152.1:0-13695 GCA_046074105.1 Sphingobacteriaceae bacterium | reverse complement strand
TTATATAATAGCCCAACTTCAGCCCAGAAGGCCTATTCTCGTGGAAGTTTTGAAATTGGACTTCAACTCCGGCTATTTCCTGAGAGGGATTACTAATTATGGAGACAGAAAAAAACCCCGGCCTTTAAGCCGGGGTTTTTTTGTTTTAAATGCATCCAGGTTTATTTTGGATCTAAGATATTCTGAATACGAACCAGGGCATCATCCAGATGCGCTTTAACTACCGGATTGCTAAATTTAGTGCTATTAGACTTAATGTCTGCAGCCAATGTTTTTAGCTCTTTTCTGGCCAGTGGCCGGATATCTGATTGTGAAACATCAATTGGTGTTCCACCCAGAAAAGCGGCATATTCTGCCGGTACGCCGGCCGGGCTTACTTGCTCCTGGGTCATTAAGTACTCCAGTCTTTCAATATAAGCCCTTTGTAAATTACGGCGGTAGGTATCAATATTACTACCTGTTTTTAACTCAGACCATATTCCTTTGTGTAGATCGCTAAACAATTCTGTCAGGCTATAAGCCGAAGTACCATTTTTAGCACTATTATCAATTACACGTGCCAGGCGACCAAAATCAAGAACGCTGGTTAACACATTTACCTGTGCACGACGAATGCGCTCTACTATACCTGCATTATCGAATTTACCTAAGGCCGACTGATTTAACATCCAGGTTGGGGTAGCAAAAGCCTGATTATTAATGAAATTTACAGCGTCTTGTTGCTTGGCTTTAGGTACATGGGTATAAACCGCACCTTTTTGCTCGTAGGTTTTACCGTTTTCGTAAATACCGCCAATATTCGATTTTACGTGGCCCATATAGCGGCTCCATTGGCTTAACACTTCACCATAAAGCTCTTTTAAATTGCTGTATGGCTGTCCTTCTTCGTAGGTCCATTTTTCAATGTTTGGAAGAATGCGCTTCAAATTGGCAATACCATAAGTAGAGGCCTTAACCGCATCGTCGCCCAGGTCTTCTGATTGAGATCTTGGATCTATCGGATTACCGGTTTGTCTGCCATAGAAATATTTTGGATCGCCAGCGTGTGAAACGGCCCATTTGTTTAAGATCTTGGCATCTTCTTCGGCTGTTTTATTATCAAACCAGGTATAACCCCATTTAATGGCCCACTTATCGTATTCTCCAATTCCGGGATACAATACCACATCGCCATCGCCCGGCTGGGCAATGTAATTAAAGCGGGCATAATCCATGATGGAGGGTGCGGTACCGCCCATTTTTTTAGTAAATGATGCAGAACGCAGCGAATCAACCGGATAGGCAACACTAGAGCCAAAGTTATGAGCCAAACCAAGCGTGTGCCCCACCTCGTGTGAAGACACAAAGCGGATCAATTTACCCATTAGTTCGTCTTTGAATTTTGGTGTGCGGGCTTCTGGGTTAATGGCTGCGGTTTGTACAAAGAACCAGTTTCTAACCAGATTCATGACATTGTGATACCAACCGATATCAGACTCCAGAATTTCGCCCGAACGAGGATCGGAAACATGCGGTCCGTAAGCATTGGGAATATTAGAGGCGAAATAGCGAATTACAGAATAACGGGCATCTTCGGGGCTCCAATCCGGATCGTTTGGCGGATCTAAACACACAATGGCATTTTTAAAGCCTGCGGCTTCGAAAGCTACGTTCCAGTCGTTTACTCCATCTTTTAAATACTGACGCCATTTTTGCGGCGTAGCCGGATCGATGTAGTACACAATTTGTTTAACAGGTTCTACCAACTCTCCTCTTTTGTAGGCGGCTTTGTCTTTGGGTTCTAATTTCCAAACACTGGCATAACGGGTTACAGTAGCTTTTTGGGCATCTAATCCGTAATCGGTTTGAGATTGGCCAAAGAAACCTACACGTTCATCGAGAATACGTGGTTTAGCCGGAACCTTAGCTAATAAAAGCATAGAATTATGAATCTCTACCGTTACTGAACCTAAACTTCTGTCGCCCGGAGGCTCTGAGGCACGATAGGTTTTAGAGGTGGTTACTTCTACGTTTATCGGGAAACTTTTAATGGTATCAATTAATGAGCGGGTTTCATCGAGGGTAGAAATTTTGTATTTCGTACGTACCGATTGTGGTAAACCAAGGCTCAATACATCTTTTGCATAAAAATCGGTTACATCTACCACCACAGAGCCAGAATCTTTGTTAATGGCCTTAATATCGAATGAAGCTAATATGGCATCGAGATTGGAATTTTTAACCGATTGATACATATCGGTACCCGGAGCAGCTACATTATCATAAGACGGAATTCGGATAAACACTTGCTTATCTTTTTTCTGCCATTTCCAAACTTGTTCGTTTAGTTCTTCCCCACCATAAATGCCGTCTTCGGTAGGTGTTTTGGCGTAGCGGGTAACGACCAGCATTTCTCTGCCAAATAAAGAATCGGGAATTTCGTAGAAGTATTTACCATCTAGCTGATGTACTTTAAACAAACCCTTATCGGTTTTAGCTTTGTCGGTAATTACCTCTTTGTAGGGCTTTATGCCGGGTTTGGCCGATGCCGGGGCAGCAGCCGGAGCTGCAGCTTGTACTGGTCCTTTGGCTTTTTTCTTCTTCTTTTGTGCCATTGCGGCGTTCACTCCCGACAAGATGAGCAGGGAAGAGAGCGCAAGGCCCATGGTTTTTTGGATGTATTTATTCATGAATTTAGTTGTTTTAACAAATATAGTTTTTGATTAATTGAATGCGTTTGGCTAATACTAATTTATAGTTTGAAGCTCCTTATTTTGTTTCTCCGGGTTCTTCTGGTTCGGTTTCCGCATCGGGCTCAAAGCTCATTTGGCCTCTCCCGCCAGCGGCTATCACCAGGGTTTCTGTAAATTTAACCCCATTGGCACCCTGTACCTCAACGGTGTACTTACCCGGCTGTAAATAAAGCTTTCCGCTTTCTGTTACTACTGCGTTTCCTTTTTTAGCTTTGGCTAATTCATCCCGGTAAGGTTTTATGGCCGAGTCTTGGATACTTAGGTCGTATTCCAGATAGTTTAATCCACGCACGGTTTCTACCGACAGGGTTTTTAGCACTAAACCACTTTCTGTTTTAATGCTCAGATCGAGTTTGTTGGCCGAAGCACTGTAAAGTGGTAAACTTACATTGGGCTCGAAATAACCTTCGTCCATTTTACGCCCCCAGTAATTACTGAAATTAATGCTTGGTATAGCGAAAACATGCAGTTCTTTTTTCAGTATTTCTGCATTAAGCTGTTCGAGCTCTTTTACACTGCCCAAATACAAAGAACGCCCGTGGGTAGCCACAATTAGATCTTGTTCGCGGCTTTGTATGGCCAGATCGTGAACGGCTACGGCAGGCAGGCCTCCGTTAAAACGCATAAAGGAATTACCCTGATCAAGCGAAGCATATAATCCGTGATCGGTTCCTACATAAATCAGGTTCTTGTTCTTCGGATCCTCCTTAATCACGTTTACCGGCTCGAGCGGCAAATCGGTTCCAATTCTGGTCCAGGTTTGGCCATAGTTGGTAGAACGGTATACATAAGCTGTAAAATCGTCGTTGCGATAAGCATTTAAGGAAACATAAACGGTTCCTTCGTCAAATGCAGAGGCACTTACCTGGCTTACCCACAGATCTTGGGGTAATTTATCGGAAATACGGGTCCAGGTATATCCTCCATCTTTACTCACATGGATCAGACCATCGTCTGAGCCTG
Organism: Sphingobacteriaceae bacterium; assembly: GCA_046074105.1. Lineage (GTDB taxonomy): Bacteria > Bacteroidota > Bacteroidia > Sphingobacteriales > Sphingobacteriaceae > JAIPAN01. The sequence continues at coordinate 10,000 of JBJTNQ010000152.1, read as the reverse complement.
CATAAATTAAACCAAATTTTAGTGGAGACTCATCCAGCGTGGTGAGTGTTCCATAAGCAATATCACCCGGTTTTCCGCCTTTGGTTAAATCGCCCGAAAGGGTAACAAAATCGGTTGCCTGGTTTAGTGAACGGTGAAATTTATTAGAACCGAAGTAAATGATATCCTGATTGTGTTTAGAGACCAATACCGGCGATTCCCAGTTCCACCTTAGCGGACGTTCGCCTAGCTCATGTTTAGGCTGGAAAGGCAGGCGTTCGCCGGTTTGCTGGTTAACCCGGTTATAGTAACCATACTGAGATCCGGTATAAACCAGGTTATTGTCGCGGGTATCAATAGCTACCTGCATACCATCGCCGCCATTAAGTCTTTTATACGGATATTCTCCACTATCGTACCAACCGTAACCGGCTTTGTAGGTAGATGGGCCTACCCAAACACCGTTATCTTGCAAGCCGCCATAAACACGGTAAGGTTTAGCCATATCTACCGCTACCGAATAAAATTGTCCTACGGCCGGGGTATTGGCCTTAAACCAGGTTTTACCATCATCGTAAGAAATATTAATACCGCCATCGTTTCCATTAATCAGGTGTCCGTCTTTTTTAGGGTCTACCCAAAGTGCATGATGATCGGAATGCACATTGTCGGCATCTATCGATTTAAAGTTTTTTCCGCCATCGTCAGAGCGCCAGATCGGCACCCCCATAATGTAAACCTTATCGGGATTGTTTGGCGATACCCTTATTTGAGCAAAATAGTAGCCATAGGTATTAAAAAGACCTCTCAGATCCATGGTGTTGGCCTTAGTCCAGGTTTTACCGGCATCGTTGCTCCGGTATACCTCTGCTTCAATAATTGGCGTGCCAAACATTTGAGAGTTAGCATCTTCTAAATATTCTACCAGTGCTGCCGGTTGTAACTGGCCGGCTTTAACCGAAGCTTTAACCGATTGTGCGGTGTGTTTTTCCGGAAAGCGGTTTTCTCTTAAAAAGGCATTGAGTTTTTCATCATTTAGCGATAAAAATGCTTCTTTTTCTATTTTTCTGAAGGTTTCTTTGGTGTACTCGTCCTTTTTTTCGGTCTTTTCTTCCTTACGTGCAGATTGGTTATCTACTACTGCATAAATAATGTTGGTTTGCTGAGGATAAACAGCTAAACCTATACGCCCAACGCCTTCTCCCTGCGGAAAACCACTCTCTGCGGTACTACTTTTGCTCCAGGTTTCGCCACCATCGATACTTTTATAAATACCCGATGTGCTGCCACCTTCTACAAAGTTCCATGCACGGCGCTCTCTGTGCCACAGAGAAGAATAAAGCACATTAGGGTTTTTAGGATCTATGGCCACATCAATGGCGCCGGTATTCTCATCGCTGCTTAAAACCAATTTCCAAGTTTCACCGCCATCGCTGGTTTTATATAATCCGCGTTCTTTGTTTGGGCTATATAAATGGCCCAGTGCCGCCACAAAAACGGTGTTGGGTTTATTAGGGTCAATGACCATTCGCCCAATATGGTGCGACTCTGGTAAACCCATGTTTTTCCATGTTTTTCCAGCATCGGTACTCTTATAAACCCCAGTTCCTGAATAAGAAGACCTGCTCGAGTTATTTTCTCCGCTGCCTACCCAAATGGTAGTTTTCTTATCCTTTTCGGTCCATGCCGACCAATCGATGGCAATATCGCCAATGGTCATTACGGCCTCCTGATCGAACATCGGGCTGAAAGAAGTGCCGTTATTTTCGGTATGCCATAATCCGCCGGAGGCGTAAGCCACATAAAAATCGCTCGAATCATAGGGGTTTACTTCAATATCTACAACCCGGCCACTCATTATGGTTGGCCCTATAGATCTGAATTTTACCTGGCTTAAAAGGCTGTTTTTTTCCAGATTTTGTCTTTGTTTAAAACCCTCTAAACGAAGGGCAGCCGGAGTAGCTGTCTTGTTTTTTTGTGCAAAAAGGTTAACCGCCACTACTGAAGCAGCCATCCATAGGAAAAGGAATTTTTTCATTAATTCTGATTTGGTTCAGAAGTAAATATAGCTTTTATACTAGCAATTAAATCCTCCTCTTAAGTGTAAAAATTACTTTACGAAGTTCTTCGCTGCCCTTGGGCAATATTTCCAGGAAGAAACTTTTATCATGACCCGATTTAAACAGATCATTAATTTCGTCGATACTTAGCTGCGAAACCGGTTTAAGATTAATGCTTAAAATTTCATCTCCTGCCGAAATTCCCTGTATCGCCGCCGGAGAATCGGCAGCTACCCGGTTAACCAGTATTCGGTTAAAGTCGGTGCCGGCGGCGCTCAATTCCATGCCAGTCATGTCGTGTTCAAAGGGCTCCTTAAAATAAAAAGAGGGTTTTAGGTATAAGGCACTCCGGCTGTAGTCAAAAACAACTTCGAAACGTTTTAAAACCGCATTACCCAAGTTTCCGTTACGTCCGGTGATCTGAATTTTTGCTCCCACATCATTATAATTGGGAAAAGCCGAGATCACATTTTTTAACTCATATTTCCCCAAGGTAAGGCTCTTTATTCTGCCCAAATAACCACTAATTGGTCCATTAAGTCCAATACCTAAATTTTCGGCTACGTTTATCTCTGGAATCGGAAACGGTATTCCATTTTCATTCTCCAACGAAATAGGATGACCCGCACCAGTATCAATAATTAGTTTCGTTTTAGCCTTTTCGCCATTCTTTAAAACCACCCCCGTTTCTATGTAGGGTTTAAGCTCCTCTATGCTGATGGGTATTTTATACCCCTTTCGGGGGATAAATCCGGAATGATTAGAAAAGAGGGTGACCGTTTTGTTATTGTAACTGATGCGAACAATAAAACTATTGAACAACTCATAGCCAATAATGCCATGGATGGGTATTCCCACAAATTCAGATAGGTTAAAAACATCCTTTTTAAGTATGGCAGCCCCCAGCGCCGGAGCCCGGGCTTCACCCACGCCAAAACTCATGGGAGGGGTAATAAAAGCATCGAGCGACTCGTTTTCTCCCAATCCTACAATTTTTATGTTCCTAAGGTTTTGCAGCTTTAGGCTATCGGCCAATTTATAATCGCTAATTAAGATTAAACCAATACCCGTATCGAGCACAAAGTTAAAAGGCCCCTTATCGTTTATCATTACCGGAATAATGATTAGATTTTTAACAAATTTAAAGGGTATGGCGTTTCGGTTTCGGTGCTTGGGCAATTCGAAATTCTGTGCCCTGCTGTAATGCGAAAAAAGCAGTAACGAACCCAATAAAATTAGGTGAAATTTAAACAGGTAATATAAAAACCCCGATTGCCGCATAACTATAATAAGGTACAGTTATTCTGGCAATATTCAAACCAGTTTTTATTATAGCTTAATGGGGCTTACTTTTTTTAAACTTAGGTACGGCAAACTCGGCCAATTCTATTTTTTCGCCACGGCTTTCTGAGTAAACACGGGTAAATTCTGCCCCGAAGTATAAAATAACAGCTGTGTAGTAGATCCAGAGTAGCAGCAGCACCAATGAACCTGCAGCACCAAAGGCATATCCCGGTTTTCCGTAGCTTACGTACAAACCAAATAAAAAATGCCCGATCATAAAAAGCAGGGTAGTAAAAGCGGCTGCTATTCTTACCTGTTTCCAGCGCAGCTTCACATCGGGTAAAAATTTATAGATGATGGCAAATAAAGTAGCTATCACTACAAAGGTGATGGCCATATTTATCGCACTTACCAAATAAACGGTTATATCCGGAAAGTAAACACTTAGCCTGTTGCTTAGTGCCATAACCAAGCCATTTACAATCAGAGAAACCACCAGCAAAAACCCCAGGCCAATGATGAGAGAAAAGGAGAGCAGCCGGTTTATAATTAACTTTATCCAACCCTTTTGGGGATTTGCCTTTACCCGCCATATTTCGTTAATAGAATCCTGAATTTCTGTAAAAACGCCCGTTGCACCAATAATTAATACCACCAAACCAATAATAAAGGCCGGGCCCGAGTTTCCGCCCAGGCTAACCCGCTTAATCATTTCCTGAATCTGAAGTGCAATATCGCCGCCTAAAAAATCGTTTAATGCCGCAAATACCTTCCCTTCCAAGGCATCTTGTCCATAAATCAATCCAGATAAAGAGATGATGATAATTAGCAGGGGTGCAATAGAAAAAATAGTATAATAAGCCAATGAGGCGCTCATTTTTAAGGCTTTATCATCCATAAACGCCCGGGCAGATTTAATCAGTATTTGGGTAAAACCAAGCTTTTGCTTCATATTACTATAAAGCATAAAAAGAACAAAGGGTTTTAAAAATTTTTAAAACCCTTTGTTCGCTTATTTCAGATTAAGCGGCAGGTAAACCCCGAAAGTAAGATTTCGCCCCGGGTTATAGAAACCCACATTCGGATTACTCTCATCTAGCCGACCCGGTTTAAAACGGCTCAAATGATCGTAATAAGCCTTGTTCAATAAATTATTGCCCGCAACATGAATACGTATCAATTGTTTGCCTAGCATTAAGCTGGTACCCAGAGAGGCGTTCAGTATTGAATATCCGGCACTTGGCTGTTCAAAGCTGTCGGTTCGGTTTTGGGCCAAATAATTATCCAGCCCGAGCGATAAATAAGTACCTGTTAAAGTTCTGATACCGGGTTCAAAACGGACTTCGTTGCGCAAAACTCCTGCCGGAATAAAGGGCAGCGGGCCCCGAGTGCCTTTATTCTGTCCGCGGGTATAAGCAAAGCTGTTTTCTAAATGGATGTGCTCTAGGGGGTGCAAGGTAATGCTAAACTCGGTACCACTTAGCAGGGCATTATTCTGTACAAAGTGAAACAAGGGGTAGGTATCGGTATCAATATCGATGGTTTCACTATTGTTTTGGCGATAATAAATATAATTATGAATATTATTGTAAAACACATTCCACTCTGCGCTTATTTTATCGGCATCAAAATTTAAACTTAAATCCATATAAAAACTGCGTTCCGGTTTTAAATCCGGATTACCCACCTCGTATCTGAAAGTTCCCTCATGAACACCGTTAGAACCCAGTTCGGCAATGTTGGGCGAACGGAATGCCGAACCGATATTCGCTTTTAAACTCCACCGATCATTAAATTCCTGCGTTAAGCCAGCCGCCCCGCTCCAATTGGTAAAGGTATTCTGAAGTTTTTCGAAACGTACCTGCCCGTTTTCGATCAGTTCGTCGCCCTTAATACGATGATAATCTAAACGGCTTCCAAAATTAAGGGTGGTGGCCTCCCAGCTTTTCTTAAAATAGGCAAACAGCCCCAGGTCTTTAGAAGTATAAGCCGGTATCAGGAATTCATCGCCCTTGTTTTCACTCTTTTGGAAAGATCCGGAAGCACCCAAAACAGGTTCCCAGCCGTTTTTATCTTCCAGGTAATATTTCAGGTCGTAACTCAGGGTTTTTAGATCAAAAAACAGTCCCGGATTGCTGGTGTTCTCCTCAAACTCCTTGCGTAAATTGTTCTGATAGGTAATATTGGCCCGCAGCCTGTTCTTTCCAAGCAGTAAATTACTGTTAAAGGCCAGTTTATGATGACTGATATCCTGATAAGGTAATAATAAAGACCCCGATCTGATCTGTTCATCTGTTAGCACGTTGCCATCTCTATCCTCAAAAACACCACTATCATTAGGCAAAAAGTCGGGCAGGCCTACTCGGCTTCTAAACGTAGAAAGGTTTAAATGCGCATAGCCCCACTTTTTGTTCAGGCCAATTTGCCCGCTCAGGTTGGTTTCATTAAAACCGGTATTGGGAATGCGGTTAAGAGGCGTTTTATAAGCAAGAGCACTTTTATAAGTTCCCCTTATTCGCCAAATGAGTCCTTCTTTATTACCATGAATCATTAGGGAACTACCCGTTAAACCATTGTTGGTAGCATAGTTCGATAAGAATTCTCCCTTCACTTGTCCATCACCCGCCGGAAGCGGATCAATCATATTAATCACCCCACCCAAAGCATCAGAACCATACAACAAACTGGCTGCCCCCTTTAAAACCTCTACCCGATCTACATTGAACTGGTCAATTTCAATACCATGTTCATCGCCCCATTGCTGTCCTTCCTGTTTGGCACCATCGGCCAGGGTAATTACCCTGTTATAACCTAAACCCCGTATAACCGGCTTAGAAATTCCACCCCCCGTACTGATCTGCGATACGCCCGGAATACGTGATATGGCATCAACAATATTGGTAGACTGCTTAATTAGGGCTTCTTTTCCTACCAATGCTACCGAAGAACTGTTGCGGCGATTGTCGCTGCTCGATGCCGATCCGGTAATGACCACCTCTTTTGCTTCCATGGTACTCAAATGGAGTTTAAAGATCAAACTGGCCGCATTTGCCAGATCTACCTGTTGAGTTAGGGTTTGATAACCGATATAGCGAACCTCAACTATAAATCGGCCTTTTTCGGGTGCATTTTTAAATACAAACTCCCCGTTCTCGTTGGTTGAAGTAGAAATTTTAAGTTCTGAGAAAGATACCACCGCACCCGGAAGACTTTCTCCGGTTTGGGCATCAACCACCCGGCCGCCAATGCTGAGCGCAAATGCAGGCAGGGCTGTAGTAAATAAATAAATAATTAAAAAGAATTTCGTTTTCATAAAATTAGGAATAGCTTAATAACAATAATCAGGCAGCCCATCAAAGAGCTGCAGTGCCCAATTGGTTAGGTATATATTAAGCTAAAGGCGGTCCGCGAAGAGTACGCTGTTGAATAAGCGCCTGAAAAACCCCAAAAGAATGACTAATGTATAATTTCAGCCTAACAACCGGTGTTTCCTGGAGTACAAAATTGGGTTTAAATGTAAAGGCTTTATCGAAATGAACAGCACAGAGCCAACAGAAACTGTTGGTGGTAGAAAGGTGCATTTTGTGCTGGCATTGTTGTCCCTTAACATCCTTACACACATTTCGGCTTTCGCCGGATGCAGTATGCCGATGAAAGGCATCCAAGGGCAATACCGTTACCGAAAAGCAACACAATAAAAAAACCGAAATCCCCGAAAGGGTATATTTTCTAATCTTTTTCATTTTTAAACCCGTATAAAGGTAAGCAAAACTTCAAAATCACTAAATTCGACTTGAAGAAAAACACCACCTATGTTAACTAACACCTTAAATTTAGCTAAAAGCAATACACCCACCGGAAACCAGCTTAACTGTAAAGGCTGGGTACAGGAAGCGGCCTTACGTATGCTGCTCAACAATCTAGACCCCGAAGTGGCCGAACGCCCCGAAGATCTGATTGTTTATGGCGGAAGGGGAAAGGCAGCCCGCAACCCGGAAGCCCTGGCCTTAATTGTAAAAGCCTTACAGGATCTGGAAGATGACGAAACCCTCTTAATACAATCGGGTAAACCGGTTGGTATTTTGCCTACACATAAAGATGCCCCCAGGGTATTGATCTCCAATTCGCAATTGGTGCCCAAGTGGGCCACGCAGCAACATTTTGATGAACTGGAAGATAAAGGACTGATGATGTACGGACAGATGACGGCCGGTTCCTGGATATATATTGGTTCGCAGGGCATTGTGCAGGGAACCTACGAAACCTTTGCCGAACTGGCCCGCCAGCATTTTGGCGGCAGCCTGAAAAATACCCTATCGGTTACGGCCGGCTTGGGGGGTATGGGCGGCGCTCAGCCTTTGGCCATAACCATGAGCGAGGGGGTATGCCTTGCGGCCGAGGTAGAAGAATGGCGTATTCGCAAGCGCCTGGAAACCCGTTATATTGATGAAATTGCATTCGATGTAGACGAGGCCATTGACCGTGCCCTGCAATATAAAAAAGAAGGCAAGGCCCGTTCTATCGGCGTGGTTGCCAATGCTGTAGAATTATTAAATCGAATGCTTGAGCGTAATTTTATTCCAGAGGTATTAACCGATCAAACCTCGGCACACGACCCGCTGATCGGTTATTTCCCCGAAGGCCTGTCGGTAGCTGCAGCCAAGGTGTTACGGGAAGAAAATCCGGAAGAATATATTAAACGATCTTATGCCACTATGGCCAAGCATATTGAACTGATGCTCGAAATGCAAAAGCGGGGTGCGGTAACTTTCGATTATGGTAATAACCTGCGTGGCCGGGCTTTAGAGGCCGGAGTAAGCCACGCCTTTGATTTCCCGGGCTTTGTTCCGGCGTACATTCGCCCCCTGTTTTGTGAAGGTAAGGGGCCTTTCCGCTGGGCTGCCCTGAGCGGCGATCCGGAAGATATTGCGGTAACCGACCGCGTTATTTTAGAATTATTCCCAGAAAATGAAGGCTTACGCCGATGGATCACCATGGCGCAGGAGCGCATTGCTTTTCAAGGATTACCCGCCCGTATTTGCTGGCTGGGACAAGGCGAACGTGAAAAGGCCGGATTGGCTTTTAATAAATTAGTGGCCGAAGGAAAGGTGAAAGCCCCCATTGTGATTGGCCGCGACCACTTGGATACCGGATCGGTAGCTTCGCCCAACCGTGAAACAGAAGCCATGAAAGACGGCTCTGATGCGGTAGCAGACTGGCCCATTCTGAATGCCTTGATCAATACCGCCGGAGGTGCCAGCTGGGTTTCCCTGCATCATGGCGGCGGTGTGGGCATCGGTTATTCTATTCATGCCGGAATGGTAATTGTTGCCGATGGTACTCCCGATGCCGAACGCCGTATTCAGCGGGTTTTACACAATGATCCGGCTATGGGCGTTATCCGCCATATGGATGCGGGTTATGATATTGCCCAAGATACGGCCCGTAAACACAAACTGGACTTGAAAGAACGTTTAAAATAGTAAGCAGCGGCACGGATTTATTCGTGCCGCTAAATAATCGGTTTAGTTAAGCCTCCAGAATTTCTAGTTGCGCCAAAATTTCGGCCTCGCCAACCGGGAAGGGGGTATCGTGTTTAATGCATTGGTAAACCGATTCGAAAAGACCCATAAAATCTCCCTTTTTTGAAGATATCTGGAGTTGTTCTTTTTCCAGATCTCCCTTCATCAGCGTTAGCAAACCCTCCATACCGGGTTTTTCTTGGCCAAATCCAATGTCCAGCGGTTTCATGCCTGCAAGTAACTGATCTTCTTGCGTATCGCAGAATTTTTTCAGGAAGGAGCCTTGTGTTCCATGAATTACAATGCCTTCGGTTGGCGCTGCTACCAGCAAACTTACGGTTACAAAAACATGTAATGGCCCCGGATATTCTAATTGAACGTGGGCATAATCGGGAACCTGCGTGTTTTTGCGATAATTGCCCAGGGATTTGTGAAAAGAAAGGGGCTTTCCGAAAATACTGATCACCTGATCGAGCATATGGGCGCCCAGATCATATAAAATACCGCTTCCCGGAATAGGCTCTTCTTTAAAAAACTTTGGGCCTATTTCGCTGCGGTAGCGATCAAACCTAAAATGTGCTTCTATAATTTGACCCAGTTTACCACTTTGAATAAGCTCCCGGGCAGCCATAAAATCGCTAGACCAACGCCTGTTTTGATAGATCAGCACTTTTTTGTTCAGCTTTTTACCCAAATCGAACAACTCCCTCACCTGCGCTACGCTGGTAGCCGCGGGCTTCTCTATGAGCACATGCTTCCCCGCTAGCAAAGCATGTTTGGCATATTCGAAATGGGTATTGTTGGGTGTATTTACAATAATCAGCTCCAGTTCTTTATCATTTAATAATGAGTTTAAATTATCATGGCTGCTAACACCAGGATAATCTAAATGAGCTTTTTTTTGGTTTCTTTCCAGAACCCCCCGGAATTCAAAACCCGGGTGCGCATCAATAAATGGGGCGTGGAATATTTTGCCAGACATGCCATAGGCCAACAAGGCGGTTGAAATGGGTTGTTGCATAAAAACAAATATAAGCAATGCCTTTGGGGCAATAATCTGATAGCTAAGAAAGTTGAATAGTGGTGGGGACACCCCAAACCTTTCCCCCACCCGTCCGTTTTTCCCTTTTTTCCCTACCCCCCCCCCAAAACAAC
>JBJTNQ010000151.1:0-7527 GCA_046074105.1 Sphingobacteriaceae bacterium | reverse complement strand
GCATCGCTGCACGAAAACATAAAAATCAATATCGCGGAAAGCCGTATTAATCGCTTCATTTATTAACTTAGCCAAATCATTTAACTCCAACAAAAGTACTTATTAATGAGCATTGAAGCTAATCTGATTGCCCTTAAAAATGAATTAGATCCAATTAAGGTAAAGCTGGTAGCGGTATCTAAAACCAAACCCATGGCCGACTTGCAGGAAGCCTATCGGGCCGGACAGCGAATATTTGGTGAAAACGTGGTACAAGAATTGGTTCAAAAGTATGAAGAACTGCCCAAAGATATTGAATGGCATCTCATTGGTCATTTACAAACCAATAAGGTTAAATACATAGCTCCGTTTATTAGCCTTATTCATTCTGTAGACAGTTTAAAGCTACTTATGGAGATCAATAAACAGGCAGAAAAACATCAGCGGGTAATTGATTGCCTCTTACAAATCCATATTGCCGACGAAGACACTAAATTTGGTCTCGATTTCGACGAAATTATTGAATTGTTGCGTTCGCCCGAATACGAAAACCTTAAAAATATTCGAATAGTGGGTTTAATGGGTATAGCCACCAATACCGATAACCTGAAAAAGATCTCAGAAGAATTTTATGAGCTGAATACCTTTTTTAAAGGATTAAAAGAATCGTTTTTCCGTAAAGAAGACAGCTTTAAAGAAATATCAATGGGCATGTCGTCTGATTATAAATTAGCCGTAGAAAAAGGCAGCACCATGGTCAGATTGGGCAGCACCATTTTTGGCGAACGAAACTATACCCAAAAAGCATAAATGAGCACATCAAAAGTAACTATCAGGATAGCCCGGAAACAAGATTGCCCCCGATTATTAGAATTAATTCAAGAGCTTGCTTTATATGAACGGGCACCCCAGGAAGTAACCGTAACCCTGGCCGAAATGGAACAAGCCGGCTTTGGCGATAAACCTGTTTGGAAAGCATTTGTAGCAGAACAGGATGGGCTAATTCAGGGATTTGCACTTTATTATATTCGTTACTCTACCTGGAAAGGTTGCCGCCTATATCTCGAAGATTTTATTGTTACCGAGGCGCTTAGAGGACAGGGCATTGGAAAGATATTGTTCGAGACTATTATAAAAGAAGCCCGCGAATTGGGTTTTAATGGCATGAGCTGGCAAGTGTTAGACTGGAACGAGCCTGCGTTAAACTTTTACCGCAAGTATGAGGCCCAAACCGAAGCCGGCTGGCTAAATGCCTCCTTAAGTAAAGAGCAGATTCAGCAATTTTAGTTCATTCAACAAAAAGCACATGACCCAGGTATTTAAATTTGGTGGAGCCTCAGTAAAAGATGCCGCTGGTGTCAGAAATCTGGCCCATATCATCCAAATCAATCAGCATAAAAAAATATTGATCGTAGTATCGGCCATGGGCAAAACCACCAATGCATTAGAACGTTTGTGGCAATCGTACATCCATGCCCATGGTGATGTATATGAGATCTTTGAAGAGATCAAATCAGCACATTATCAAATCATCGAAGAGCTTTTTCCTGATCCTAAACATCCTGTTTACGATGAAATAGCCAATACTTTTGTAGAGATAGACTGGATATTAGAAGATGAACCTCATCCCGATCCCGATTTTAATTACGATCAGATCGTTTCTATGGGCGAGATCCTTTCTACCCGTATCATAGCTGCTTATTTAAACGAGTGCAAACTTAATGCCCATTGGTTGGATGCCCGCAGCTATATCCAAACCGATAATACCTATCGCGAAGCACAAGTAAACTGGAGCAAAACCAAAGAGGCTATACAGCAATTCTTGCCATCCATACTCCAAAAGCAAATGGTAGTAACCCAGGGATTTATTGGCTGCACCTCCGAAAATTTCACTACAACCCTTGGCCGCGAAGGATCTGACTATACCGCCGCCATTTTTGCCAATTGTCTAGGAGCTGAAAATGTAACCATTTGGAAAGATGTTCCCGGCGTATTAAATGCCGATCCCAAACTATTTCCCGATACTCAGAAATACGAACAGCTGCCCTATGCCGAGGCCCTAGAAATGACCTATTACGGGGCTACTATTATTCATCCTAAAACCATTAAACCACTACAAAATGCAGGTATCCCCTTATTGGTAAAGCCTTTTGGCGCACCAACAGAGAGCGGAACCACCATATCAGAGCAGGCGGTAAATGGCGACATATTGCCTGCCGTAATTGTGAAAAAGAATCAGGTGCTGGTATCTATATCTACCAAAGATTTCTCTTTTATTACCGAAGATCACCTAAGCGAAATATTTGCCGCTTTCGCGGGATGCCATATCAAAATGAACACCATGCAGGTTTCTGCATTAAGTTTTTCTGTATGCATTGATGATGAAACACGGAAATTCGAGAAATTTAAACTGCAGATGCAGGCCGATTTTAAGATAAAATACAACGAAAACCTCGAGCTCATAACCATACGCCATTACACCAAAGAAATGCTGGCACATTTTAGCACAGATAGAAAAGTGTTTATGGAGCAATTAAGCCGCAACACCGCTCAATTAGTTTTAAAATAATTTGAACTCAGCTATTCTAGATCACCAGGTACAGCAGTATATTCAGGAAAACCTGAATACCGATATGGCTAAGCTGGTATTTAAGAAAAGTCCCTTTGCGGGCATAAGTACCAAAGAACTTGCCGAGCAGATTGCCGGTAAAAAAGCCGCAGAAAAAAAACTTCCAGCCTGGTTTAATACCCCCGGCATTTATTTTCCACCCAAAATAGCCATAGAACAATCCTCATCAGCGCAAACCGCACTTTATAAAAGTAAAATAGTGCCTGCCCAGCTGGTGATCGATCTGACCGGTGGAATGGGTGTAGATAGTTTATATTTTGCTAAACAGGCCAAACAGCTGGTACATGTAGAGCAGCAGTCAGAACTTTCTGCCATCGCTGCACACAATTCCAAAATTTTAGGAGTAGATAATATCGAATTTATTTCAGCTACTGCCGAAAATTATTTAAAAACTACCAAAAATACTTGGGATCTCATTTACCTCGACCCCTCCCGCCGCATAGCCAGCCAAAAAGTATTTAAACTCAGCGATTGCGAACCCAATATCGTAGCACTTCAGTCTGAACTTTTACAGCGAAGCCCTTATGTATTAGTTAAAACTGCCCCCCTGCTCGATATCAGATCAGGTTTAAGCGAGTTGCATAAGGTTCGTGAAATTCAGGTCATCAGTCTTAACAATGAGATGAAAGAACTGCTTTGGTTGCTAGATGCTAGTTTCGAGGGCAGCGAACCCAACATTAAATGTATTAGTCTTACTGCTACAGGAGAGAAAAGTTTCAGCTTTAAACTTTCAATAGAAAAAGCCTTGCAGCTACCTAGCTATTCGGCCGTACAGCAATTTCTGTATGAACCCGATGCCGCCTGGCTAAAAGCAGGTTGTTTTAAACTCATTACACAGCAGTACCAGTTAGGCAAATTACACCAACATACCCATTTATACACTTCAGATAACTTAAAATCAGAATTTCCGGGTAAGCAATTCAAGGTGATAAACGTTTGGCCATACAAAGAATTTATACAACAAAATCACATCAACAAGGCCAATGTCATAAGCCGTAATTTCCCGCTAACCGTAGAAGAGCTGAAGAAAAAACATGCCATAAAAGATGGTGGCGATATTTATTTATTCTTCTGCACCAATCATCGTAACGAACTAAGCGTAATACAGGCAGAAAGAATATAAGCACAAATAAAAACAGGCCTGTAATCTAAAACTGCCTATAAAAAAAGCCTCTCCGAATAAACGGAAAGGCTTTAATTTTTTATGGTTGGTATTGCTTATACTTTCTTCACTTGTACCGCCTGTAAGCCCTTACGACCTTCTTCAACCTCATACTCAACATCATCATTGTCTCTTAGGGTACCATTTCCACCTTCCACATCTTTAAAATGTACGAAGATTTCAGTTCCGTCTTCTTGAACGATGAAACCATAACCTTTTTGGGTGTTAAACCATTTTACTTTTCCAGTTTTCATAATAATTTGTTCGCATTATTGACCTGTATTGCTCGTTTTTATAATAATTAATAGTTATTACAATTAATACAGATCGGGTATGTAATTGTTTAGTTAATATGAAGATACAGAAAAGCTTTTCGTAATAAAAAATTTATTTTATTTGTTTGGCTGTGGGGTCATACGTAAATAGGAACGTACTTCTTTAAAACCTTTAGGAAATTTAGCCGGAATATCTGCTGTTTTAATGGCCGGAGCAACCACCACGTCATCCCCATCTTTCCAGTCGGCAGGAGTAGCTACACTATAATTAGCAGTTAATTGTAATGAATCGATAACCCGTAACACTTCCTGGAAATTTCTGCCCGTAGAAGCTGGGTAAGTAATCATCAGTTTAATCTTCTTATCAGGTCCTATAATGAATAAAGAACGTACGGTAAAGGTCTCAGAGGCATTAGGGTGCATCATGCCGTAAGCTTCAGCAACAGATTTATCCTCATCGGCAATAATGGGAAAATTAACTTCTACTTGTTGGGTGTCATTTATGTCGTTGATCCAGCCTTTATGCGATTCTACAGAATCTACACTCAAAGCCAATACTTTAACATTTCTTTTATCAAACTCGTTTTTTAGCGCAGCCGTTCTACCTAGTTCGGTAGTGCAAACAGGCGTATAATCGGCCGGATGCGAAAATAAAACCACCCAGCTGTCGCCAGCATAAGTATAAAAATCAATTTCTCCTGCAGATGTTTGGGCTTTAAAATTGGGTGCCATATCCCCTAAACGTAAACTCATGATGTTAATTTATATGTGTAAATGCTAAATATAGGCTAAAAAGCCCGATTAAGTAGCCTATTAGTGTATTTTAAGTGTTGGTATATGTTCTTTTCGGTTTTCAATGGCTACGGCAGGTCTTAGCTTTAAACCATTGTTCCCTTCGTTAATTAGCGAGTTACTTAAAGCCATAAAATGTTCATCGGCTCTGGCCGAAAAAGAACCGGTGGTAAGGTAAGTTAGTGCTTCGCCAAGTTCTGCTTCTTCCGGATCTCCAAATTCATGGCTAAGGTCATCACTTACTTGTTTATCAACATCAAAACCCTGATAATAATCGGCTCTGCCCACACTATTAACTGTCTTAAAAGATACCGGGTAAATATTGTATTCGTATACCGAAATAGGAAAAAAACCAACCGGTTTGCCATAAGTATGCCGATCCCCTATCAGCCTAACCTGCATAACCGGCGTTAAACTATTAATGAGTAATTCGCTGGCCGATGCCGTAGAAGGGGTAACAATAAAAACAATACGGCTCAAATTAAGGGTATTGGTTTTATTAAAGTAAATGCTTTGGTTCATTTCGGGGTGCCTGCTGTTAAATACATAACGAAACATGATGTAACGGCCTGTACCCAAGCCTTGGGGTGCCAGTAAATTGGCAAAAGCTTCTGAACTAGCAACAAAACCGCCACGATTATATCTCAAATCGACAATTAAGTCATTAATGCCTGCATTTTCGAAACTCGAAATTACCTGCTGCAATTCATTTACAGAACTGGCTCCGCCAAACGAATTATAAACCAGGTAGCCTATTTTTTGAGCATTATTTTCATAAACATGATGAAACAAAACCGTATGCGACCGGTAAACCCCTTCGCGAATGGTTAAATTGGTGGTGCTGCCATCCGGTTTCACAAAGCGGAATAGATGAACGGGCGTAGTGCCCCAAAAAACATCATTTAAAAAAGCAATTTCTGCCTGTGTGCCTCCGCTTATCGGCCGGTTATCAATACTTAATATTCTCCAGCCCCGTTTTACACCCGCCAAGCCTGCCGGCGAATCCACATTCACGAAACTTACCCGCAGATCATCAGTATGGATATAATATTTAATAGAAAAGCCCATATCTACCACCAAATCCGTTTCGCGTAAAACAGGGTCCGACTTGCGTTCCACAAAACTAAAACGGTCTAGCGGCTGAAAAGACCTTACTTTGCTCATTACCGAAAAAACATCTGGCAGATCACGTGGGCGGAATACCTCAAATGAAGGGAGCAATTCCGTCCATAAATAATATTCTTTAGTCCAGAAATAAGCAGAATCACGTGGCTCGGGCTGTATCACATACGGATCATTTGCCGCAACAGATACAGGTAAAATAACATTCGGGTGAACGTGATCTTTTTTGCAGAAATGCAGAATTGCCACACCAAAAACAAGTAGGGTTAGTAGCTTTGCTTTCCAAACATTGAATAAGTTTTTCATGGCATTTGGCATGATTTACATTATGCAAACGCCAAAAAAAAGCCGAATGTTTGCTAAGAATGGCTTAAAAAATCAGAAAAAGAAAGAAAATCCAGTTCGGCATACTTTCCGCCCTCTTGGGCAAATTTTCCAATAAACAAGGTCTCTTCGGCCAAACAGTCATTTTGTTTTAAGACCAGTTGTAAAGCTTCCGCTTCAGGCATCTCGCTAAACTCTTCGGCAAAATAAACCCGTAAATGCTGAGCCAAACCGCCCCAATCTACCTGCCTTATTTTATTTAACTCTGCTTCTGCTTTACCTTTAAGCCATAAAAAAACAGGGTTTTCATCTGCTATGATGGCTTCCAATAAAGTCCGCATTTCCGGATAAAGATCCAGTTTTAGCGGAAACTGAGCCGAATCATGCAAACGGTCAAAGTTCTCGCGGTATTTAGTAGCCAGGCCAAAAGCCTCCTGCGCCCTTTTAAAAACCTCTTCGGGGCCATGGTGCTCATAAACCTTCTTCATTAGTTCCAGCAAATCAGCAGCTGGAGGTACCGTTTCTACATATTCAATAAAATTGGCAAACAAATAGTAGATCTGTAAGAAATAATCCTTTTCGGGATACAAAACCCCGTCGAACTCAAAAATAAAAGCCCCCTTTGCGGGATGCAGATCAGTATAAGTCAACATCAGTCACAAATAAATAAAAATTCAGTATCCGAAACATCCACCCAATAAAAACCATCGGGTTTAACCTTAATTTCTTTAGACATTTGCTCAGTAAATTTTGGATCACCCCAAAAATCCCACGAAATCGGCAAAGCCAATTCAATACCATATTCGGCAAATAAATGCTTGGAAGCACTTAACAAAACCATTTCCGCCCGGCGTATTACATACACCAGACTGATATCTGCCGAAAGGCAGACCTTTAAAAAATCGTGAACATAGCTGGGCGAAGCAGGCGAAGGCAGCTGCACAAACAAAGCCGCATTTCCGGGCAAGGCCGGCAAAGGCTCAAAATCGCCCAAAAGAACCCCTTGGGCAGGTAAAAAACGTTTCAATTTATACGCCAGTGCCGTATGGGCACCACTCAGCAAAATATTAGACATGAATTTTTAAGAAAATATGGTTCCGTCTTTCATCAGCAAAGTACGGTCGGCCAATTCGGCCAGCTGATCGTTGTGCGTTACAATAATAAAAGTTTGCCGAAACTCGTCACGCAATTGTACAAAAAGATCATGCAGTGCTGCCGCATTGGCCGAATCGAGGTTACCCGAA
>JBJTNQ010000150.1:0-3763 GCA_046074105.1 Sphingobacteriaceae bacterium | reverse complement strand
GTACCGAAGAGTCCCTATGTCAGTTTAATGTACGACAATAAAACCATATCGTTCATCAAATTTGCCAATCATGCTATATCTTTAGACTTGCTTAGAGGAAATCTTACGCCTGATGGGAAAAAGTCGAAAAAGTTTTTTGATCTCAACGATCCTCAAGGAATAGCTAAAGAAGGTTCTTGGGAATGGAAAAGCGGGGTAAAAGGTAACGATTATCGCATTCCATTTACCACTCAATCAGATATCGACTATATCTTTTTCCTAATTAAACAAAAATACGACAACATCTTAGGAAGATAAACAGAGCTCTAGTCGTTGCACATTAACCCGCTCTTAAAAAATAGAAGGCAATACTCATTTATTCAGCTCTTCTTTAGTAAAGGCTCGAGTTTATAAAAGGAAGAGTTTAAATAGCTAAAATTTGCTCCCTTTTTGCTCCCTAGGTAAAACAAAAAACCACTGATTGTTGATTATCAGTGGTTTAATTGTTTAAGTTGTGGAGCCGGAGGGATTCGAACCCTCGTCCAAACATGGTGTAAATTACGCTTTCTACATGCTTAGCAATTATTCAATTGTAGGGAAGGGGAAGGTTAATCGCTTACCTGTACCTTCTTCCTTAGGTGCTTAATTTCGCTCATTTATTGCACCGCTAAATAAGCTAGATTGGTGGTTCGATGCCTCGGTTGTTCAGCCTACCAAACAGAAGCCGAACGAGACAAAAGCTGAGCTAATTCTAAATTAGGCAGCTAAGGCGTAGTTGTTTTCGCCAATTAAAAGTTGAAAGTTCAGATTATAGCGCTATACTAACAATGCGCTGCATGCTTACATACTTACCGCCATCCTGTCAATTCCGGTCGACCCCGTATGTAAATGCAAATATACGAAAATTGAAAGCGACTAGTGTTTTTCTAAAGTAATTTCGCTAGCCACTAGTGTTCGGCCCGGGTACGTAGCCAGGGCCTCTTCAAGGCAATCCATTGCGCTGTTCAAATCAGTTTTGTTGAGCACGTAAGCCAAGCGAACTTCGTTTTTTCCTGCACCCTTACTGCTATAAAAACCAGTAGCCGGGGCCATCATTACGGTTTGGTTTTCATGAGAAAAAGATTCCAGTATCCACTGGCAAAAACGGTCGGCATCGTCAATCGGGAAACGGGCAACCACATAAAATGCGCCACCCGGCTGAGGACAAAAAACACCTTCCATATTGTTTAGCCTGTTTACCAGGATGTTACGACGTTCGGTATATTCTTTATTTACTTTTTCGAAATAAGAATTTGGAGTATCCACGGCTGCCTCGCCGGCAATTTGCGATACCATTCCCGGGCTTAAGCGGGTTTGGGCAAACTTTAAAGCGGCCGTCATTACTTCTTTGTTTTTGCTAATAATACATCCTAAACGGGCACCACAGGCACTGTAACGTTTAGATACGGTATCTAATACAATTACATGTTCTTCTAACCCTTCCAAATGCATAGGAGAGATAAAATCACGACCGTCGTAGCAAAATTCGCGATAAGCCTCATCAGAAAATAAAAACAGATCGTATTTAAGGCAGAGTGCCTTCAGATCTTTCATTTCCTGCTCAGAATAAAGATAGCCCGTTGGGTTATTAGGATTGCAAATAAAAATAGCTTTGGTTTTGGAGTTGATCAGTTTCTCAAACTCATGGATCGCCGGTAAGGCAAAACCATTTTCAATATGTGATAAAATGGGTCTTACCACCACATCGCTCATGCATGCAAAACCATTATAATTGGCATAAAAAGGCTCAGGTATAATAATTTCATCACCCGAGTTTAGGCAGGTTTGCATAGCAAAGGTAATGGCCTCAGAACCGCCATTAGTTACTAAGATATTTTCGGGGCTAATCTGATAATCCAGCTTATTATAGTATTCGCTGAGTTTTTTTCGATAAGATAAAGTTCCTTCAGAAGCGGTATAAGCCCAAACTTTAAAATCAATATGCTTAATGGCATCCAGCATCACCTCCGGAGTTTCAATATCAGGTTGTCCGATATTTAAATGATAAACTTTTTTACCTTCCATTTTAGCTTTTTCAGCAAATGGACTAAGTTTTCTAATGGGAGAAGCAGGAATTTCAATTCCTTTTAATGATATTTCAGGCATGGTGTAAAAATACAAAAACCCCGCTGTTTACAACGGGGTTTTGTGATCTAAAAAATAAAGAATTTATTGCTTTGGAGCAGCGGCAACTACTTCTCCTTTAATATATAATACTTTAACGGGTGTTTTTGCATTAGATTTTACCGTAATAGCTTTGCTGAAAGGCATAACCGCAGCAGCATTATAGGTAACGCTAATTGTTCCGCTTTCTCCTTTTTTTACCGGAGTAGAAGTGAATTTAGGAACAGTACATCCACAAGTAGATTCTACATTAGTAATAATAATAGGCTCATCTCCAGTATTGGTAAATTTAAAATCTACACTAACGGGTGTTCCCTGAGGGATTTTTCCGAAATCGTAAGTTTCTTTATCGAATTTAAATTCCGGCTGTTGAAACCCTTTCATGGCGCTTAGGCCTACAAAAACTAGTGCAAAGGCACAAAAAATTAGTAATTTTTTCATCTTAGAGTTGATTTATACAAATATAAACTATTTAACTAATAGCAAAAAGCATTCCAGCTATTTTCAATTAAACGTATAATTGTCGGGTAGCGTATAATTTTCTTACTTTTGTTTCCATCTATTCCAATTATGTCTACTAAAACGATACAAGAAACCTTGGGTTTTGATAGCAATGAGCTTAGTTTCGACGACTTTAAGAAAATTGTTATCCAAGACTATAAAATAGCTTTTGAAAGCAGACAAGCCAGCCTCCTTGGACGCAAAGAAGTTTTAACCGGAAAGGCTAAGTTTGGTATTTTTGGTGATGGAAAAGAAGTGGCTCAGCTGGCAATGGCTAAGGCCTTTCAACTGGGCGACTGGCGTTCGGGTTACTACCGCGATCAAACTTTTATGTTTGCCGCCGGAATGTCTACCATTCCCGAACTTTTTGCACAACTCTATGCTAACCCTGATATAGAAGCCGACCCGGCATCGGGCGGAAGACAAATGAATTGCCATTTTGCTACACGAAGTTTACATACTGATGGTAGTTGGAAAGATTTAACGGCCATGAAAAACTGCTCGGCAGATATTTCGCCAACCGGCGGACAAATGGCACGTTTAGTAGGCTTGGCTTATGCTTCTAAATTATATCGTCAGAATAAATCGCTTAGTTATTTAAGAAATTTTACGGTTAACGGTAATGAAGTAGCCTTTGGTACCATAGGTAATGCTTCAACTTCCGAAGGTATATTCTTTGAAGCTTTAAATGCTGCTGGTGTTTTACAAGTACCCATGGCTGTTTCTGTTTGGGACGATGCTTATGGTATTTCTGTTCCGGCCGAATATCAAACCACTAAGCAGAATATATCTGAGATATTAAAAGGATTTCAGCGGGATGAGAATGGCAATGGCTACGAAATTTTTAAGGTTAGGGGATGGGATTATCCTGGTTTATGCCAAACCTATCAGCAGGCCATAAAAGTTTGCCGCGAAGAACATGTTCCGGTTTTAATTCATGTAACCGAAATGACCCAGCCTCAGGGACACTCTACTTCTGGTTCTCACGAACGTTATAAACCAGCCGATAGACTAGCCTGGGAGCAAGAATATGACTGCATTACACAAATGCGCCAGTGGATTTTAAGTGCCGATATGGCCACTGAAGAAGAGCTAGACCTACTGGAAGAAAATGCAAAAA
>JBJTNQ010000149.1:0-3381 GCA_046074105.1 Sphingobacteriaceae bacterium | reverse complement strand
TTGTATAGCCTGATGATTGGCAATGGGTTTACCAAAGGTTTTACGCTCTTTAGCATACTGAACGGCTAATTCGTAAGCTCCGGAAGCAATACCTAAAGCCTGAGCTGCAATACCAATGCGGCCGCCTTCTAAGGTTTTCATGGCAAAGGTGAAGCCAAATCCATCATCGCCTATGCGGTTGGCTTTAGGTACTTTTACATCGCTAAACATAAGTGAGTGCGTATCTGATCCTCTGATACCCAGTTTATTCTCTTTTGGCCCAATGGTAAAGCCTTCCATTCCTTTCTCCACAATAAGCACATTAATGCCTTTATGGCCTTTATCTGCATCGGTTTGAGCGATTACCAAATATACAGAGGCACTATTACCATTGGTGATCCAGTTTTTGGTTCCGTTTAGCAAATAATGATCGCCCATATCAATGGCAGTAGTGCGTTGCGAAGTAGCATCGGAGCCGGCTTCGGGTTCAGATAAACAAAAGGCACCAATTTTTTCGCCAGAAGCCAGGGGCTTTAAATATTTTTCTTTTTGTTCTTCGTTGCCATATTTCTCTAAACCATAGCAAACCAACGAGTTGTTTACCGATACCACTACCGAGGCAGAGGCATCTATTTTAGATAATTCTTCCATAGCCAGCACATAGGAGATGGTATCTAATCCGGATCCATTGTATTTAGGATCTACCATCATGCCTAAAAAACCAAGTTCCCCTAGTTTTTTAATTTGTTCGGCCGGAAATTTTTGGTGTTCATCACGTTCAATCACTCCAGGCTTTAGTTCATTCTGCGCAAAATCGCGGGCAGCCTGCTGTATCATTAATTGTTCTTCGGTAAATTGAAATTGCATAGGAGATAGGTTTAATGTTAGTTCAGTTCAAAAATAACATTAAATATCTTCTCTACCGCTCCGTACTCTCTTTTTGATATTGTTTTAACAATTGATCAATCGGTTTGAGCCTGACTATTTTTGCTATGTTGTAATAGTACCAGCAATAAGCTCCAGCCGCCAATAAGCAGGATGACCAAAATTTGCGAGGAGTGAATAATGGCTGCAAATGTTAAGCCCATTGTTTTAGGAATGCCATATAGGGTTAAACCCTCAGCCACCATAAAGTGGAAGGCACCAATACCGCCTTGTACCGGAACGATCATACCCAAACTGCCAAAAACTAAAGTGGCCAGTCCGGCTAATAGCCCGAGATTTGAAGTAGCACCAAGTGCAAAGAAGCATAAATAGGTAGAAAGGAAATAAAATAACCAGATGAGACTGGAAAAGAAAAGAAATTTTATCTGATTGGGCATCTTTTTAAAAGATAAAACTCCGTTTTTAAAGCCTTGAAGTGTTTTTGAAAAGGGCTTTAATAAGCGTTTAATGCTGTTTTTGAGCAAGAAAAATAGGATAACTACCGAAACGGCTACACCCAGACCAATGAGCAAAAAATTATCCGCGAAAGCGTGCTGAATTTTTAACCAGCCATTTTGGTAAATAAAGCCGGCAATCCGCTCAAATTCTAGTGCTATGGCTAGGCCGGTAATGCTTAGTAGGAATAGAAAATCGAAGAAACGTTCGGTAATTACGGTTCCTACCAATTGGTCTATGGGCACTTTATCTGTTTTAGTTAATACTCCGCAGCGAGAAACTTCGCCCATACGGGGAAAGGCTAAATTAGCTAAATAGCCTACCATAACGGCGTAGAAAGCATTTTTTGTAGTTATTTGGTAACCCAGGGGTTTAATGAGCATGGTCCACCGGATGGCCCGGAGTACATGCGCTACTAAACAGGCTAAAGCTGAAATGCTGATCCAGAAATAATTAGCATTCTTTAAACTTTTAAGGAGTAGGGAAATATTTTGCCCCCGAAAGGCCCAATACAATAAGAAGAATGCCAGGCTTAAGAAAAGCAGGTATTTGATAATGGAGATTATCCTCAATTTCAAGTGTTTTTATTTAATCAAATGGTTTTGGTCGTCGGGGAAAACCAATATGGGCTCATATTTTTTTGCTTCCTCTATGGGCAGCTGGCCATAAGACATGATAATGAGCACATCGCCAACCTGTGCTAAACGGGCAGTGGCTCCGTTGAGGCAAATAACGCCGCTTCCGCGTTCTCCTTTAATGATATAGGTTTCGAAGCGGGCACCGTTATTATTGTTTACCACCTGCACTTTTTCATTAGGAATCATATTGGCCGCATCTAACAGGTCTTCATCAATGGTAATGCTGCCCACATAATTTAATTCTGCCTGGGTAACCCGGGCACGGTGTATTTTAGATTTCAGTATTTCGATAAGCATGCGGCAAAATTAGTAAATAAATATAGCTAAGCCCGATTAAGTATTTATTTTAAGATCATATTGTCTATCAGTCGGGTTTGCCCTAAACGGGCGGCCACTAAAGCCACCAGGTGTTTCGCTTTTTTCGAGAGCGCCGGTTTTAGGTTTTCGGTATGGCAAATTTCAAAATATTCTAATTCAACTCCTGAACTTTCTTGTAGTTTGCAGATGGCTTCTTTTTTTAGTTCGGCTATCGATTGTTTTTGGTATGAATTTTTGATCTGCTTTAAGGTTTGATAAAGGGCCAGGGCATTTTTTCGTTCTATCGGGCTGAGGTGGGTGTTTCTGGAACTCATGGCCAATCCGTCTTTCTCCCGAATAATGGGGCACATCATCAGCTCCAGCTTTAATCTAAATTTTTTCACCATTTTAGAGATTACCAGGAATTGCTGAAAATCTTTCTGGCCAAAAAATACGATGTCGGGTTGTACACAGTCGAACAACTTCTTTACAATTTGCGTTACCCCCTGATAGTGCCCCGGTCTTTGCTTGCCTTCCAGCAATTCATCTAAACCCTCTAAATGAATATGCCATTTTTCTGCGGCGCTATACATTTCGCTTACTTCGGGAATAAAAAGCACATCGCACAAGGCTTGCTCAAGTGCCTGGGTATCTTTTTGAATGGGGCGTGGGTATCGCTCCAAATCTTTTGGGTCGTTAAATTGTGTTGGATTTACGAAAATGCTACACACTACAACATCAGCATGTTTTCTAGCCAACTCAATCAGTGAAAGGTGGCCTGCATGCAAAGCTCCCATGGTAGGAACGAAACCAATACGCTTACCGGCAAGCTTTATTTTTTTTAAATGAGAAGAAAGATCTGCTCGTGTGCTGAATATTTTCAAGTGCTGCCGTGTAAATTAAGTTGCCCCAAAAATGCTTAAATCTCTTATAAAACCAAAGACACTTGCGTAAATCATTGATAAATCATAATATAATCCTTATCTTTGCACTCTTAACTTCTTTTAAATTTTACTTTAAATCATTTATTGGAGATGGCAAAAACGAAGCTTCTGTTTATTACCCATGAGATGTCGCCTTTCCTGGA
>JBJTNQ010000148.1:0-17613 GCA_046074105.1 Sphingobacteriaceae bacterium | reverse complement strand
GATGATCTAATGAAAATGGCTGCCGACAGCGCTATCAACTCTGGCACCGTTACTACTTTTAAAGGTATTCGTATTATGAATGGCCATTCGGTAGAAACAGTGGGGAAAAACAACCTCGATTTTCTCATTTCTCATCGTTTCGGTGAAATTAATCAAGGTATTAAAGAGTTTTTTGGATTAGATGCCGGCACCATCCGTTTAGGCCTGGAATATGGCTTAACCGATCGGTTTATGGTGGGTATAGGCAGAAGCTCTTTTCAAAAAAGCGTAGACATTTTTGCTAAATACCGGGTATTTAGACAAACTGCCGGAAATACCGAAATGCCCCTATCCTTAACGGCATTCGGGTCGTATGCGGTTCGTACACAACAACCTTTCGGAATGTCCCTTTCCGGAGCAGACCGAAGCAGCTACACCGGACAATTACTTATTGCAAGAAAATTTAGTGAGCGGTTTTCACTGCAATTAAGCCCAAGCTTCATCTACCGTAAGCTTACCGATGAGGTAGGCGATAAACAGTTGGTAGTGGCTACGGGTGTAGGTGGGCGATTAAAGCTGACCAAGCGAACCTCACTTAATGGAGAGTGGTTTTATGTGTTACCCAACCAAATCAGTACCCTATATACCAACAATTTGTCGTTTGGGTTTGATATAGAAACCGGCGGACACGTGTTCCAACTTCTTTTTACCAACTCCTATGGAATGGCTGAACGCCAGTTCATTACAGAAACAAACGGGGCTTGGAATAAAGGAGATGTCCATTTTGGCTTCAATATTTCTCGTACCTTTAGTTTTAACAAAAAAGCCCGATACCATGAAAAATATTAGTCTACTTTTTAGCTTGGCAGCTTTGCTAGTGCTGCAACTTCCGACTCAGGCTCAGGTTTTATCTACTACCCGGGGAGAAATCTCCTTCTTCTCTAATGCACCGCTGGAAGATATTAGTGCGAAAAACAACCGGGTAATATCCATGCTCAATACCGAGACTAAAGAATTAGTGGTTAGAGTACCTGTTAATCAGTTCGAGTTTCCGAACAAATTAATGCAGCAGCACTTTAATGACAATTATTTAGAAAGCGAAAAATATCCCTATGCCACCTTTAAGGGCAAATTGTCTGAGGATATAGATTTTAGCAAACCAGGAACCTATGATGGAAGTGCCAATGGCCTGTTAAACATCCATGGTGTAGATCAAAAAAGAACCCTTAATGGAAAAATAACCATAAGCCCTGATGGATCTGTGCAGCTGAACACCAAATTCACCGTAGCCCTGGTCGATCATAAAATCGATATTCCGAAAATAGTATTTAATAAAATAGCTGAAAAAATTGCGGTAAGCGCCAATTTCGCTTATCAACCCTTCAAAAAATAAAATTCAATTATTAGCACATATTTTTTCATTTTTGAAGAACCTAATCTTCTGAAATGAAAACATTTGCCATTGGATCAGCACCGCTTTCGGTTGCGCTCATCCAGCGTCTTATTCAACAGCATACTACTTTATCGTTAAGTAAAGAGGCCGAACAGGCCGTGCAATTATGCCGCCATTTTCTAGACCAGAAAATGGCAGCCAACGAAAACCCCGTTTATGGTATAAATACCGGTTTCGGATATTTACAACATGTAAAAGTAGCCAGCAATCAGCTAAGCGGACTTCAGCATAACTTATTGCTTTCGCATGCCTGCGGCACCGGCGATCTGGTTCCCCAGGAGGTGGTAAAACTCATGCTACTACTAAAAATACAATCGCTGGCTTACGGAAATTCGGGGGTTAGCGTAGAAACCATACACCGCTTAATTGAATTTTATAATCAAGATATACTCCCGGTAGTTTATACGCAGGGATCGCTGGGTGCATCTGGAGATCTGGCGCCCCTGGCCCATTTGGCCCTGCCACTTATCGGCATGGGCGAGGTTTGGTTAAACGGCCAGCGCATTTCAGCAGAAAAAGCACTAAAAGAATTTGGGTTAAAGCCGCTTGAACTACAAACCAAAGAAGGTTTAGCGCTCATAAACGGCACACAGTTTATGGCCGCCTATGGTTTATACATCCTGTTAAAGGGAGAAAAACTAGCCCTTTGGGCCGATGTAATTGGTAGCCTTTCGGCCGATGCGTTCAACTGCCGGATTGATCCCTTCAAGCCTGCCAGCCATGCCATCAGGCCACACCGCGGACAAGTAGAAACGGCAGCAACACTGTTTGAAATATTAAACGACAGCGAACTAATTAAACAGCCCAACAAACAAGTACAAGACCCCTATTCTTTCCGCTGCATGCCGCAGGTGCATGGAGCCAGCAAGGACACCCTCAATTATGTAAAATCGGTATTTGAAACAGAAATTAACTCGGTAACCGATAATCCGAATATTTTTCCGGAACAGGATGAGATCATTTCGGCCGGAAATTTCCACGGACAGCCTTTGGCTTTAGCCCTCGATTTTTTAAGTATTGCCCTGGCCGAATGGGGTTCTATCGCCGAAAGGCGTATTTTTCAACTAATTTCCGGGCAGCGGGGACTGCCGCCCTTCCTGGTGGCCGATGCCGGCCTGAACTCAGGTTTCATGATTCCGCAATATACCGCCGCTTCTATTGCCAGTGAGAATAAACAATTGTGCACCCCTTCTTCGGTAGATTCTATCGTGTCGAGCAACGGGCAGGAAGATCATGTAAGTATGGGCGCCAACGGAGCGGTAAAATGCCTGAAAGTAGCGCTGAACCTGGAACGGATCTTAGCTATTGAATTAATGAATGCCGCACAGGCACTCGAATTCAGAAGACCCCAAAAAAGTTCGCCAATGCTGGAAAAGATTTATACTGCCTACCGGGATGAGGTTCCAGCCTATGAACAAGACCGTTTTCTGGCACCGGATATTGAGGCATCGATCCAATTTTTACGTAATTATTCCTTCGCCGAATAATTTAACCGTTAGAAACGATGAGCAGGTTCAAGTCTTTATGCGGCATGTTAAATCGGCTGGATAGATCGGCGTTGGTTAGCTGACCCTGGTATAAATAAACCGCATTTCTAACACCGGGTTTATCCCAAACTACATTCATTAAACCGCCCATTTCGCCAATATCTAATAAAATGGGCGTAAAAATATTGGTTAAGGCATAAGTGGCCGTCCGCGATACCCGCGAAGCAATATTGGGTACGCAGTAATGAATCACTTCATGTTTGCGAAAAACCGGCTCGGTATGGTTGGTAACCCTCGAGGTTTCGAAACAGCCACCCTGATCAATACTTACATCAATAATTACCGAATTGGGCTTCATTTTGCTCACGGTTTCTTCCGAAACAATACAGGGGCTGCGGCCGTGACTTGCCCGAATAGCCCCAATGGCTACATCGCAACTGCAAATAGCTTTTTGTAAAACAATGGGCTGTATAACCGAGGTAAAAACCCGGGTGCCTATATTATTTTGTAATCGGCGAAGCCTATAAACAGAACTATCAAAAACTTTTACTTCGGCTCCCAGGGCCAAGGCGGTGCGGGCTGCATATTCACCTACCGTTCCGGCACCTAAAATTACAATTTCAGTTGGCGGAACGCCGGTTATGCCACCTAGCATCAAGCCCTTACCATCAAACACATTACTCAGGTATTCGGCAGCAATTAATACAGAAGTTGCACCTACAATTTCGCTCATGGCACGCACTACCGATAAAATGCCGCCTTCATCACGCAAGTATTCAAAAGAAAGGGCCGTTATTTTTTTAGCCATTAAACTTTGCAGGTATTCTACTTTAAGCGTAGACATCTGCAGGGCAGAAAAAAGCACCTGTCCGGTTTTCATGAGGGCTATCTCCTCTTCGGTTGGAGGCGCTATTTTAATGATAATATCGGCCTGGTAAACCTCCTTTTTGTCGTACACAATACGTGCACCCTGCTCGCTATATTCCCTGTCGCTAAAATTGGCCGCCTGGCCAGCACCCGACTCAATAACCACCTCGTGGTCATTGTTCACTAAAACAGCTACCGAAAGGGGGGTTAAAGCAATCCTGTTTTCCTGAAAGGAGGTTTCTTTTGGAATACCAATATAAATCCGATTCTTTTTAGAATGGGTTTCCAGCATGGCTTCTTTGGGCTGAAAAAGAGCCTGTCGGGCAATATCAGATAGTTCACTTTTCACAATTGGAATTCATTATCTGATTTTGAAGTTACAAAAAATCGAGGATATTGTCCAGATTAGCCTACCTGTTCTACCTGAATGGTTCTGGTGTCGGGACCATGCGCTTGTATGGTAACAGACAGGTATTGATGGGGCCAAAGCGGTTCTACCTTTTCGGGCCACTCTATGAAGCAATATTGGCCGGAGGCTAAATACTCTTCAAAACCAATATCTAAGGCTTCACTTGCCGATTTTAACCGATAACAGTCGAAATGGTAGATGAGCCCTTCAGGATATTCATATTCGTTTACTAAGGCAAAAGTTGGGCTACTTACCCCATTATTTACACCCAAGGCCGCACAGAATGCTTTAATAAAGGTGGTTTTACCGGCACCCATTTCTCCGTGAAATAAAAAAATCTTATGCTTTCCGGCATATTCCAATATTTTTTGGGCGGCAGCGGGCAGTTCGGCTAGTTGAGCAACAGATAAGGTCATGGTACAAAAGTAAGAAGCCCCGGCGAAATTATTTAGGTAAATACGTAGCCAGCGGAACGATCATTTCTTCTAACGAAATGCCTCCATGCTGAAAGGTGTCGCTAAAATAATTCACAAAATGATTGTAATTGTTGGGGTATACAAAGAAACTATCCTCTTTGGCAAAGATAAAGCTCGAGCTCATGTGCAATTTTGGCAATTGGGCATCTGCCGGATTTTTAACCTGAAAAACCTCTTTGGCGTTAAAGCTGAGGTTACGGCCCTGCTTGTATCTTAAATTCGTGTTGGTATTACGATCTCCAATTACCTTAACGGGATGTTTTACCCGGATGGTTCCATGATCGGTAGTGATCATCACTTTTACTTTTTTACGAGACAGTTTTTTAAGGGTTTCCAGTAAAGGAGAATGCTCAAACCAGGAAAGAGTTAATGACCGATAGGCAGCCTCGTCATTGGCCAGTTCTTTAATCATGGCCATATCAGTTCGGGCATGAGAAAGCATGTCTACAAAGTTGTAAACCAATACATTCAGATCGTTGCCCATCAGGTTATTCAGGCTATCGGTAATATCACGCCCCTGTTCCAGCGTAAGAATTTTATGGTAACTGTATTTACACTCTTTGCGATACAATCTTTTGATCTGGTCTTCCAGAAAATCTTGTTCAAAAAGATTCTTTCCACCTTCATCCTCATCGTTAGCCCATTTACCCGGAAAACGTTTTTCCATCTCGGTAGGCATTAAGCCAGAAAATATGGCATTTCGGGCATATTGAGTAGCCGTAGGCAAAATACTGTAATAATAGTCTTCCTCTTCCAGCCGGAAATAATCAGTAATAATAGGGTTCAGAATACGCCATTGATCGTACCTTAAATTATCGATCAAAATAAAGAAAGTAGGTTTATTTTCTTCAATAGCAGGAAAAACCTTCTTTTTAAATAATTGATTGGATGTTAGCGGGCCCATATCGGGCGATTTGATCCAATCGATATAGTTCCGCTCAATAAACTTAGAAAATTGCGTATTGGCTTCCGATTTCTGAGAGGTTAAAATTTCGTGCATGCCGGCATCTTCCAGTTTTTCTAAAGAAAGTTCCCAGAAAATAAGCTTTTTATAAACTTCGGCCCATTCAGAAAAACTGAGCTTTTCATGCAGGGTCATGCCCAAATTCCTAAAATCCTGCTGATAGGCCATGGAGGTTTTCTCGCTCACCAGTCTTTTATTGTCAATCAGTTTTTTAATGGTGAGCAGTATTTGTTTCGGATTTACAGGCTTAATCAAATAGTCGTCTATTTTAGAGCCTATGGCATCTTCCATTAAATATTCTTCCTCGTTTTTGGTAATTAAAACGGTAGGTGTTTCCGGACTCAGATTTTTAATCTCTGCCAGGGTTTCTAATCCGGTTAAACCAGGCATATTTTCATCTAAAAAAACCAAGTCGTAGTGGTTCTTTTTAAATAAGTCTAAAGCATCGGTGCCATTGGTGGCCGTTTGCACAGAATAACCCTTTTCATTAAGAAACAAAACATGCGGTCGCAGCAAATCGATCTCATCATCTGCCCATAAAATGTGTGTTTCCTGCATGTTTTTATAAAAATTAATGATAGGACTAAGATACGATAGCCGGGGCTGTTTTTTGTATCATTTAATTTAGCAATTTTTGTATCTGTAAAATCCTGTCTTTGAATAAGAAAAAAATAATTAACGATCCGGTTTACGGATTCATTACCATACCCACCGAATTAATTTTCGATCTGGTGCAGCATCCCTATGTGCAGCGGCTGCGGTATATCAAGCAGCTCGGAATGACGCACATGGTTTATCCGGGAGCCCTGCATACCCGTTTTCATCATGCTTTGGGGGCTATGCACCTTATGGGTTTGGCCGTAGAAACGCTAAGATCTAAGGGAAATGCCATTAGCGCAGCAGAAGAAGAAGCAGTTCAGATTGCCATTTTGTTACATGATATTGGCCACGGACCTTTTTCTCATGCCCTGGAGCACACCTTGGTAGAAGGTGTTTCGCACGAATACATTTCTACCTTGTTGATGGATCAATTAAACCGGCAGTTTAATGGTAAGCTAGATATGGCATTGGATATTTTTAATCGCCGATATCCTAAAACCTTTCTTTCCCAACTGGTTTCTGGTCAGTTAGATATCGATAGGATGGATTACCTGAACCGTGACAGTTTTTTTACCGGAGTTTCTGAAGGGGTGATCAGTTCCGATAGAATCATTAAAATGCTGGACGTTAAGAACGACCAGCTGGTGGTGGAGGAAAAGGGGATTTACTCTATTGAAAAGTTTCTAATTGCCCGCAGGCTGATGTATTGGCAGGTTTATCTGCATAAAACCGTTATTGCAGGCGAGCAAATGTTGATCAAAATTCT
The DNA here is from genome assembly GCA_046074105.1 of Sphingobacteriaceae bacterium. GTDB lineage: Bacteria > Bacteroidota > Bacteroidia > Sphingobacteriales > Sphingobacteriaceae > JAIPAN01. The sequence goes on along the minus strand of JBJTNQ010000148.1, from coordinate 10,612 downwards.
GGAAAGAGCCAAAGAACTGGCCTTAGAGGGGAAAGCGCTTTTTGCTACTCCCAATTTTGGACATTTTTTAAATAATATCATCCGCAAGGAAGATTTTATGGAAGACCCCATCCATATGGAACGCTTCTCGCAATTAGATGATCACGATATTTTTACATCCATTAAGGTGTGGGCTAATGACGACGATTTGATTTTATCTACCTTATGCCAGCATTTAATTAACCGGAATTTATATCAGGTAGAAATTAGCAACCAGGCCCCAGAACTGCATATTATTGATGAAATGGCCGAAAAGGCTATTTCTAAGTTTAATATTACTGAAGACGACGCCTCTTATTTTGTATTTACCGATACCATTAAAAATAATGCTTACCGTTCTGGCGACGGCAGTATTCTGATCTTAATGAAAGATGGAAGCATTGTTGATATTGCCCAGGCTTCAGATAATTCTAACCTCGAAGCACTGGCCAAAACGGTTAAGAAATACATTTTTTGCTACCTCAAAGAACTAAAACACTAAGGTTTAGTAAAGTTTTGTTAGGCTAAACCCCAAATAAGGTTAAATTTGCAGATTGATTTGAAAACAACACCTAATTTTAACCCATGCAATTTACTGCTCAACAGATAGGGCAACTATTAAATGGTACCATTGAAGGTAACCCAGAAGTGGCAGTAAGCGATTTGGCTAAAATTGAAGAGGCCAAAACCGGCTCTCTTTCTTTTTTGGCAAACCCCAAGTATGAGCCATTTCTTTATAACACACAGGCATCTATTGTAATAATAAACGAAAGCCTGGTACTTGCTCAGCCTGTTTCTTGTACCCTAATTAGGGTTAAAGATGCCTATAGTGCATTTTCTGTGTTATTAGAAATGTATAATTCGGCAAGACTGGATAAAAAGGGGATAGAAGAACCTTCCTTTATTCATCCAACAGCTAAAATTGGAAAAAACGTATACATTGGTGCCTTTACCTATATCGGTGCTAATGCACAGGTAGGAGATAATTCTAAAATCTATCCGCTAAGTTATATTGGCGACAATGCTATTGTTGGACAAGATTGCAGCCTTTTTGCCGGCGTGAAAGTATATTTCGATTGCGTTTTAGGTAATCGGGTAATTATTCATTCTGGTACAGTAATAGGAAGCGACGGCTTTGGCTTTGCTCCGCTAGCCGATGGCAGTTACACCAAAGTTAGCCAAATTGGCAATGTGATCATTAAAGATGATGTAGAGATTGGATCTAACAGCTCAATAGACCGTGCCACCATGGGATCTACGGTTATAAACAAAGGCGCAAAACTAGATAACCTGGTACAAATAGCACACAATGTAGAAATTGGAGCAAATACCGTGGTGGCCTCACAAACGGGCATTTCGGGTAGTGCTAAAGTTGGTGAAAATGTAGTGCTCGGCGGACAGGTTGGTGTAGTGGGGCATATCACCATTGCAAAAGGTTCTCAATTCGCTGCTAAAGCAGGAGTTAACCGCAATATTACAGAAGAAGGCAAAAAGTGGGGAGGGGTACCAGTTACCAGCGTACACAATAACCAGCGCTCTCAAGTCGTTTATCAACGGCTACCTGACTTAGAACGTCGGTTAGAAGAGTTAGAAAAATTAATTAAGAACATGGGTAAATAGTACTGAAAATTAATTTTAGTTGCTTTTTACTGCTTTTTTATAAACATGAATACAAAACAAAGAACTATTAAATCGGAATTCTCCGTATCGGGAGTAGGTTTACATACCGGCGAATCGGTAAACATGACTTTTAAACCCGCACCCGATAATCATGGTTATAAATTTTCCAGAGTAGACTTACCAGGAAAACCCATTGTGGATGCCGATGTAGACAATGTAACTGATACTTCACGTGGAACTACCATTTCCCAAAACGGAGCAAGCGTAAGTACCGTTGAGCACGTTTTGGCTGCATTGGTAGGCTGCGAAGTAGATAACCTGCTAATGGAGTTAGATGGTCCGGAAATTCCAATTATGGACGGTAGTTCTATTGAATTTATCGAAGCCTTAGAAAAAGTAGGCTTCGTAGAGCAAGAAGCTGAAAGAGAATATTACAGCATTCCGGCAAATATTCATTACTCAGAGCCCGATCGTAAAGTAGAAATGGTAGCTATGCCATTAGACGATTACCGCTTTACCTGTATGATCGATTATAATTCGCCCATTCTGGGAAGCCAGCATGCGGCAATAACCACTTTAGGAGAATTTAAAAAAGAAATTGCCTCTTGCCGTACTTTCTGTTTCCTGCACGAATTAGAAATGCTGCTAGACAACAACTTAATTAAAGGTGGAGACCTGAATAACGCCATCGTGGTAGTTGATAAAGAAGTAAGCAGAGAAGAGCTAGATCACCTGGCTAAAATATTTAATAAAGATGATATAGATGTTGCCCGCGAAGGCATTCTAAATAACATTAAACTACGTCATCAAAATGAACCCGCCCGCCATAAATTGCTCGATATGATAGGCGATTTAGCTTTAATAGGTGTTCCTCTAAAGGGCCATATCATGGCCGCTCGACCAGGCCATGCCGCCAACGTGGCATTTGCAAAAAAGATAAAGGCTCAAATTAAAAAAGAGCGTAGCAAAAAATCTACCCCGAAATTTAACATTCATGCCACACCGGTTTACGACACCGTGCAGGTGATGAACATTTTGCCTCACCGTCCGCCATTTTTACTCATAGATAAGATCTTAGAATTATCTAAAAATCATGTGGTAGGTTTAAAAAATGTAACCATGAACGAGCCCTTCTTCGAAGGCCACTTTCCGGGAGCACCGGTTATGCCCGGCGTACTTCAAATTGAGGCCATGGCACAAACCGGGGGTATTTTAGTACTTCATACCGTAGATGATCCGGAAAACTACCTTACCTATTTCCTTAAAATAGAGAATGCCCGTTTCAAAGAAAAAGTATTGCCCGGCGATACCCTGGTATTCCATTGCGAACTTATTACCCCTATCAGAAGAGGAATTGCCCAAATGAAAGGCGTAGGCATGGTTGGCGAAAAAATAGTTGTAGAAGCAGAATTAATGGCCCAAATTGCAAAGAAACCAAATTTACAATAGATGATTCAACCCCTAGCCTATATCCATCCACAAGCAAAAATTGCAGATAATGTTGTTATTGAGCCCTTTGTAACCATACATAAAGATGTGGTAATTGGCGAAGGCACCTGGATCGGTTCTAATGTAACCATCATGAATGGCGCCCGGATAGGAAAAAACTGCCGAATCTTTCCGGGAGCCGTAATCTCGGCCGTTCCGCAGGATTTAAAATTTGGCGGCGAAGATACCCTGGCCGTTATTGGCGACAATACTACCATCCGCGAATGCGTAACCATTAACCGCGGTACTTTAGACCGCAAAGAAACCCGCATTGGAAACAACGTTTTATTAATGGCCTACACCCACGTAGCACACGATTGTGTGGTAGGAAATAATTGTATTCTGGCTAATGGAGTACAACTTGCCGGACACATTGTGGTAGAAGATTTCGCCATTATTGGAGGTATGACCGCTGTACATCAGTTTGTAAACATTGGTGCGCACGTCATGATATCCGGAGGTTCATTGGTTCGTAAAGATGTTCCACCTTATACCAAAGCAGGTCGCGAACCGCTGTCATATGTAGGTATCAACTCCGTAGGTTTACGCCGTCGGGGTTTCAGCTCAGAAAAAATTAATGAGATACAAGATATCTATCGGGTACTTTTCTTAAAAAACAGCAATACCACCAAAGCACTGGATATGGTAGAAGCGGGTTTTAAACCTACCGAAGAGCGTGACGAGATCATCAACTTCATACGTAACTCCAACCGCGGGGTAATGAAAGGTTTCGGAAACGGTTAAGCCTGAACATGGAAATCGTTCTCGAAAATATTGGTCGTCGATTTAATCAGGAATGGATTTTCAGGTCAGTTGACTTTAGTTTTCAATCGGGGCATAGCTATGCCATACTCGGACCAAACGGTAGCGGAAAATCAACACTTTTACAAATTCTGGCCGGAAGCTTAAGTCCATCCGAAGGTAAAATTACCTACCGGGATAAAGATTTGATATTAGACCCCGATGAGGTATTCAGCCAGCTAGCCTTAGCTGCACCCTACTTGGAACTCATCGAAGATTTTACTTTACAGGAAATGATCGATTTCCATTTTAAATTTAAAACTTACCTGCCGGGAATCTATTCAGAAAAAATTATCGAAATACTGAATTTGCAAAAGGCAGAAAACAAAGCTATCCGGTATTTTTCGTCGGGTATGAAACAAAGAACCAAATTGGCGCTGGCCGTTCTATCCCATACCCCCATTTTAATTTTAGACGAACCCACAGCCAATTTCGACGAACAGGGCATAGCCTGGTATCAGAATCTCATGACTAACTATGCCGCAAACCGATTGGTAATTGTGGGTTCAAACCAAGAAAACGAATACCGTTTCTGCACCCATAAACTCCATTTACCAGACTATAAGCGTTTCTAGACCTCCATACCACAAATAGTGGATTCGGTATTGATATTCCTATAAATAGTGCCTACCTTTGCGGCACCAAAACGGATACCTGTTTACAATAAAAAAGCTGTTTTATGGCAAAAGCATCAGATATAAAAAATGGTAATGTGCTTCGTTTCAACGGAGAACTGGTTACGGTAGAAGAATTCTTACACCGTACACCGGGCAACCTTCGTGCTTTCTATCAGGCTCGTATGCGTAACGTTAAAACCGGAAAATTGGTTGAATATCGTTTCCGCACAGATGAGGAGGTAGAAATTTGCCGCGTAGAAACCAACGATTACCAATATTTATACGACGAAGGCGACTTCTTTGTAGTAATGGACAATACGAGCTACGAGCAGTTCAATATCCCTAAATTTTTATTTGGCGATGCAGCCCGTTTTATGAAAGAAGGCATGAATGTAATTGTAGCTTTCGAAAGCGATGAACCCATTATGGCACAGGCTCCAGCAAGTGTAGAATTGGAAATTACCTATTCTGAGCCTGCGGTTAAGGGAGATACTTCTACCAATGCGTTAAAAAGCGCTACCGTAGAAACCGGAGTAGAAATCCGCGTTCCTTTGTTCATCAATCAGGGAGATAAAGTTAAAATTGATACAAAAACCGGCGATTATATCGAACGGGTTAAATAAAGGTCTTTAATTAAGTTTAAGGTTTAGGTTGATTATTACGGTCTTAGAGAAATCTAAGGCCGTTTTTTTATCTTTAAAAAAAATAAAGCGGTGAACAAATCCTCGGCCCGTAAGCTATTTTTAAGTAAGCGCCATTCCCTATCGGAACATGAGTTGGAGGCAATAAATTGTGCCCTATTAGCTCATTTTAAACCATTAGATCTTAGCAGCGTTCAATTTCTGCATTTGTTTTTACCCATTCGGGCGAAGAAAGAGGTAAATACCTATCCTATTGCCGAATGGATCAGGCAAAATTATCCAGAAATCAAACTGGTGCTTTCCAGAAGTAATTTCGAAGACCACAGTTTAACACATCTCATTTGGAATGAACAAACCGTTTTAACTGAAAACGCCTGGGGAATTACCGAGCCGCAAAACGGCGAGGCTGTTTCTGCTCAAAAACTCGATCTGATTTTAGTTCCCTTATTGGTGTTTGACGAAACCGGGCAAAGAATTGGATACGGAAAAGGTTTTTACGATCGTTTTTTAGCAGCTTGCCGCCCCGATGCACAAAAAATAGGCTTATCACATTTCGAACCCATTGTTCAGATTGAAGATACCAACAGTTTTGATATCCGTTTAGATGCCTGCATCAGCCCGAAAAAGATTTGGAAATTTTAAGACTGGGCTTTCACAAAATCACTAATCAGATAGCTGATCAACCTGGGCAATAAAGGCTGCGTTTCAGCTATTCCTTCGCAAATGTGCAAATAAGCTAAGGGTGTACCCTTGGCTTGGTAAATCATCGAGCGAACCTGCTCAGCACCGAATCCGCTCAAACTGCCGGCACTGGCAGAAACACCCGCCATGCTGTCTAAATCAATTTCTAAACCGGTTGTACCCGAAGTGAAATTCAAAGCCTGCCGAAATGCGATATTTACATCGGATTTAGCCCTTAAAAAGTCTTCGAAAAAAGTATAGCTTATCCTATCGGGATGGGCATTTAATTGATCAATAATATATTGCGAATTATAATTTTCGTGCAAACCGCAAATAGCATATTTATCAAGAAATCCATCCGCGAAAGCGTAAGAAAAACCATTACCGCTATGGCGCCCCTCCAGTGCCCTAAAATCGGCATGCGCATCTATATTGATCACATTTATCCCCTTTTTTCTATGGGTAGAAAGCGCTTTTAAAATAGGGTAAGCATTGTTATGCCCTCCGCCAATCACTAGGGGCGTTTTTCCAGATTCAAAAATCTGAAGCAGAAGACTAAAAACCCCTTCATCTATATCCCTCACCAGGCTTCGCAGACCTTCGGTGTCAGCAACCTGGCTATTTACCATTTCTTCGGTAAAATCTAAATGGCCCAAAACAAGTAGGCTTTCGCCCAATAATTTTTCGGTGCACTGAATATTACAGAGCGCTTTTAAGCTTGGCGCCCAAGTGCCGGCCGCTCCGGCCTTACCGCCATTGGCACGTACACCAATATCCTCGGGCAAACCGATTAACACAAACTTGGCCGGATGTGCTTTTAGGGCTTCCAAATCAGAAACGGTGCTCATTTGCTGGCCAAGCTTGGTTTCACCTTCGCGAACCAGGGTCATATCAGCCAGATCGGCAGGGGTATAAATATCCAGTTTACTCATATAACCGGCCATTAATTATTATTTTTTCTATGTGGTTTTGCCCAAAAGCATAAGGCAAATAAGCTAAAGAGGGCACCGGTTTGGTAATAATGAGGTTGGCCCGCTTACCGGGTGCTATGCTCCCTACTTCATCGGCTAACTCCATAGCGGCAGCACCATTCAGTGTTGCTGCATTTATGGCCTCTTCGGGCAGGAGTTTTTGCCGCATGCAGGCCAAAGAAACCACCAAATTCATATTACCCGAGGGCGAGGAACCCGGGTTAAAGTCAGAAGCCAGGGCCACCGCTACATTTCTACCAATTAATTCGCGGGCATTGGCAAAGGGAATATTTAAAAACAGCGAACAACCCGGCAACAACGTAGCCATGGTTTCACTATTTTGCAGGGCGCTTAATGCCTGCTCGTTCATCACCTCCAAATGATCTACCGAAATAGCCTGGTGTATTACGGCGGTTTCTACCGCACCGCTGGCCGATAACTGATTGGCATGTACTTTAGGTTTCAGCCCATAATGTGCCCCGGCTGCTAAAAGGCGTTCTGTTTCTTTTGGGGAGAAAAACCCCTGTTCGCAAAACACATCCATATAATCGGCCAAACCCTGCCTGGCAATTTGCGGCAGCATTTCGTCAATAATGATATTCAAATAGGCCTCGTGATTATTTTTATAGGGTTCAGGATAGGCATGTGCGCCCAAAAAAGTGGCCTTAATCGGTATAGGGGCACTTTCTTTTAAGCGCTTAATTACCCGGAGCATTTTTAGTTCATCGGCCACACTTAAACCATAGCCACTTTTAATTTCGATGGCTCCGGTACCTAAAAGAATCAATTCGTGCAATCGTTTTTGAGCCGCTTTAAACAGATCGTCTTCGGTAGTTTCTTGCAATTTGCGGGCAGAATTTAAAATCCCGCCACTGGCGGCGGCAATCTCTTCGTAAGATTGGCCTTTAATTTTCATCACAAACTCTTCTTCGCGGCTGGCTGCAAAAACCAAATGGGTATGCGAATCGCACCAGGCGGGTAACACATATCCGCCCCGAGCAGAAAAATGTTCCGCATGTTTCAGGTTTTTAGGCAATTCGACCATCGGACCAAAAGAAACAATTCGGCCATTTTCAACCCATAGCCAGGCATTTTCTAAGATTGGCAGCCGGACCATTTCGCTACCGCGAAGTTTTTTAACCCCATCAGCATGAATACCGGCCAGGCTTTTAATTTCGGTGATGAGTAGCGTGCCGTTCATAAATTAAAAAGCCAGTTCGAGCAAAACCGGGCAATGATCGGAGTGTTTTGCTTCAGATAAAATAGCCGACCGTTTTAAATGAGCCTCCAGATCTTTACTCACCAAATTATAATCGATACGCCAGCCCAGGTTCTTAGACCTGGCCCCGGCACGGTAGCTCCACCAGGTATAATGATGCGGTTCGGCATTAAAATGACGGAAAGAATCGATATAACCGCTTTGGATAAAGTTTTCCATCCATTCTCGTTCTTCGGGTAAAAACCCAGATGAATTGGCATTCGATTTAGGATTGTGAATATCTATGGGGCGATGACAGATATTATAATCGCCAGAAATAACCAGTTTAGGATAATGGATCTTTAATCTATCTATATATTCCTGAAAATCTTCTAAAAAGCGGTACTTAAAACCTTGGCGCTCGTCGCCGCTGGAACCCGAAGGAAAGTACGTACTCATGACCGAACATGCGTCGAAATCGGCACGAATAATACGTCCTTCGCGGTCGTAGTCTACAAGACCGCAACCGTATTCTACATGTTTGGGTGTAATTTTAGTAAAGATGGCCGTTCCGCTATATCCCTTTTTCTCGGCCGGATACCAATAATGTTCATAGCCCATCTGCTCTAGCAGGTATAGATCGGTAATCTGATCGGGCGTGGCTTTTATTTCTTGCAGGCATACTACATCAGCTTGTGTGGCCTGTAGCCAACTTAACCAGTCTTTGCTCAATGCCGAGCGAATGCCATTAACGTTATAGGTAATTATCTTCATGGTTTATTGGCCAGGCCAAGGGCTTTTTCCAGTTTACGGGCTTCTTTATTTTTTAGTATGCTCACCTCCATCCGCACATCATCTAGGGGTCTGTCGGCTGGGCCGGTTTTTACATCGGCAATGGTATCAATCATTTCTATTCCCTTAACCACTTCACCAAAAACAGTATAATTCTGATCTAAATGAGGAATACCCCCCAAAGTTTTATAAACCTCACGCTGCCTTGCCGGAATTTTGCGTCCTTTTAAACGGCCCTGTTCTAAGGCATTTAGTTGTTCGTCGGTAAAAACTTTACCCTGAGCCAGATAGAATTGGCAGGCACTGGAAGCTTTCTCTGGATTGTTATCTCTTGCTGCCGCGATAACCCCTTTTTTATGAAATAAGCTATCGCGAAATTCTGCCGGAACGGTATAGCCCCAGTCACCATCGCCCAAAGCCTGCCCGGGTTTAGCAGTTTTAGAGTCGGGGTCGCCGCCCTGGATCATAAAGCCTTTAATAACCCGGTGAAAAAGCGTTCCGCTTAACTTTCCCTCACGGGTAATCTTCACAAAATTATCGCGGTGCAAAGGTGTTTGGTTATACAACATCACCACACATTCGCCTTTATTGGTTTTTATACGAACAAACTGGTGAATGGGTTTGGCGGCCTGAACAGCCATAGAGACCATTATGAGGGCAATGGAAAATATTTTTTTCATAATTCAATAGATTTTGTAACCGAATATACGGAATTAGAGGCTCTCAAAATAGTTGACAATTAGCGATTTCATCAGCATTTCCTGCTCTAAAAGGGTATAAGCCGGAATGGGTTTTACCAGCTTCCAGTGTGGCCAGCCATCCTGATCCAGGCCCTCTAACTCATAAAAACCCATTTCGCTGAACAAGCGGCAGGTGGCAATATGCATGAGTTCTTCTTTTTGCCGTTTACTGAATTTTTGAGGTCCCTGACCTAACTCCTGCACACCTATTAAAAATAGGAGCACCTTGATATCTGGTTTTTCAGAGTCAAAATTCTCAGCCAAACGATTGAGCAAAACATCCCATTTTAAATTTATTTCGGCAGGTGTCATGGCACAAATATATAAACTAAATAGTGGTGGCACGACTCGTAGTTGTGCCACCACTATCGAACTTTATCTATCAAATCGCTAGTTAGTGTTTGGTACGAGATGATTATGAATTCTGCTTTAGATTGAGGAAGATTAAAAAATTGGCGGACATCCTTTAAATTACAAATAGGGTTGCTTTTTAAACCTAAATATTCTACAAATGAGGAGTATTTCCAATCTTCTAACTTTTTAACCAATCCTGCATTTAGTGGATTCTGGTGAATATAATTTAAACAAGTAAAAGCATAATCATAGTTATACCAATCTGATACAGACTTGGATTTGCTGTTTTGCTGAAATAGCGACCCTTTTCTGTTTTCTTGCCTGTTAATTGCCCTGGTATATGAACTTAACAGCGTTTTATATGAATTATAGAATGCATCAGTATTAAAATCTTCGGGGGTACTAATCAGGAGATGGAAGTGATTAGGCATTAAACAAAAGGCAAGGATATCGCATGTACCCGCCAGATGGGTTTTTAATTTTTGCAGAAAGAAAACATAATTAGAGTGAGTGAAAAAAATTGTTTGTCGATTATTTCCTCGGTTATAGATGTGATAAATATGTTTGGGCTGAAGTTTCATTTTATGCTTAGTTTTAGTGGTGGGACAAACCCCCGTCCTTCCCCCCCCCCCTCCCCCCCCCCACCCCAAAACCCCTTCCCCCAAAGCCACTCTTCCCTTTTTTTTTCCTC
>JBJTNQ010000147.1:0-3059 GCA_046074105.1 Sphingobacteriaceae bacterium | reverse complement strand
TACACTGCTCCGACAAAAAAAGAGCAAATGTCTTTGATTAAAATCAGAAAGGAAACACAAGCGGCAATTGAGCTTGCTGAAATGTTTGGGGTAACTGGTAACCAAGCTAAGCTTTCCGGAATGATGACAATGAAAAAATATCACGGCATCGATGTGATGGCGATTGCAGAAGTCACACATCTTAAATCTGAATCTCAAGAAAAAATTCTCACACCTACAGAAATCGGCAAGCAATTAGGTCTTTCATCTAGAAAGGTAAATTTAAGACTTCAAGAATTAGGGCTTCAAAAAAAGCTAGGAGAATCATGGAGTGTAACCGACGAGGGTAGAAAGTATTCTGTTTTGCTTGATACCACAAAGAAGCACTCGGGCGGCACACCTATTCAACAAATTAAATGGAAAGAATCAGTAATTGAACTTTTAAAAATACGAATCGAAATTAAGAAAGCCAAACTAGAAAATGATGGGAAATAAAAAATGGATTTACAAATTTTTGATTATGAAGAAAGGCAGATTAGAACAGTAATAGACAGGAACGGCGATACTCTTTTTGTAGCTAAAGACGTTTGTGATGCTCTTGGGCTAAGCAACACGAGCAGAGCACTAGAAAGAGTTCCACTCGAAGACAAAGACAACATTACTCTGAGTAATGACGTTGGGCGACAACAAAGAATGCTCGTTGTAACAGAGTCAGGTTTGTACACTCTAATTTTTGAATCCCAAAAAGAAGAGGCAAAAAAGTTTAAAAAATGGATTACAGGAGAAGTCCTTCCTCAACTTAGAAAAACTGGGTCGTACTCATTTAACAAGTCAATGCCATTGGATGTGATAGAAAAAGAGACAGGGGCAGCACTAAGACTTGCGAGCATGTTCGGGCTTGAAGGGAACCAAGCCAAACTATCGGCAATGATGGCAATAAATAAATATTACGGCGTCAATGTTCAAGAGCTAATTGGGGTCACTCACCTAGTTTCAGATGTTCAAGAAACTCTTTTAACTCCGACAGAAATTGGAAAACAAATAGGACTTTCATCTCAAAAATGTAACCTAGCACTTCGCGACCTTGGATTTCAAAAAAAGATTGGAGACGTTTGGATAGTAACCGACGAAGGAAAGAAATATTCAACCCTACTAGACACAACAAAAAAGCACAGCACAGGCACGCCCATCCAACAAATCAAATGGAAAAGTTCGGTTGTTGAACTTTTAAAAATAAGAGTGGCCGCATGAAAAGATTTATTCCAAAGCTCAACAAAAAAGTAATTTACCAAAGCGCAGTCGGGGAAATCATCGTCGTGAGAGATATAAATTTCGTCGCTAAATTTGGCGAAAGATGTATCGAGTTTTTGTCAGACGGTCGGCGCTGGGAATGGGATAGCGAGCCGAGTTGTTATGAATTGGGGGAAAAATGAAAAACGGTTTTTACATTAGAGAGCTGCAACGATTCGGCACTGTCCTCTACCACTTTGAGAATGGTCGGCTTGAGGTTTTTAATCCGGTCGTTTTGCAATGGGAAGAGACAATATTAATTGATGAAAAAAATTTTGAGAGGGTTTTATGAATCCAGAAACAACTTTAGAAATGATTTACCGATGGCTTTTAGAAGGAAAAAAGATAAGACATAGAACTTGGGGCGAAGGAGAATTTCTTCGCTTGATAAACGGCATGACTTACGACGAATGTGAAGAACCTATAACGTATTCGTTTCCCAGTCCGCATGAATGGGAACTCTATCAAGAACCAAAAGAAAAAGAGAAGTGGTATCAGGTTATTTCTCACAATAAAGATGAGCCACATCCTTACATCGATGCCAAGCTCTATCGCTCAGAGAGAGATTTCTTAGGCGGCTATGGCTACTCAAAAGAAGATTTCCATTGGATAAAACTCGTTGAGGTTAATTATGACACCTAAAAAAGACGCCAAAATTGCCGAGCTACAGGGTGAAATATTTAAACTTAAGAGTGAGCTTTTTAAAACTATAGCGCAGAAAAAAACTGATCAAGAGAAACTAAAAGAAGCAATCCTGAAAATCTTGAATCACTATAATACAAACATGGAATCTTATTACTCTCGTGGAAACAATGGAGTTCCTGAAACCTATTTCGACGATGTGACAACCGAGATTCTTGATATTTTTAGAGGTGAGAAATGAATATTAAACTTATTCCACGCTGCAAGTTTTGTAAAAAGCTAATGAACAATCCTGTCCAATGTCAGCATTGTGGAAAAAGGCAATGGTGAGAAATGAATAAATCATGCGAGACTTGTTTTAACTATTACTCGAAAGAATACTATTGTGGATCATTTACAGACAAGGAGTATGCGGAAGAAACTTGTATAAAATACAATTTTGAATTCTATGCACCCAATCGTGAAACTCTTGAAAATGACCTAGAGAGATTACAAAAGATTTTAGCGGATATTACAAAACAGTTTTTAATTCTTGAAGATGAGAATGAAAGCTTAAAAACAAAACTCGCAACTCTTAAAGTAATGCTCGAAGAAAAAGACGAAGCGTATAATTGCATGGGACATACGAATAGCAACGAAATAAAAAGATTCATAAAACATCTTTTAAAGGAGATAAAAAATGAGAACTAAGACTTATAATTGTGTAGCCGATTTGCATCTATTTTCGAGCTACGAAATGGAGCTCGACGAAGCAGTTTGGGCGAGTGAGAATTTGATTCTTCTCGCTGACATTATCGAGAAGAAAAATGCATTAAAGAAAAATAAAAATTTAACTCAATTTCATATTGATTATTTAAAATCATTAGGTGTGCCCTATGTCTCATCAAACCACGAAGGCGAGCAAGGACTTCCTGATTTTTACAAAGATGAGGAAACAAAAGTCCTCTTCACGCATGGACATTTAGTAAAAGCTAACGCTGAAAAGTATATCAAAGATGCTCATACAAATTGGGAAGGCTGCTCTCTATTCAAATACCTTCTGAAAGGCACGTATAACCGTTTACCTCGTCTAGTTCCTTTTAGCTCCGACGACGCTCGCAGAGCTTCAGAGCTTGCTAAGAGTTTTGGATGCACGACGATTATCTTAG
>JBJTNQ010000146.1:0-3931 GCA_046074105.1 Sphingobacteriaceae bacterium | reverse complement strand
ACTGTTGATCACATCAACACCCGATGAGCGTGGCGGAGGTAAAATAGCTGCTGCAAAATTTACATCTTGCGAATTGACCTTTACCGGAGTAAAATCTGAAGCTTTGGCGCTAATGATCTGATATTTTTGTGCCCGATAATAATTGTAAACAATATGGTCGTTTCTGGAAACGCTTAATGCTGGAGCAAATTCGGTAATTCCGCTGATGCCAGTAAAATAATCGGTTAACTGTTCAACGGTAGCCTCATTGATTTGATAGCGATATAGATTACGGAATCCATCGCGGTTAGAGAGGAAATAGATCTCCTGATCGTTACCCGAGAATTGCGGATTTAAATTGTTAGCCCCATTAAAAACCGTAATGTCGCTTACTTTCCCGTCGGCCAGGTTAAGTACGGCCAGGTTAAAGCTAATGTCTTTACCGGTTTGTTTATCAAGTGTGGTTCGGTCGCTGCTAAATACCAGCTTTTTGCCATCATTGCTATAACTTGGTTGGTAATCTGAATATTTATCGTTGGTTAATTGAGTCAGCTTTTTGGTGTTTAAATTAAATTCATAAATATCGCTCTGACCTTCTTTTAAACCGGAAAATGCTACGCTGTTGCCATCCGGCGACCAGCTCAGGTTACTGAACTCTTCTACGGCACCCATCGATTCGGTTGCTAAGGTCTTGCCGGTTTCTGTACTGACAATGAAAAGCTTGTTCCTTCCTTCCGCGAAAGCGCTAAAGGCAAATCGTTTGCTATCTGGCGACCAGGCTCCAGCCGATTCGATGAAGTTAAATTCATCGATATGGGAATTTCTGGTTTTGCTGGTCAGCTTCCTGATAATTTTACCCGTTTGTGCATCGGCCAAAAATAAATCGATGCTAAATAACTCTTTTTCGGAAAGGAAGGCTACATACTTGCCATCGGGCGATAGGGCAGGAGCCACATTCATTTCGCCTGCATTTTTATCGTCTAATATTCGTTTGCCAATGGTGTTTTGGGTGGTATCTTTTAGAAAGGGTTTATAGGCATTTTCTATGCTGGTTTTCCATAATCCTGATAAGGTTTTCTCGCTATAGCCAAACGTTTTTTGAATGGCTCGTTCGTAGCCCAGGCGGGCAGTTTCTTTGAATAGCGGTACAATAACTGTATCGCCATAAGTTGAACCGATGTACGACCAGAACGCTTGTCCGTAACGATAAGGGAAGTATTTATTGCTGCTGGTCAGGTCTTTTAAACTTGGGATATCTTTATTTAAATAAGCATCCCGCATCCACATAGAGGTAAAGGCATCCACTTTACCTACCGAAAGGTATTCGGCCATACCTTCTACCATCCATAAGGGTAAGTTAGCTATGTTTTCCAGGTTGGTAGAATCGCCCTCAATTAAAGAATGATATTGGAAGGCGTGAACCATTTCGTGGCCCAAAACGTGTCGTGTTTGCTGGTTTAGCTGGGTTATAGGCAAAACCACCCGATTTTTTAGCCCTTCGGTTACCCCGCCGGTTCCTACGCCAATTTCGCCATCTATAGCCGTTGTTTGCTGAAATTCTGGGGCATTGTTATAAAGAATGATGGGGTTTTTTCGGGTAAAGGTATCCCTGAAAACCTGCTGATGCAGTGAATACCAGGTTTCGCTCTCCTTCACAAAGCGCTTAACCAGACTGTCGTTCTTTAAATAGTAGTAGAGCTCAAAATGCGGGGTTTGATATACTTTAAACTTTAGGTTTTTGTATCTCACTTTGTTTTGTCCGAAATATTGTGCCCGAACAGACTGGGTAGTTGAACTGAGAAATAGTCCGATGATCAGCAAAGCTAAATAGAAGCGTTTCATGGTCGGTATGGGTTATGGATATGAAGTGTTAATGATATGCTGTATATCAACTAAGTTAGTAATAAAACAGCTAAATATTTTTGTTTAAGGGTCTTATTAGTTAATGTTCTTTTCAGTAAAATGTTTGCTAATCGTCCTTTTTAATGGGTTTTGTAGTATCTGTTTTTGGAATAGCTTTTACCTCTGCGGGTGGTTTTGCTGCCGGCTGCACAGGAGTACTTACTACACCCGACTGGGGCTGCGGCGAATCTTCTACAGGTGTTTGCAGGGTAGAGTCGATTACTGAACTGTCTGTTTTAGTGGTATCTGCTTTAATTCTTGGCGATTCGCATTGGTAAGACCGGGTTATGGTTACCCCCGGTTTTGGGAAAGGCCCCGGAGTAATGCCCGAATTAGGGTCGTTAAGGACTTTTTCCATGAATTTTCCATAAATGGGTAGTGCTGTTCTGGAGCCTTCGCCTGTTTCAGAAGTTTTAAAATGGATGCTTCGCTCATCGCAGCCCACCCATATACCGGTAACGAGGTCTTTGCTTATTCCCATATACCAGCCGTCTACATAATCGGAAGAAGTACCCGTCTTACCGCCAATCTGGTTGCCTTTATCCCACAGGTCCCATTCCCAAAGTGCTTGCGATGTTCCTCCAGGCTCTTCCATCCCTCCTCTAAACATATATAGCATTAACCAGGCAATTTCTTCGCTAATGGCCCGCTCTTGTTTGGCAGTAAATTTAGCAATGGTATTGCCATCGCTGTCGGCAATACGTTCTACTAAAATAGGGTCTGTTTTCATTCCTTTGTTAAGGAATGTGCCGTAGGCCTTTACCATCTCGAAAACAGATACATCGTTGGCACCTAAACTAACGGAGGGTACCGATTTTAAGGGGCTTTCTATACCGCATTGGTGTGCAAATTTTACCACGTTATCCCAACCTACTTTTTCGGTTACCTGGGCAGTAATGGAGTTGACTGATTTGCCCATGGCCCAGCGGAGCGACATTTCTCTGCCCGAGAATTTAAAATCGGCATTGTTGGGCTCCCAGGTTTCGGTTTTTCCATCCAATTGGTACACAATCTTTACGGGCTTATCTATAAATTTATCGCAGGGGTTCATTCCTTGCTCTAAAGCGGTAAGGTAGGCGAACGGTTTAAAGGTAGATCCGGCTTGGCGTTTCGACTGGTCTACGTGGTCGTATTTAAAATATTGATGATTAATGCCGCCTACCCAAACTTTAATATGCCCCTTAAACGGATCGAGGGTCATCATACCGGTATTTAAAATTTTAGCATAATACTTTAGCGAGTCCATGGTGCTAAATTTCACTTCTTTTTCTCCATCCCAATTAAACACTCTCATGGTTTTAGGTTTGTTGAGATAGTAATTGATAGAATCGGTATTATTGTCGAATTTTTCTTTTAAAAAAGCATAGTAGGGTAGCTTTTGAGCTGCTTTTTCCGGGAAATCTACAATTTCATTTCCATCTTTATCCCGCCAGGGGTTTTCATTTCCCCAAACGTTTTGGAATCGGTGCTGAAGTGATCTCATCTGGCTGGCAACAGCTTCCTCTGCGTATTGCTGTAATTTAGAGTCGATGGTAGTGTAAATTTTTAAGCCGTCTTCATATAAATCATAATCGTTCTCCTTGCACCATTCTTCCAGGTAACGGGCCACAGCTGCTCTTAAATAAGAATCGCCTTCGGCACCTTCCTGTAATTCCGATACTTTTAATTTTAGAGGTTTAAGGCTGTATTTTTTATATTCTTTCTCTCCCAAAAAATTATACTTTTTCATTTGTGATAAGACCACATTTCTTCTTTCTAAGCATTTCTCAGGATTTTTTAGGGGATTATAGGTACTGGTTGCTTTTAGCATGCCAACTAACATGGCGGCTTCATCAACTTTAAGTTTAATGGGTTCTTTACTAAAGTAGCGCTTTGAGGCAATTTTAATTCCGTAA
Organism: Sphingobacteriaceae bacterium; assembly: GCA_046074105.1. Classification (GTDB taxonomy): domain Bacteria; phylum Bacteroidota; class Bacteroidia; order Sphingobacteriales; family Sphingobacteriaceae; genus JAIPAN01. The sequence goes on along the minus strand of JBJTNQ010000146.1, from coordinate 155 downwards.
GCATTGTTGCCAAATGGAACCGTGTTGAGGTATAAGGTTAATATTTCTTCTTTGGTATGATAATTTTCGAGCTTTAAGGCAGTGATCCATTCTTTCAGTTTATAGACCACAGTTCTTACTACCGGGATGTGTTTTATCCAGCCCTGCGATTTTTT
>JBJTNQ010000145.1:0-7818 GCA_046074105.1 Sphingobacteriaceae bacterium | reverse complement strand
CAAAACTGAAGAAGTTGCTACAGATTCAGTTGCTGTTGATACTGCTGCTGTTGATACTGCTGCTGTAGATACTGCTGCTGCTGTTGCTGCTGACACTACTGCTGCAAAGTAATCAGAAACACTATTGAAAAAGAAACCGTCCGGAATTTTCCGACGGTTTTTTTTATGCCCAAAATTCTGGGCTTTGTTTTTAATATATCAGGTGGTTCTAATTCTCTTTTATAGAATTTGAATGATTAGATATAAAAAAAATCGGCACGCCAAACGGAGTGCCGATTTTAATTTAAATATGATCGATAATTATTAGATCGTTTTCTTTAACCAGCTCTTTACCTTTTTAGAATTCTTGTCTGACAATAAATACATACAAGGCACTAAGATTAAGGTAAGGAAGGTAGCAAAACTCAAACCGAAAATCATAGTCCATGATAAAGGACCCCAAAAGGCTACGTTATCTCCTCCGAAATATAAATGCGGATTAAACTCTGAAAACAGGGTAGCAAAATCGATATTTAAACCTACCGCCAGCGGTATTAAGCCCAGCATAGTTGCCGTGGCGGTTAAGAGTACCGGGGTCATACGGGTGCGTCCGGCTTCAATAATGGCTTTCTTAACCGGCATTCCCTGCTCAATTAACAGATCGGTAAATTCTACCAGCAGAATACCATTACGAACTACGATCCCCGCCAGGGCCACAATTCCGATTCCAGACATCACAATAGACATTTCCATTCGGAAAATGGTAATGCCCAGCAATACCCCAATTACACTAAACAAGATTTCGGAAAGAATAATTACCGGTTTAGAAACGGAATTGAACTGAATAACCAGGATCACCAGGATCAAACCCAAGGCAATGAGCATGGCACTACCCAGAAACGCAGCAGTCTCTTTCTGTTCTTCCTGCTCTCCGGCCATTTTAATGATCACATTATCAGGTTTAGGGAATTGGTCAATCTCTGCTGCTACGGCAGCAACCACTTCGTTAGGGTTATAATCGCCTAAAACATTAGAGGAAAGTATTACAATTCGTTTCTGCTGCTTACGCTTTACACTTCCGTAGGTGTTTACATAATCTATATTGGCAAAAGATGCCAAAGGAACCTGGCGTATCATACCTCCCATGGCCATATCCCGATAGGTAATTTTCATATTACGCAGGGCTTCCAGGTTATTGCGCTGATCTTCGCGGGTACGCAGGTTAATTTGGTAATCTTCGTTCAGATCGCGGAATTTAGAAACTTCTTTGCCATAAATAGCGGTACGTAGGTCCATACCGATCTGACCGCTTGAAATACCTTCCCGGTTGGCTCTTTCTCTATCGATATCGAAAATAATCTCCGGTTTATTGTTCTGAAAATCCGATTTCAACTCTTCTACACCGGCTATTTGCTTGGCTTGCAAGTATTTTTTTAATCGCTCGGAAGTACTAACCAACGAATCGAGATCATCGCCGGTAATTTCGATAGAGATTGGCTTAGCCGTAGGCGGGCCATTCTGTTCTTTAGCTACCGTAATTTCTGCTCCGGGAATACCTTTAACAGATTCGCGGATCTTTTCCAGGTATTCGGCTGTACTTTCGCCATTACGCTGACCAAAAGCCACAAAGGCCACGGTAACTTTACCCCTATTTGGATAATTGCCCTGATCTTCATCCTGCGGATCGGTTACGCCAACGGTTACGTTAGAAATGATGGAAGAAACAATAGGATTATTGCGCCCCACTACTTTGGTTACTTTTTGCTCTACTTTCTTTACTACTTCATTGGTGTAGGCCTGATCTGTCCCGATAGGCAGGTTCACATACACGTAAATAAAGTTAGGCTCGCCTTCGGGGAAGAAAACCACTTTAGGCGGCACTACTCCCATCAGCACAATGGTAAAGAAAAATAAACCTACCGTTCCCCAAAGCATGGCCTTTGGGCGTTCTAGTGCCCACTCCAACAAAGTGACGTATTTAGCCTGAAAACGTGGCCAAACATTATTCTGGAAGTTTTTAACGGATCCCGTAAGGTAAAAATGATTTAAAAGATATAATAAGGCTAGAAAAACCATAAAGTTTCCGAAGCCAAAACTGTACAGGTAGGCTAAAACAGACAATCCAGCAAATACATAAAGCGTACGTTTCACTTTCTGATCGAATGTTGGTTTTTCAGTATGTTCTTGGTGTGGTTTCATAAAATCGACCGCAAAAACCGGGTTGATAATATAGGCAACCAATAAAGAAGCTAATAAGGTGATGATTAGGGTAATGGGCAGGAAGAACATGAATTCACCAATTACACCCGGCCAAACCAAAAGTGGTATGAATGGCGCTAGGGTGGTTAGGGTTCCCGACAGAACCGGCAGAAACACCTCTCCTGCAGCCATTTTTGCGGCCTTAACAATGGGTACTTTACCATTATCAAAAATTCGGTGGGTATTTTCTATCACCACAATGGCATCGTCTACCACAATTCCCAATCCTAAAAGGAAAGAGAATAGCACGATCATGTTCATGGTGAAGCTAAAGCCCATTAGTCCGCCCAAAACCGGCATAGCCAAAAAGGCTACGAACATAGATAAAGGCACCGACATGGCCACAAACAGGGCATTGGTAACACCCATAAAGAACATGAGGATGAGAGTTACCAGAATAAATCCGATAATGATGGTATTGATCAGATCGTGAAGCGTTACCCGGGTTTGATCTGACTGATCGCCGGTAACGGTGACATCCAGATTTTTTGGCAGGGAGCTCTGTTTCATCAGATCGATCATGCCGTTGATCTTATCGGAAGCTTCGATCAGATTTTCTCCGCTACGCTTTTTTACATTCAGCGTAATTACGTTTTTGCCATACAAACGTGCATAACTCTCCTGATCTTTAAAGGAGTCTTTTACTTCGGCAATATCCTTAAGGTAAACGGATGCACCTGTTGGAGTTTTGATGATCAGATTGGCAATTTCATCGGCACTTTTAAACTCTTTTTTAACGTTTAAAGTACGGCGAATGCCGTCCATTTTAACGGTACCGCCAGAAATGGTTAAATTTTCATAGCCTACGGCCGATTCAATATCGCGAAAGGAGATCTGGGCAGCGGCCATTTTGTTTAGATCGGCATTGATCTGTACTTCAGGGTCTAAGGCACCCACAATATCTACACCCGAAATTTCTTTTAATCCTTCGATCTGATCTTTCAGATCATCGGCATATTCTTTCAGCTTTTTCAGGTCATAATCGCCCGAAATATTCACGTACATAATGGGCAGATCTGCTAAATTGATGTCCATTACATTCGGATCTTTAGGCAAATCGCTCGGCAGGTCCTGACGGGCTTTATCTACCGCATCTTTTACCCGCTGCTTAGCATCTTTTATATCTACGTTGGTATTAAACTCGGCAGTGATGATAGAAACATCCTGATAAGAATTAGAAGTGATCTTCTTTAATCCGGAGGTAGATTTTAGCTGTTTCTCGATCTGTTTGGTCACCAGATTTTCCATATTAGCCGGCGATGTACCCGGATAAATGGTTTGCACAAAAATTTTAGGGATGATAACTTCCGGAAAATTTTCTTTAGGCAAATTCTGGTAAGCCGAAAACCCCATCAACACCAAAATAAAGGTGAAGACATAAATAGCTGTTTTATTGTCAATGGCCCAGCTCGAAGGCTTGAACTCTTTGTTGGTATTATCTTTCATCGCTTAAACTGATCAAGATTAAAATTTAACTAGATCGCCTTCGTTCAGGTCGGCTAAACCGGTGGTGATTACTTTATCGCCTGCTTTTAAGCCGCTCAGAACTTCTGCTTTTCCGGCCGATATTTTTCCGGATTGGATGCTTACCCGCTTGGCTTTTCCGTTATCAGACACAAATACGTAATCGCCGGCTTCTGATTTTTGGATCACATTTACCGGAACGGTTAATGCTTTTTCATTCTTATAATCTACAATTTTCAATACGGCCACCATATTTTGGCGATAGCTGCGTTTTGCAGGCAGTTTTACCTCTACTCCAAAGCTTCTGGAAGTGGCATCGATAGTTTTAGCTGCGAATGATAATTTGGTATTCAAGGTGTCTGGCACATCGGGCAAGATAACGCTTACCTCGTCGCCCTGATTTACTTTAGCAGCATACGACTCAGCTACCATAGCTTTTACTTTTAAGCTAGACGAATTCACTACCCGAATACCTGGCATGCCCGGCATTACTGCCTGACCTACTTTTAGATCCATTTGGTCTAAAGAGCCATTTATTGGCGATTTAATACGGTATAATGCGGCCTGCGATTTTAATGCTGCCATACGGCGATCTAAACCTGTTTTTTGGGTTTTAGCATTTAAAAACTGGATTTCTGTACCTATTTTCTGATCCCAAAGGTTTTTCTGACGCTGATAAACCGTATTGGCCAAATCTAATTGCGTTTGCAGTTCGGCCATACTTTGGCGCAGGATCTGATCATCAATTTGAGCCATCACCTGCCCTTTCTGAACCTGCTGACCAACTTTTACATAAATACCGGTAATAATTCCCTGTGCTTCGGGGCTTACCTGTACGTTCTGTTCAGCATCTACCTTTCCCTGTATTTCCAGGAAATTACGGAATGTTTCTTGTTTTACTTCTACCACATTTACTTGTTTAACATTGGCTGCGGCATTACTTGTGCCAATGGCCGATTCCAGTTCTGCAATTTTCTGATCCAATGTTGCTCTTTCCTTTTTTAATTGCGCTAACTCGGCCGCTTTATCGGTTGATTTATTGGCACATGCTGCTAAGAATACGGCCAAAGTGATGTAGATTAATTTTTTCATTTTTATGTGATGGAGTGGTAATTAATAAGTTATTTTTCCTAGCGCCTTATCTAAATTCACTTTATTGATAAGCGATTCGTATAAAGCATTGATATAATTGTTTTGCGATTCTTTTAAAGCAGTTTCGGCCGAGGTTACCTCTAAACTAGAGCCTACCCCCTGCTCATATTTAACACGAGAAACACGCAGCACTTCCTGCGAAAGCTCCATATTTCGTTTTTGATTTTCTAAAGACTGCAAACCATTCATGTAATTGGTTTGTGCTTGTGAGATCTCGAATTGGATACCATTTTTAAGGTTTTGAATCGTATTTTCAGACTTCAGCACTTCCAATTTGGCGTTCTTAACACGGTATAAACGCTGGCCGCTGGTAAATAAAGGCAAAGAAACCTTTAAGCCAACTATACTACTCGGATAGCCCTTGTCATATAAAGCATTAAAAGAATTATTCTGATAACTTTTGGAAAAATTACCAAAAGCAGCAATAGAAGGCAAAAACTGACTTTTATAACGCTTTAGGTCTAATTCATTCAAACGTTTTTGCGTACTTAATAAACCATATTCAATCCGGTTGACATAAGCATTTGAATCTGCTAAAACTACTTCTGGTTTCATGGCAAAAGAGTCAATTCGATCGCTGGTTCTCAGTTCTGCGTCAACAGGCATTCCCATTTGAAACTTGAGCAACTTCACATTCAAATCGAGCAACCGAACCACATTCTGGCGTTCGGTTTCCAGATTATTGGTGAGTACCGTTAAGCGGTCTACATCAATTTTTTCTACAAAACCATTTTTATAATAGGCTTTGGTATCGTTCAATGATTTTTTTAGCCGCAACAGATTGGCATCGAGCAAACCCAACTGCTCATTACTTACCAAAACCGAATAATACGCTTTGGTTACGGCTACCGCGGTTTCAATTTTAGTTCGTTTGCTGTTTCTGATAGACAATTCCTTATACGTTTTGGCAGCTTGCAAACCCACCAGGTACGAGCCATCAAACAAAAGCTGGGAAGCCTCTATACCTAATGAGGATTGATATTTTACACCAAACTGAACCGGAATGAAAGTTCCTTTCGGTTCACCCGCAATTTCACCAGGAATTAAACTGGTCGGAATTTTCAAGAAATCCTGAAAACTAAAGCTCGAAGAAATTTGCGGCAAACCTATACCGGTAGTTTCCCTTACTTTGTTTCTGGCTATCTGCTCATCGATCTGTGCATTTTGCACCGCACTTTGATGAATCAGTGCATAATCAATGGCCTGCTGTAAGCTAAAGGTGTTCAACTGCGGCTCTTGGGCCAACGCAGGAAATGCCAGCAAGCTAAAGAAGGTAAAAAAGAGGTGTATTTTGTACTTCATATATTTGTTTTGTAATTTATTGTTCTTCATAATATTTAACCATCTCCAGGCCTTTTAGCGTACAAATACCATATAGGAAATGCAAGGTCAGTTCCTTGCCTACTTGCGACATGCTAAAATGATGGGCAGGGAAAATCTGCTGGTTTAGCGACAATTCTATTTGCTCTACCCGCATCCGGCTAATGATATCTACATCAATTTCCGGACGGAAATAACCTTCTTTAATGCCCCAAACCAGATTATCCTTAATTTTTTGCAGTAGCACATTTTCCCTGAAGTTCCTAAAATAGGCCCAAGCCTCAGGGTAGTACTTTTGCAGGTCTAAAATCATGGTTGGGTTAATTTTAGATAGCATCTCTACCATATTGATAATGGTTAGGAATAACTCATGAATGGCATTATCTGCCTTGGCGGTACAATCGTCAATGGTGCAGGTTTGCAAATCCATTTTACTCCGCATCAGGGTCAGAACAAGATCGTTCTTATCTTCAAAATGCTGGTAGATGGTTTTTTTAGACATGCCCAAGTGTTTGGCGATATCGTCCATCGTGATACTTTTAATGCCATACTGGCTAAAAAGCGAATCAACTTGCGAAAGGATATGTTCTTGCGTGTCCAAGATTTTAAATTTGGATTGCAAAACTATGGAAACTTTTTTCAATTCCAAAGTTTCCAACCTTTGCTTTGTCATCTAATTGTTAAGGTTTAAATATTATCAGGTGTAGCAAGATTACAAAATAATAATTTTAAATTAAATTATTTTCTACTATTAGCGCATAAAAGGTTTAAATAATAGCCAAAAAAGGGTTAAATTTGCAGAAACCTGATTTTCATGAGTTTATCTCCTTTATCTGCAATCTCTCCTATTGATGGTCGTTACCACAAGCAAACTGCCGAACTAAGCGCCTACTTTTCTGAAGCTTCTTTAATTAGATACCGGGTATGGGTAGAAATCGAATATTTTATTGCTTTGGCAGAACTGCCCCTGCCGCAGTTAAAGGATTTCCCAAAATCAAGGTTGGATGCCTTAAGAAATATCTACCATAACTTTGGCGAAGCCGAGGCTTTACAGGTTAAGGAGATCGAACAAACCACTAATCACGACGTTAAAGCAGTTGAATATTTTATTAAAGCACAATTTGATGCTTTAGGATTGGAGGCTTTTAAAGAGTTTATCCATTTCGGACTCACTTCTCAGGATATAAACAATACCGCCATTCCACTTTCGTGGAAAAATGCTTTAGATGAGCAATTATTGCCCAATATAAGTTTATTGCTAAGCAAATTAACCGCCCTGGCAAAAGATTGGGAAACCGTGCCTATGCTGGCCCGTACCCATGGGCAGCCTGCCTCGCCTACTCGTTTAGGAAAAGAGATCCTGGTTTTTGTAGAGCGTTTTTCTGCACAAATTAATTTGCTTAGCCAAATTCCTCATAGCGCTAAATTTGGTGGAGCAACCGGCAATTTTAATGCACACCAAGTGGCTTACCCGCAAATTAAATGGGTAGATTTTGCCAATAATTTTGTGAATAAACAATTGGGCTTAAATCGATCTCAATACACCACCCAAATAGAACATTACGATAATTTTGCAGCCCAATGCGATGCCTTAAAACGCATCAATACTATCCTCATCGATCTGGATCGCGATATCTGGACTTA
>JBJTNQ010000144.1:0-3410 GCA_046074105.1 Sphingobacteriaceae bacterium | reverse complement strand
GGATATCGGCAAATACGCCAACTGTATTTGCTCCGGCACTTCCTATGGCAATGGCATATAATCCTACTCCGTTAGTGGTTACCTGGCGTTCTTCTGAATAATGAACCTTGCCGTTTGGACCGGCATCCTGAATACTTAACCTAACACTTATAGGCTCGTTTATTATGGGGTTTCCTTTATCATCGCGAAGTGCGCCCTGGTAGTTCAACTGTTGTGGAATTTGGGCCCATACTGCTTGTGAAATTAAAATAAGCAACAGCCCCAAAATAATTTTTTGGATAGTGTAAAAGATCTTCATAGGTTGAAGTATTAGTTTATGCAATAGTTAATAATTATAAATCAGTAACTACAACATAAAAATCTTATTTATTGATTTCAGAAAAGCTGATATTGTGACAGAGCACCAGAAATGGCAGATGAACGGTAGGAATTGGCCGACAGTTGACATGAGGTAAATTCTCTAAATACTAATTTATTTAAATAATTATCCCCTGTATTTCATTAATTAACTACTATTTAATAGTAGTGCGTTAGGTATTTATTCTAAAAACTTTAAAATTAGATCCAATTTTTGATTAAAACTTCTGTGGTGAAATTTTTGCGTTATATTTACAGCTAAATAGCCTGAGTGCTAAAAACTATAAATTGCAATCCAGCGTCTTAACTTCTATGCTTATACCGGCTATTTCTGTCGGTTTTCGAAGTTAAAATCCAAAATGGCTTATGAATATGACATTTGATTATAACAGCACCCGAAACAAACTTATTCTGTCTGAGTACGGACGTAATGTACAGAACATGGTGGGCTATATCTGCGAACTGCCTACCAAAGAGGAACGGAATAAGTATGCGCAAGTGGTTATTGACCTGATGGGTTTCTTAAATCCGCATTTAAGAGATGTGGCCGATTTCAAACATAAGTTATGGGATCATTTGCATATTATTTCTGATTTTAAGATTGATGTCGATTCTCCTTATCCGAAACCTTCGCCAGAAGCTATTCATTTTAAACCCGAACCGCTCGCCTATCCGCATCAGCGAATTAAATACAAGCACTACGGTAAAACGGTGGAGATCATGATTAAACGGGCAAAAGAGATGGCCGACCCGGACCGCAAACAGCAAATGGTAGAGGCTATTGCCAATTTTATGAAAATGGCCTATGTTACCTGGAACAAGGACAATGTAGCCGACGAAACCATCATCAAAGACCTAAGAGAATTATCGAACGGGGAGTTGCAACTTAGCGAAAATGTGAACTTAAATAAGGTTGACCTCAGACAAATTAACCCTCAAAGGCCCAAAAACCAGCATAAAGGCAGATCTAACAACAAAAACAATTCGGGATCGAATCGCCAAAGAAATAATAATAACGGCAAACGCTACTAATTATTCCCTGCACTTAACAATACCTAAACTTAGCCTGTACTATATTTTATGAACGCTTTCGAAATTATTGGTGGAAAACCATTAAAAGGAGAAATAACTCCTCAAGGTGCTAAAAACGAAGCTTTACAAATTCTTTCGGCGGTTTTATTAACCGAAGAAAAAGTAACCATCAGCAATATTCCTGATATTAAAGATGTGAATAAACTCATCGAATTGCTTGGCGATCTGGGGGTAAGTATTCATCGCATAAATAAAGACACTTATACTTTTGAGGCTAAAAATATTAATCTGGATTTTTTCCAGTCGGCTACTTTTAAGGCAAAAGGCGGTGGTTTAAGAGGATCTATCATGATTGTGGGTCCATTATTGGCCCGTTTCGGCAAGGCCGCCATACCTAAACCCGGAGGCGATAAAATTGGACGTCGCCGTTTAGACACGCACTTTTTAGGTTTCGAAAAATTAGGCGCCCGTTTTGATTACGATGCCAAAAGCAATTTCTTTACGGTTGATGCCTCTAATCTGAAAGGTACTTATATTCTGCTGGATGAAGCTTCGGTAACAGGCACCGCCAACGTAGTTATGGCAGCGGTATTGGCTAAAGGAACTACTACGCTTTATAATGCGGCCTGCGAACCGTATTTGCAGCAGCTTTGCAAAATGCTGAATCGCATGGGTGCAAAAATATCGGGCATTGGTTCTAACTTGCTGACCATTGAAGGTGTAGAGCGTTTAGGCGGCACCGAACACCGCATGCTACCAGATATGATCGAAATTGGCTCGTTCATTGGCCTTGCGGCGATGACGGGATCGGAAATCACCATTAAGGATGTGCATTACGAGGAATTGGGAATGATACCCGATGTATTTCGTCGTTTAGGTATTCAGATGGAATTGCGTGGCGATGATTTATTTATACCTCATCAAAAACATTATGAGATCGAATCATTTATAGACGGTTCGATCATGACCATTGCCGATGCACCCTGGCCAGGATTTACGCCCGACCTGCTGAGCATTGTGTTGGTGGTAGCCACACAAGCGAAGGGAACCGTACTGATCCATCAGAAAATGTTCGAAAGCCGTTTATTCTTTGTAGATAAACTGATCGACATGGGTGCCCAGATCATTCTGTGCGATCCGCACCGGGCTACCGTTATCGGTTTAGACCGTAAAGTAAAACTGCGTGGTATAGAAATGACCTCGCCGGATATTCGTGCGGGTGTTTCTTTATTGATCGCTGCTTTATCGGCCGAAGGTAAATCGACCATTTACAATATCGAGCAAATTGAACGGGGTTACCAGAACATAGACGAACGCCTGTTGGCTTTAGGTGCTAACATTAAGCGTGTAGATGGGCATGCCCCGGGTCATTAAGCCGATATGGCGCTAATGATATCGTACTGTGTGATGATCTCGAACTGACCGCCGTCGCATTCTATTAATACTGCCGAATTATCTTTATTAATAAGTGCAGATAATTGATCTATAGAGGTGTAACGGTCTACGAACGGAAACGGTGCCGACATAATTTCCTGCACCCGGCTACTTCTTAAACCCGGATTTTCCAACAACTTATTCAGGATATCAGTTTCGGTAATCTTGCCAATTACCATACCTTTTTGCGTAACCGGAATTTGAGAAATATTTAAGGTTTTCATGGTATTAATAGCCTCTAAAACCGTTTTTTCGCAATCTACGGTCACTATTTCCTGGCGACCACGTTTCTCTAAAATAGAAAGGGCAGTTAGTTTTTCATCTTGCAGGAAACCACGTTCTCTTAACCAATCGTCATTATACATTTTACCCATATAACGGGTACCATGATCGTGAAAAATAATAACCACCACATCGCCGGCCTTTAACTGGTTTTTCATCTGCAATAATCCCGCGACAGCGGAACCTGCTGAATTGCCGGCAAAAATACCTTCTTTACGTGCAATTTCGCGGGTCATTAAGGCAGCGTCTTTATCCGTCACTTTTTCAAAATGGTCAATCACGCTAAAATCTACGTTCTCTGGCAA
>JBJTNQ010000143.1:0-3070 GCA_046074105.1 Sphingobacteriaceae bacterium | reverse complement strand
TACACCAAATGGTACATTCTACATTATAGAATCAGCAACTTCAGGTGCCACAAATCGTTTATTTTAATATTCGGAATCAGGGCGTGGCTTTATAGTGAATTTTATTTCTATTGATAGGCGATATAAATTGCTTGGGCTCTGGAAGGTGCGGTGCTTAGCGCCTGCCATTTACCGTTTCGCCAATAACCTGCAATAATGCTTTTTTCTAGTGTTGAATTTGTGCCACAAATATATTGATATGGGCCATTGATGGCCATATCTTCTGCACTTGAAGTTTTGTTGCTTAATTCGGTTCGTATGCCATTAAGCCAGTAGGACGCAAATTGATTTGGAGGCAGGCCGCCACCCAAGTGTCCGAGCATGTAAATGTTGTTGCTATTCTGAACAAATATTTTCTTGATATAAGCATCTTCTTTTTTTAACCCTATTTGCTGGAATTGTTTATTGTTATTCCAATAGCCCCAATAGTTTGTGTTGTTAATAGCACTGTATCCTTGGGTATAAACTTCGTTTTCAATTACAATTATGCTATTACACCGGCCATTGTCAGCATTATAAGCTACCCAATTATTTGCCGAATTTATCCAGTAGCCCGGATTACCATCTTTACTTCCGGCAATGAGCACATCTAATCCCTTAACAGCTAAATCATTGGCTTCGCTATCTGTTAAACTTAATTTTACTATCTCTGGTTGATTATTTTGCAAATTGATTTTCCACAACAAGGCTTGTTTTGTTGGATTAATGCCTGATTTTGCATTAACCGCTATATAAAGCATTTGGTCATTAATCTGCATTTTATTGGCTGTGCCAATGTATAATCCATTTTCACTTAAGTCAAAACGCTGTCCATCTTTCCAATAACAGGGTTTGTTATCGTAATCACCTGTCATATACACACTTCCATCATGAACTTTAATATCATTGGAAAAGGAGTCGAAGGTCTGATCAGTTACTTTAACCATGGTGCCATTTTTCCAATATACTGCAACCGAATGCGAATAATTTTCGTCTAAAATGTAACCCGTTACATAAATATCGGCCAAAGGTTCTGGGGCTTCTTTGTCTTCCTTGCATGCTGCAAGCAAGGCGGCTATAAAGAGTAGAAATCCGAATAGCTCATTTTTTAGATTTTTCATATCAGTAGATTTTAGTTAGAGTTAATCCTATTTTTTAATAGGATTAACTTTAAACTAAAACATGCAGTTAACGGTAAATGTTTGGTATGTGACTTAGATTGGGTTTTTATTCCTTGGCCCAGAGGTAATGGTAGCGCAAGCCCATTCGTGCTGTTAGGGTATGGGCGGCATATCCAGCCGTTTAAAAGCTTTAAAACTGTACCAGAAATAGACCAGCGTAGTCATTAAGAAGAGTAGTATGAGTAATCCATCGAGTAATTCTTTTACCTGATTGATTTTAAGCAGGAAATAATAGGCAACCCAATAGATGAAAACGAGCCCGTTAAAAATGGCCGAATGTATCCATAGGGCTTTTTCTCTATCAGGCTGATAGGGTTTAAACCCAATTTGATAATAACCATATTCCAGGTATAGGCCATAGCCAATTATGAAGAGCCAAAATACATACACAAAAAACGATCGGAATTTGAGAATTTCTCCCGAAAGGGTTTGATTACCTAAAATATATAAAAGGAAAGGCAAGCCTATTAAAGCAATAAGGCAAAAAGGCGCATTTATTAGGGCCAATGCTTTGGCCAGACTTTCGTTCGGACTGTGGTTTAGTTGATCCATTCAAAACCGGTATAAGGTACCAGCGCTTTTGGGATGCGTATACCTTGTTCGGTTTGATTGTTCTCCAATAATGATGCCACAATTCGGGGTAAAGCCAGTGCACTGCCGTTTAAGGTGTGAGCCAGTTGGGTTTTACCTTCTTTGCCTTTAAAACGTAATTTTAAACGGTTAGCCTGGAAGGTTTCGAAATTAGAAACCGACGATACTTCCAGCCAGCGGGCCTGTGCGGCACACCAAACTTCCATATCGTAGGTTAGGGCAGAGGCAAAGCTCATATCGCCACCGCATAGGCGCAGTACCCGGTAAGGGAGTTCTAGTTTTTGTAATAATGACTGCACATAAGTGCTCATTTCTTCTAAAATTTCGTAAGATTGATCTGGGTGGGCTACTTGTACAATTTCTACTTTATCGAACTGATGCAAACGGTTTAGCCCGCGAACGTGGGCGCCATAAGAACCGGCCTCACGACGAAAACAAGGTGTATAGCCGCAGTTTTTTACCGGAAGTTCTTCTTCTTTCAAAATTACATCGCGGTATAAATTGGTAATGGGTACTTCGGCTGTCGGAATTAAGTACAAATTGTCTAAGCCAACATGGTACATCTGGCCCTCTTTATCAGGGAGCTGACCGGTGCCAAAACCAGAAGCCTCGTTTACCACAATAGGCGGCTGCATTTCGCGGTAGCTGGCTTTTTCTGCTTCGTCTAAAAAGAAATTGATAAGGGCACGCTGCAAACGGGCACCTTTGCCTTTATATACCGGAAAACCGGCACCGGCAATTTTGTTACCTAGCTCAAAATCAATAATATCATATTTGGCTGCTAGTTCCCAATGAGGCAGTGCATTTCCCGGCAGGGTAGGCTTAGTTCCGTTTGCTAATACGGTTTCGTTTTCTTCGGGGGTGCTGCCCAGCGGTACCGAACTATGAGGCAAGTTGGGCAGAACAACCAGTTGCTGCTGCAATTGCTCTTCCACTTGGGCCAATTGTTCGCCTAGTTCTTTTTGAGCTTCTTTATGCTGTCCGCTTTGCGCTTTAATCGCTTCCGCCTCCTCTTTTTTGCCCTGGCGCATTAGGTCGCCAATCTGTTTGGCGGCGGCATTGGCTTCTGCTGCAATATTATCCAATTGAGTTTGAGTTTGACGACGTTTTTCGTCTAGTTTCAGAATCTCTTCTACCAACTCAGGCTGTTTGAAATTCTTTACAGCCAGACGTTTTAAAACTTCCTCTTTATTTTCTCGGATATAATTAACTTGCAGCATCTATTTTAAATTTGCACAAAGATAATACGAGTTATGAGTTGTGCGTGATGACTTGTGAGT
>JBJTNQ010000142.1:0-6468 GCA_046074105.1 Sphingobacteriaceae bacterium | reverse complement strand
TTTTCATAATTGTTTCAATGTGATTAAGAATGTGATGCTTGCTGTTGGTATTTATTATGCAGGTAAACTAAAAATCGAAAATTTGCACAAACAAATTTAAATTGAAGTAAACCACAAAGGCCCCAAATTATCGAGGCCTTTGTGGTTTATTTGATCAGGTGTTTTAACTGAATAATTTCCTTTTCATCCAAATATCTCCATCGACCACGTGTTAAATCTTTCTTAGTCAGGTTAGCATAAACTACCCGGTCTAATTTCACTACTTCATAGCCAAGATGTTCAAAAATACGACGTACAATTCGGTTTTTACCGCTATGTATCTGAATGCCTACTTCTTTTTTAGTAGCGCCCTGCACATAACTCACCTCATCAGGTTTAATAAAACCATCTTCGAGTTCTAAACCAAAAAGAATCTTGTTTAAATCGCCCTGGCTTAAAGCTTTATTCAATTCAACCTGGTAAATTTTGGTAATATTATTTCGAGGATGCGAGAGTTTGTCGGCCAGATCACCATCATTGGTCATTAACAGTAAGCCCGTAGTATTACGGTCTAAGCGGCCAATGGGGTAAATACGTTCTTTAGAGGCTTTCTCTACCAAGCTCATCACGGTACGGCGTTCTTGCGGATCATCGGTAGTGGTGATATAATCTTTCGGCTTATTTAATAAAACATAAACCATTTTTTCACGTTTCAGCGTTTCGCCATTGTAGCGAATCACATCCTTAGCAGGATTAACCCTGAAACCCAGTTCTGAAACCGGTTCGCCATTTACAGAAACCACACCGGCTGCAATTAATTCATCCGCTTTGCGGCGTGAACAAATACCAGCATTGGCAATGTAACGGTTCAGTCGGATCAAGCCATCGTCATGCGATGAAGGCAGCGGAGTTTTGCGGCCTTTGCCACCCAGTTTCTCTGGGGCAGGCTTCCGGGGGCTGAAATCTTTTTTATAACCTCGTTCTGCATAAGGCTTATCTCGGTTAAAAGAGGTGCCGCTGGTACGGGGTCTTTTCCCTTCCAGTTCATCTTTATCCCTTTTAAAAGGGCGTTTATTGTCTGAACCGAATGGCTTTTTATCTCTGCTATCAAATTTTTTCGCTCCATCAAAAGGGCGGTCTTTAGAGAAATTTCTAGGTTTACCTTCGCCTGCTTCTTCCCGATCTTTATAGAAAGTTCGTTTAGGCGAATCAGAAAAACGGTCTTTACCAAAAGAATTTGGTCTTCTATTGCCCGAATCTTCCCCTCTAGGGCTAAATGGTTTTTTGGGAGTATCAAAACGATCTTTACCAAAAGAATTCGGTCTGCGATTACCCGAATCTTCCCCTCTAGGGCTAAATGGCTTTTTGGGAGAATCAAAACGATCTTTTCCAAAAGAACGTTTATCTTCCGAGTCAAAGGACTTTTTGTCAGTACTAAAAGGTCGTTTAGGAGCATTCGCTGACCGGGCTTTAAATGAACTTTTGCGATCATTACGATCAGTTTTTGGCCCTTTATTAGGTACGGACTTGTCCTCTCGACTTTTCCTTGGTCTCGGTGTTGGCATGAAAAATGCTTGCTTAATGTAAAAAAGAAAGCAAATATAAGTAAAAAAGCTAGATTCTAAGGTTTATCCACATTTTAAAAATGCGCTTGATCTGTGTTTAAACCTAATTTTATAGGTAATTACCCAAAATTTGTGGATAACTAATACTAGGCAGATGCTTCCGTTAGAGTTAATTTTGAGCATTAATTTCATTTCACTTAACTCCGTTAAGATGACAAAGAAACCCATTATAGCATGCTTTGCGGTGCTTGGCATGTTGCTAATGGCAGAACTTCTCCTGTTCAGCGGAACAAAGAAGGCCATTATTCCAGGAAACGCTATTTCTGCTGCCGAATTAAGCAGCGCTTATTTTAACACCCTCAACTTTGCAAACGAAACACTACCGGTTAATGATGCCTATGTGTTTAATCGTGTAAAAAAAGCTTTAAACAACTTTGGTTACGAAAACTTGCAAACTTATCGCCTGCATAGGCAGGCCAGCCGCTGGTTTCCTATCATGGAACCTATTTTGGCCAGATATGGTATTCCAGAAGATTTTAAATATGTACCATTAGTAGAAAGTGGCTTAAAGTCTGGTACATCGCCTAGGGGGGCCTCTGGCTTATGGCAGTTTATGCCGCATACCGCTCGGGCATTTGGATTAAAAGTAAATCAATCGGTTGATGAACGTCATCAAATTGAAAAATCAACCATAGCCGCCTGCAAATATTTAAGGTCATTGCATAAAGAGTTTAAGAATTGGACGCTGGTTGCTGCAGCTTATAATGTGGGCGAAAACAAATTAAAACGATTAATTAATGATCAAGAACAGGTTAATTATTTCAGTATCCGTTTAAACAGAGAAACTGCCGGTTATGTTTACAAGCTGGTAGCGATGAAAGAAATCATAGAACATCCGGATGTTTATGGCTATGATAAAATTTCTTCATCCAGCCTTGCAATAAACAACAGAGATACGCGTTATTATCCTGAGAACTTTTTTAAGGGGTTAATTCATACAACTACCCAATTAGATTAGTTTAATTATTGATTATTTATCACATTTATCGAGCCTGTCCCGAAGTAAATCGAGACAGGCTTTTTTATTTCCTTAGTGGATAATTGACAAACATTATCGCATCTTTGCTTCTTAATTCTGATCGGTTTTATCTATGCATACAACGAATACAGACCTGGGTGAGCAAAGTGAGTTGGAAGTTTATGGAGCCCGGGTTCATAATCTTAAAAATATTGATGTTTCTTTTCCGCGAAACCAGCTGGTAGTGATTACCGGTTTAAGCGGGAGTGGTAAATCGTCATTGGCTTTCGATACCATTTATGCCGAAGGCCAACGCCGTTATATGGAAACTTTCAGTGCTTATTCACGTCAGTTTTTGGGCGGTATGGAACGCCCCGATGTTGATAAGATATCTGGATTAAGCCCCGTAATTGCCATTGAGCAAAAAACCACCAGTAAAAATCCGCGTTCTACGGTAGGTACCATCACCGAAATTTACGATTTTATGCGTTTGCTTTTTGCCCGTGCGGGCGAAGCCTACTCTTATGTAAATGGCCGAAAAATGGAGCGCATGTCTGAAGATCAGATATTAAATACCGTTTTAAAACAGTTCGAAAATCAATCGATAAATATTTTAGCCCCGGTGGTTAAAGGCCGTAAAGGGCATTATCGCGAATTGTTTGAACAGATTCGAAAACAGGGTTATTTAAAAGTAAGGGTAGATGGCGAAATATTAGACCTTACCCCGAAAATGCAGGCCGACCGATATAAGATACATGATATAGAAATTGTGATAGATCGGTTATTGGTTAAGGAAGAAGATAAAAAACGACTCAACACTTCTATTCAAACTGCTTTACGTCAGGCTAAGGGCATTATTAAAATTAGCGACCAGCGTAATGAGGAATATTTTTTCAGTAAATTCTTAATGGATCCGGAGTCGGGAATATCATATGATGAACCGCAGCCCAACACATTTTCTTTTAATTCGCCTTATGGCGCCTGCCCACGCTGCAACGGTTTAGGAACCATTTTCGAGGTTGATCAGGCATCGGTAATCCCTAACCCAAAACTGAGTATTATGCAGGGCGGTTTGGCCCCTTTAGGAGAGTACCGGGAGATATGGATTTTTCAGATCCTGAAAGCGCTGGCCAAACAATATAATTTCTCTTTATCAACGGCTTTAAAAGACCTGTCGCAAGAACTGATCGATATGATTTTAAACGGTTCTGACGATGTGCTGACCGTTCCGGTTGCCTATAATACCTGGAATGTAAAGAACTATCAGATCGAGTTTGAGGGAATTATTAAGTTGTTGGAAGAGCAGCATGAGCGTCGGGGCGAAGAGGCCATGGCCGATTTGGAGAACTTTCGTTCGATAAAACCCTGCCCCGAATGTGAGGGAGCTCGTTTAAAAAAAGAATCGCTGCATTTTAAAGTAGCCGACAAAAATATATATGAACTGGCTTGCCTAGATATTTTCAGTCTTTCTGGCTGGTTTGTTGATATAGAATCGAAATTAAACGAACGGCAACAAACCATTGCCAAAGAAATTTTAAAAGAGATCAGATCCAGAATTGGTTTTTTGCTGGATGTAGGTCTTAATTACTTAACCCTCGACCGTACGGCTAAAACCCTTTCGGGCGGAGAGGCCCAGCGTATCCGTTTAGCCACCCAAATTGGGTCGCAGCTGGTCAATGTGCTTTATATTTTAGATGAGCCTAGCATTGGTTTGCATCAAAGGGATAATAACCGATTGATTTCTGCTTTAAAAAATCTTCGCGATATCGGCAATACCGTTTTGGTAGTAGAACACGATAAAGACATGATCTTGGAAGCCGACCATGTAATTGATATGGGCCCGGCAGCCGGTATTCATGGCGGAGAAATTGTTGCTCAGGGTACCCCGGCCGATCTGATGAAGGCCCATACCCTCACTACCGACTATTTGAATGGAACCAAAAGTATTGCTGTTCCTAAAAAAAGACGACCGGGTAATGGAAAAGAGCTGGTATTGAAAAATGCCAGCGGCAATAACCTTAAAAATGTAAATGCCCGGTTCCCGCTAGGTACTTTAATTGGGGTTACCGGAGTTTCGGGCAGTGGAAAATCTACCTTAATTGCAGAAACCCTATATCCGATCTTAAATCATCATTTTTTCAGAGCTAAGAAAAAGCCAATGCCCTACGGCAGTATCAGCGGTTTGGAACAGATTGATAAGGTAATTGAAATAGACCAGACGCCCATAGGCAGAACACCAAGGTCTAACCCGTCTACCTATACCGGCGTATTTTCCGATATCAGAAATCTGTTTGTACAGCTCCCCGAAGCTAAAATACGGGGTTATAAGCCAGGCCGTTTCTCTTTTAACGTAAAAGGCGGACGTTGCGAAACCTGCCAGGGTGCGGGCTTAAAAATTATCGAGATGAATTTCCTGCCGGATGTGCAAGTGCCTTGCGAAGAGTGTGGCGGTCGCCGGTATAACCGCGAAACTTTGGAGGTTCGCTACCGCGGAAAATCAATTAGCGATGTGCTGGATATGAGCATTGAAGAAGCCGTGGAATTCTTTGAGCCCATGCCGGCTATTTATCGAAAAATAAAAACTTTGCAGGATGTAGGCTTAGGATATATAACCTTAGGACAATCGTCTACCACTTTATCTGGTGGGGAAGCGCAAAGGGTAAAATTAGCTACCGAACTATCTAAAAAAGATACCGGAAATACTTTTTATATTTTGGATGAGCCAACAACAGGTCTCCATTTTGAAGACATTAGTGTGTTATTGAGTGTGTTGAACCGTTTGGTAGACCATGGCAATACGGTTTTGGTTATTGAGCATAACCTGGACGTAATTAAAGTTGCCGATTGGGTGATTGATCTGGGTGTAGAGGGCGGTGCCGGAGGTGGAGAAATTTTGTTTGAAGGTACACCAGAAGGCTTAGCTAAATGCGAAAGAAGCCATACCGGCCGTTTCCTGAAAGGCGAATTATAAATCGAACAAGTGTTTTTCGGCGTGGTACGAAGAACGTACCAAAGGTCCGCTTTCTACATAACGGAAACCCATTTCTAAACCAATGGCCTTGTATTTATCAAATTGTTCCGGAGTAATCCAGTCTACTACCGGGTGGTGATTGCGGGTTGGCTGTAAATATTGGCCTAAAGTGAGAATGTGCACCCCGGCTTTTAACAAATCGGCCATAGCCTCCAAAACATCTTCTTCGTTTTCGCCCAAACCTAGCATAATGCCCGATTTGGTACGTAAACCGGCTGCCGATATCAGGCTTAGGCATTCTAAGCTACGATCGTACTTGGCCTGGATTCTTACTTGTTTGGTTAAACGGCGAACGGTTTCCAAGTTGTGAGAAACCACTTCTGGTCTAACAGCCAATACCCGGTCCAGATTCTCCCAAATCCCCTTAAAATCAGGTATGAGCGTTTCTAAAGTAGTTTCTGGGCTTTCGCGACGAATGGCTAAGATAGTTTCAGCCCAAATGGTCGATCCGCCATCTTTTAAATCATCGCGGTCTACCGAAGTAATTACACAGTGTTTAACCTGCATTAATTTAACCGAATTGGCCACTCTTTCGGGTTCATCCAAATCAACAGCCAAAGGTCTGCCGGTTGCTACGGCGCAAAAAGAGCAGGAACGGGTACAGATATTACCTAAGATCATGAAGGTAGCGGTTCCGGCACCCCAGCATTCGCCCATATTGGGGCAATTGCCGCTTTCGCAGATGGTATGCAGCTTATGCGTGTCTACCAAATTGCGAACGTGTGCATATTCTTTGCCAACGGGCAATTTAACGCGAAGCCAATCGGGCTTGCGGGTCATTTGGTTGGCTGGAATAACCGGTAATTCGATCATGCAACAAAAATACAATTTTTAAGCGATTTAGCCGGTCTATACGTCATAAGGGTTTCATTTTA
>JBJTNQ010000141.1:0-7085 GCA_046074105.1 Sphingobacteriaceae bacterium | reverse complement strand
GGGGGGGGGGGGGGGGGGGGGGGGGGGGGTTTGGTTGGGGGGGGGGGGAGCGGAGGGGGGGGTTGGGGGGGATGGGTGGCACCCGCCTACACTCCCCCCCACCACTTGCTTCCAAATAAAGATCAATGGCTTCTTTAATGTTCTTCATTACCTCAGGATGTGTGTTTCCTTGAGTTTGGCAACCGGGCAATTCAGGAAAATAGGCATAGAATCCTGCCTCATCTTTTTCTATAATTACAGAAACCTTTCTGGTCATATCACTAATATAAACATTTAGTTCTTCTCTATCAAGCAAACGGCGTAAGCCACAATTCCTTCTTCACGGCCTATAAAACCCATGGTTTCGTTAGTGGTGGCCTTAATAGAGATGTCATCTTCAGCAATACCGGCAGCTTGGGCAATATGTTGTTTCATAGCTGGCACATGCGGATTAATTTTAGGCGCTTCCAGGCAGATCATCGCATCTATATTGCCAATTTTCCAACCTTTTTCTACAATTAAACGAACACACTCTGTTAATAATAAAAGGCTGCTTATGCCTTTCCAGCGTTCGTCGGTATTGGAAAAGTGAAAACCAATATCCCGCATATTTGCGGCACCTAATAAAGCGTCGCAAATGGCATGAACCAATACATCGGCATCGGAATGGCCAAAAGCACCGGAATGATGTTCTAAATTTACTCCGCCTAAAACAAAGGGATGGTTTTCAACCAATTGATGGACATCAAATCCAAAACCTACTCTTATTTTCACTAATTAGTTATTTTTTAGTTTTCTGTAATTGATAAGCCAGAGAGAACCGCAAGGTATTGGCTAGTGGACTTTTGGTTTGGCTGGCAATGATATAGGCCAAATCTAAATTAAATTTATCGGCATACAAACCAGTTCCTAGGGTAAAAAATTGCCGATCGCCTTTGCTGGGGCTTTCGTAAAAATAACCTGCCCGAATGGCAAATTGAGCATTATATTCGTACTCGGTACCCAAAGCGTAGCTAATCTCTTTCATCTCTTCTGCAAAACCTCCCGGAGCGTCAGAAAAAGACCCAAAAATACCAGAAACGACCGAACGGTCGGGGTTTTTACCTTTAACAATTACCCCGTTTTCGTACTCGGGACTGGTGGGAACCAATAATTTATTGAGATCAAGAGCGAGGGTAAATCGATCTTTATTAAGGGCTTGAATGCTTAATGCCGTTCCGAGTCTTAAATTGGTGGGCAGAAAATATTTAGACCCACCCTGGGCATAGCTCATTTTGGTGCCTATGTTGGATATATTAAGGCCCAGACTTAAATCTGCATCCGCATTAAATGCGATAACTTTTTTCTTGAAATAAGCGGAAACGTCAGCCGCAAAGGCGGATGCTGATCGTAATTGTTCGCCTTGGTAGAATTGACCATTGCTTAAGCCGGACCGAATGTATCGCATGGCGGTTCCTAAAGAAAAAGATGATCCAAATTGTCTCGAAAAAGCCAGATCAAGCGCAAACTCGTTAGGGCTATACACTCCCAGATCTGCTTGGTCTGCATCGGTAAGCTGAATATCGCCCAAAGAAAAATAACGTATGGAGCCCGCAATCATATTTCTTTCATCGAGGCGATGATAATAGGTAAGATAGGCAAAATCAATATCTGGAACCAGGTTTTTAAGCCAGGGAGAATAGGAAATAGATAGGCCTTTAGCCGATTCCAGAAATGCTAATTTGGCGGGGTTCCAATGTAAAGCATAGGCATCGGGCGAGGTTGCAGCGCCCACATCGCCCATGGCGCCTGCTCTGGCATCGGGCGAGATCAATAAAAAAGGTACGGCAGTTTTAATATTATTGGTTTTCTTGCCGTTAGACAAAGTTCCGGTGTTGTCTATTTGTGCAAACAGACCAGAAACGCAGGGACAAAAAATAAACAGCGTTATAAAAGAAAAAGTGCAAAAAACACGTTTCATTAAAATGATATTATGCCTATTCTTAAAACCTAAAACTAAGTATTAAGATTGGTGTTTATCTAGTAAGATATTATTTTAAGTTTATCCAATGAGCTTATGCTGTACTATTGGTGTAGTTAAAACTCAAAATTTAACACCAAAATACAAGTAAATTGAATAAATTTAACCCATTATGTAGCGGTAAGGATTTTGGTGAATTAGCTTAAAAACTATAATTTAGCAAATCAATGCTTATTGAATAGCGATAATGAAAAGAAAATCAATGATTAAATACCTGTCACTTGGGCTTTTGCTGTTAAGTTTTGGCTTATCATCTTGTTCTAAGAAAAAGCAAAGTACCGTATCTTCCAAAACAGGCGTTGCTTACAATAATAAAACCAACGGTGGTTTTCAGGTGGCCTCTAGTGTAAAACGCGGCCCGGGTCCCGGATTAATTGGTATTGAAGGCGGAACTTTTGTAATGGGCGGTAGTTTAAATCAGGATCTGGCTTATGAAAACGATAACATTAAGAGAAGAGTAACGGTTGCATCTTTTAATATGGATGAAACCGAGGTTTCGAATATCGACTGGCTTGAATATTTACACTGGATCAGAAGTAAATTCCCCAACGATCCGGAATATTATTACAATGCATTACCCGATACTTTAGTTTGGAGAAAACCGCTTTCGTATAATGAACCTTATGTAAATAATTATTTGCGCCATCCAGCTTATCAGAATTATCCGGTAGTTGGGGTTACCTGGGAACAGGCTAATGAATATTGTGTTTGGCGTACCGACAGGGTAAATGAAGATATTTTACGTAAGGGTGGATATATGGCCAGTTATAATGCCCAACCTGCAAAACCTAAGCCTGGAGCACCTGCCACCACAACCAATACCGACCCATTTAATACCGATATTTATTTGAATGGCCAATATCGTGGTGAAGGGATTGATGGTAAAAACATGAAACCCGACCTGAGGCCTCAGGCAGCAGATGCCAAAAGCAGAACTAAGGCAACCCGACCTGTGAGCTTAGAAGATGGTATACTTAAGCAGCCTTACCGACTTCCAACTGAAGCGGAATGGGAGTATGCCGCTTTGGCTTTAGCGGGTAATACACGCTACGAAAATATTGAAGACGGGAAAATATATCCATGGAATGGCCTGGGTGTACGTTCTGATAAAAGATTGACTCAAGGCTTGATATTAGCCAATTTTAAACGTGCCGGTGGAGACAATATGGGTACCGGCGGTTATTTAAATGACAAGGCTGATGTAACTGCCCCGGTAAAAAGCTATCTGCCAAACGATTTTGGGTTATATAATATGGCCGGAAACGTGAATGAGTGGACAGCTGATGTGTACCGTAAACTTTCTTATGAGCAATTCGAAGACTTTAATCCTTTTAGAGGTAATGTTTATTTGGACAAGGAGGTTGTAGATCGGCAGAAAGGAATATATGCCAAAGATAAATATGGCAGACCAATTACCAAACAATCGGTATCGCCTAAAAAACAAACCTGGCAGGAATACCAAAATGCCGTTTCAGATACCCTGTTTAATGCAGATAAGCGTGGCGTTGACCAAAGCAATGTGGTAGATAATGCAGATGAGCTTTATGCTAAAACAACTTTAATTAATAACAAATCTAGAGTGTATAAAGGTGGTTCATGGAATGACCGGGCTTATTGGTTAAACCCCGCTACCCGTAGATTTATGCAACAAGATGAATCGAGCGCTGAAATTGGATTCCGTTGTGCCATGACCTCAGTTGGCGATCCGGAAATGACTGGCAAAAGAGGTAAACCACAACTAGTGGTTCCTAAAACCAGCACTAAATCTCGATCAAAGTAAGGGATACCCAAACATTAAAAAAGAGGCCTGGTCAAAAGTTTGACCAGGCCTCTTTTCCATTATTCAGGTTTTGTTTATTGAAACAATATCAACACCTGATTTTTTTCTACTTTATCTCCCGGCTTAATTTTAATGGATTTTATCTGTACATCTGCAGGCGATTTGATGATATTTTCCATTTTCATTGCTTCCAGCACAAATAAATTATCGCCTTTGCTAACTATATCTCCCTCTTTAACCATTAAGTTTAACACCAAACCCGGCATAGGTGCCTTGAGTTCGGCAACTTTATTGCTCTGCAAATTATCTAAACCCAACTGATGCAGTAGGTCATCGAATTGATCTTTGATTACTAAATTATATGAATTTCCGTTTACTTTAATGGTAGCGGTTTTGGTTTCTTTTTCAAATGCTACAATTTCGGCTAAATAGGATTTATTGTTGTGCAGAATATGCAGCATGTTATCTTTCACCACGAAAGTATCTGTACTTATTTCATTTCCGTTGATCTGCCAGCCGCTCTTTTTTGGTTGCAGTTCAAAATCAAACTTGCCGTTCACTTTTACTTTATACATAGCTGCCTCTATTTTGTACCAGATAAAATTAACGATTCAAAAAATTAATCTCAAAACAAGCTTCCAGAGCAGCTGTTTCTGTGCGCAAACGGCTATTACCAAGCGAAATGGAATGATACCCCTTCTTCTCGGCTAATGCCAGCTCAGCGGGGCTAAAATCGCCTTCAGGTCCAATCAGGATCAAATAATCACCATTTAGGCCAACCAAATCTTTCAAATTCTTTTTATCGCCTTCCATGCAATGGGCAATAAATTTTTGTCCCCCGAAAGGGGTATTTAAAAAATTGGAGAAAAAAATAGCCTCATTCAGCATAGGATGATAGGCTTTAATAGATTGCTTAACCGCAGAGGTAATGATCTTATTTAGCCGTTCGGTTTTGATCTCTTTGCGTTCCGAACGTTCGCAAATTAGTGGAGTAATGGTATCTATACCAATTTCTGTAGCTTTTTCTAAAAACCACTCCATGCGCTCTATATTTTTGGTGGGCGCTACCGCGAGATGCAAATGATGGTTTCGCCTGCCAAACTCTTTGGTGGTATGTAGCACCTTCAGACTTGTTCTTTTAGGATTTGGGTCGGTAATTTCTGCGGTATAGTAACCGCCTCGGCCATCTACCAAAACCACGGTATGGCCAGCCTGTAAACGGAGTACCCGAATGGCGTGTTTGCTTTCCTCTTCGCTTAAGGTATAAGTATCAGCATCAATATCGGGGGTATAGAAAATATGCATCCTGAAGCAATCATTTTAGCGCAGGTCTACTGCATCATCTTCATTAATGACCAATTCCAATTTTAGCGATTCTATATTTTGTTCTGTTTTCTTTAACACCGTAAAATTATAGCCGTTAAATTCCACATGCTCGCCTACTTCGGGAATTTTACCAAACAAATCGCTTACCAAGCCCGACATGGTATCATAATCGCCATCTTCTGGTAGATCATGTGGCAGGTATTCGTTTACATCATATACGCTGGCTGCAGCATTAATAATAAATTCGGTATCAGAAACCTGTTCTACAATTGGCTTTTCTTCATCATACTCATCCTGAATTTCGCCCACCAGTTCTTCTACAATATCTTCCAGGGTAACCATACCGGCGGTACCGCCAAATTCATCTAATACAATAGCAATCTGGATGCGCTTTTGCTGAAACTCGCTCATCAGATCGTTAATCTTTTTGGTTTCTGGAATGAAATAAGGTTTACGGATAATATTACTCAGGGCTAATTCTTCTTTATTGGCCAGAATGGGTAAGATATCTTTGGCATGAACAATTCCGATAATTTTATCTATGGTATCTTCAAAAACCGGAATACGGGAATATCCTTCTTTAATAATGTAGTCTAATACCTCTTCGGTAGGGGTATCTTTTTCAATACCCGAAATTTTGGTTCGCGGAACCATGATATTTTTTACTACCCGTTCATTAAAGTCGAATACGTTTTTAATTAGTTCGTGTTCACTAGTATCAATAGCCCCGCTTTCTTTTCCCTGATCTAACAGATACTGCAATTCTTCAGAACTGTGATGTGCTTCATGCCCTCCTATAGATTTGATACCAAAAACTTTCAGAATAAAATTGGCAAAGCCATTTAATAGCCAGATAAATGGACGGAAAACAAGGTAAAAAGCATGCAGCGGTAAAGCAATACCCAAAGTGGTATTTACTGGGCGTTGTATAGCAAACGATTTGGGTGCCAGTTCACCAAATACAATATGCATAATAGTAATAAACAGGAATGCGATAATTGGCGCTGCAGTACCTGAGAACGAACTAACCGTTTCGGCACTAGCACCAAAAGCAATTAGCAAATTCTGTAAGATATGCTCCATAACTTCTTCGCCCACCCAACCTAAACCCAGCGAAGCCAGGGTAATACCCAATTGGGTAGCAGCCAGGTAACCATCTAAATGCTGGGTAATATGCTTGGCAATTTTAGCCACCCGATGTCCGGTTTTAGCTTTGATCTCTATTTGTGAAGCCCTAACCTTAACAATGGCAAATTCGGCAGCTACAAAGAAACCGTTTAAGAAAACTAGAAAAAATGTTAGAAATATCTGAAACCCCATTTATTTAAGCCTTTCTAAATGTAGTATCGTACAAAGCAATAGCCTCTTCTATCACCTTTATGGCATAGCGTTTGCCCAATAAGTGTTCAATGCTCACATTTTTATCTTCCAAAGCCTTATAATCTTTGAAAAAGCGAACTATTTCGGTCATGGTATGTGGTGGCAAATCGGCCAGATCATCAATATAATTTACCGACATGTCATTTTTTGCTACCGCGATGATCTTATCATCCTGCTCTCCCTGATCTACCATGTGCATCACACCAATTACTTTGGCTTCGATAATGGTTAAAGGATAAACATCTACCGAACATAGCACCAAAATATCCAACGGATCTTTATCGTCGCAATAAGTTTGCGGAATAAAACCATAATTGGCCGGATACATAACCGATGAAAATAAAACGCGGTCTAGCTTAATTAAACCGGAGGCTTTATCTATTTCGTATTTAGCTTTAGAACCTTTGGGAATTTCGATAATGGCGTTTACGACAGAAGGAAGGTCGTCGCCAGGAGATACACTATGCCAGGGATGGTCACTACTCATATTTATTTGTTTTCATTTGGGTCGCTATCGGCCGCCCCGGGAATATGTCTTTTTAAATATGCCCAAATTAGCGGTAAAGCTGTAACGACTATAAAGCCTATAATGATATAAGA
>JBJTNQ010000140.1:0-4136 GCA_046074105.1 Sphingobacteriaceae bacterium | reverse complement strand
ATCAGTGTAATCCCAACAATTAGTTCCCCCCAATCATAATAGGCGTACTTTTACCATTACCCATAATAATGATCTTGGTATTGGGAGATAAAGCAATTTCTTTTTGTGCCTTAATAGTTTCGTATTGCAGTTGCTTGTCGCTCAAACCGGTAGAAAGGATGCGCTGGTAGTCGGCAATACCCTGAGCCTCTACCCGTTTACGTTCGGCTTCCTGACGTTCTTTCTGCAAAACGAAGGTCATTTTCTGGGCATCCTGTTCTGCGTTGATTTTAGATTCGATACTTTTTTTAACCGATTCTGGCAGGGTAATATTCCGAACTAATAACTGTTCTAAAACCAGGCCCCGTTTGGTAAAACTTTCGTTAATGGTCTTAAAAATCTTATCCTGAAATTCCTGGCGCTTGGTAGAGTACAAAGCTACCGCTTCATAATACACCGCATTGTCGCGAATGGCTGTGCGGGAAATAGGGCGCACAATTTTATCGAGATAATCGTTGCCAATTTCTTTTAAAATGCGTGGTGCCTCGTCGGCACGAACCTTAAACAAAACGGAAAGATCTATCGTTACTTCCAAACCATCTGACGAAAGTACCCGAATGGCATCATCGCCCGATTTCATCCCCTCGTCATGTATGCCAGACATGGTATAATTCTGTGTTTTGGTATCGAACATGGTAACCGCTACCAGTGGATTAACCACATTTAATCCGCTATACAATACATCATTTTCTACTTTACCAAATAAGGTCTTTACACCTACTTGTCCGGCATCAATAACTTTAAACATGGAGGTAGAAGCACCAACAAGCAAAAGCACCAAACCGGCAATGCGTAGAGGGCTGCTAAATTTATTTAGAGGGCTCTCCTGGCGTGAAAATCCGGTGCCAACTAGTAAGATGATTATTCCAAGGATGAGGAGAAACATAGTTTTATGATTTAGTTATAAATATACCTTATTGCTACTTCTTTTGCTGCTGTTCGCGAACACTTTTTACCAGCCTGATCTTCATGAAGATTAATAGCACTAAGGCGAAAATAGTACCGGCCATTAAAGGGTAGTGCTGGTTGTTAAAAGACCAATACACACACATCCCCAGCGTAAATATGCCAAGGTTAATTAATACGTTGATTAATACTTTTACGATCATGATTAATACACCGAAATACTAGGATCTATTTCTGCCGCCCAGGCCAGAATGCCACCCTTTAAATTATATAAATTAGTAAATCCCTGGCTTTCCAGCTGTGCAATAGCCGCCGCACTCCGGGCACCGCTACGGCACTGAATAACTACCATTTTATCTGTAGCTATCTTATCAGTCTCAATTAAAATTCCGCCAAGAGGGATATTCTCCCCATTTAAATTAGACATTTCGTATTCGAAGGGTTCCCGAACATCAATCAATTGGAAATCTTCTAGCTGATCAATCTTGTTTTTCAGCTCTTGGACAGTTATTTCTTTCATCTCTATGATTATTAATTACTCAAAGGTATCATTTCATCAAATCAAAAACTAAAAAATCATTTACTATGCTTGCATATTAAATTAAAATTTACTATGCTTGCATAACAAATTATGAAACCCG
The DNA here is from genome assembly GCA_046074105.1 of Sphingobacteriaceae bacterium. Lineage (GTDB taxonomy): Bacteria > Bacteroidota > Bacteroidia > Sphingobacteriales > Sphingobacteriaceae > JAIPAN01. Next base: position 2,550 of record JBJTNQ010000140.1, on the reverse strand, counting down.
AAGAAACCGTCGATTATTTCCTGAAGGTGGTATGGCAAAACGTAGCCAATACCTATAATCAGATTGCAGCCGGTTTTGGTATTACCCAGGCTTTGGGTTATGCTTTAATTAATATTCAGGAAGAGGGTACCGCTGTTACCCAAATAGCCAACCTGCTTGGAGTAAAGTCAACCAGCCTTTCCCGTATGTTGAATAATATGGAAGAATTGGGCCTGATCTACCGCAAGGTAGATGAAAATGATAAGCGTTCGGTAAAGATCTACCTGACCGACTTTGGCCGGGAGAAGAAACAATTGGCCAAAGAAGTGGTTCGGCATTTTAACGAATACCTGAATACCCATTTAAAAGAAACCGAGCGCCAGCAATTAATTACTGCGCTGCAAAAAGTAAACGATTTAACACTTGCTTACAAACCCATATCTGTGGTATGAAAAGAACAATAAAAAAAGTAGCTGTATTGGGTTCCGGAATCATGGGATCACGCATTGCCTGCCACTTTGCCAATATAGGCTTAGACGTTTTGCTGCTCGATATTGCTCCTAAAGAGTTGAGCCCCGATGAACAAGCTAAAGGCCTTACTTTGGAACATCCGGCAGTGCGTAACCGCATAGTGAATACAGCACTGGAAACTGCGGTGAAGTCTAATCCATCGCCCATTTTTACCAAGCGTTCGCTTTCGCGGATAAGCACCGGAAATTTCGAGGATAACATGAAGGACATCGCTTCCTGCGATTGGACAATAGAAGTAGTGGTAGAAAATCTCGATATTAAGAAAAAGGTATATGAGCAGGTAGAGCAATTCCGCAAGCCCGGCACGCTCATCACTTCCAACACTTCGGGTATTCCCATTCATTTGATGGCCGAAGGCCGCTCAGACGATTTTAAGAAACATTTCTGCGGAACGCATTTCTTTAACCCGCCACGCTATTTGCGCTTATTAGAAATTATTCCTACGTCGCATACCGATCCGGAAATTGTAGATTTCCTGATGCACTACGGCGATAAATTATTGGGTAAAACCACCGTATTATGTAAAGATACCCCGGCATTTATTGCCAATCGGGTAGGTGTTTATTCCATTATGTCTCTGCTGCATTTGGTAGAGAAAATGGGCTTAACCGTTGAAGAAGTTGATAAATACACTGGTCCGGTTTTAGGCCGCCCGAAATCGGCCACTTTTCGCACCACTGATGTGGTAGGTTTAGATACCATGATCAACGTGGCCAACGGTTTATACCAAAATGTGCCCAACGATAAAGCCCATGCCTTATTTCATCTGCCCGGCTACGTGCAGAAAATGAAAGAGAACAACTGGCTGGGCGATAAAACCAAGCAGGGTTTTTATAAAAAAGTAAAAGGAGAGAACGGCAAGAGCGAAATCCTGGCCTTAGACCTAAAAACTTTAGAATACCGTCCACAGGAGAAAATAAAATCAGCTACGCTGGAAACCTTAAAGCCGATAGAAAACCTTCGGGAACGGATGAAGGCTTATGCCAAAGGCACCGACCGAGCCGGTGAGTTCTTCAGAACCGCTTTTTTCGGTCTGTTCGAATATGTATCTGACCGGATCCCTGAAATTTCTGATGAACTCTATCGTATTGACGATGCCATGCGTGCCGGTTTTGGCTGGGAATTAGGCCCCTTTGAGGTTTGGGATGCCCTGGGCATTAAAGAGGCCGTTGCCGGGATGAAAAACTTGGGTAACGAAGCTGCCCCATGGGTGCACGAAATGTTGGCTGCCGGAAATGAAACTTTTTATAAAGTAGAAAACGGTATCAAAAAATATTACGACATCCCTACAAAAACCTATAAAAACGTTCCGGGAGCTGATGCATTCATTATCCTGGATAATATTCGCCCTACAAATACCATCTGGAAAAACACAGGTACCACCATTACTGATTTAGGCGATGGCATTATCAACCTCGAATTTCATACCAAAATGAATACCATTGGCGGTGATGTGATTCAGGGAATAAACAAAGCTATCGACCTGGCCGAGAAAGATTTCCGAGGCTTGGTTATCGGCAACGACGGTGCCAATTTTTCGGCCGGCGCCAACATCGGTATGATCTTCATGGCGGCTATTGAGCAGGAATGGGATGAAATTAACATGGCCATCCGGGCATTTCAAAACACCTCCATGCGTTTGCGTTACTCCGGTATTCCGGTAGTTTTAGCGCCTCACAATTTAACACTAGGCGGTGGCTGCGAATTCGCTTTACACGCCGACCACGTACAATTGAATGCCGAAACCTATATGGGCTTGGTAGAATTTGGCGTGGGGTTAATCCCGGGAGGTGGCGGAACTAAAGAATTTGCCTTGCGCATTTCAGATGAATTAAAGGAAGGCCAAATTGACCAAAACGTATTCAAAGATCGCTTCCTCACTATCGCGATGGCTAAAGTTTCTACTTCCGGATTGGAAGCTGCAGATTTAGGTTATCTAAAAGCCGGTCAATACGCCATCAGCATGAACCGCAGTCGTTTACTAGCCGATGCCAAAGAAAAAGCCATCGAACTGGCCGATGCGGGTTATACCCAGCCGGT
>JBJTNQ010000139.1:0-5592 GCA_046074105.1 Sphingobacteriaceae bacterium | reverse complement strand
GGATGCGAATACAAACTTGAAGAACTCTTTCATATCAAAAGCAAAATGTATAACATTGCATAATTACACTATAAAGATGTTTAATCTCTTTATTTGTTACAAAATATCTTAATTAATCTGCATGGCTGTCGTTTTTTTACTATTGGGGAGCAATATGGGCGACCAGCAAGATTTTCTCCTTAAAGCAAGAGATCAGATTGAACTTCGGGTGGGCGCTGTTGCCCGGGCCGCTTCTTTTTATCAGACTGCTGCCTGGGGAAATACCGACCAAGCCGATTTTATCAATCAGGTATTACAGGTAGAAACATATTTAAAGCCTCAGCAAGTATTACAAACCGTTCTTCAGATAGAAAAAGAGTTGGGCAGGGAACGATTGGAGAAGTGGGGTGCAAGAACCATTGATATTGATATTTTATTTTATGATGAAGAAGTGATAACAGAGACCGATCTGAAAATTCCTCATCCAAGTTTGCATCAAAGAGCGTTTACATTAGTACCTTTAAGTGAAATTAATCCTGATTGGATTCATCCGGTTTTAAAACAAAATATTTTAGAACTTTTAAACCAATTGGACGACCAACTTGCGGTACGGAAACTAAACCTTTAATTATGGCTAAACTGAAACCCGGTTCTGCGGACAGCCCCGAAATCAGCCTCGCTTACCTGCATGATATTGCTGATGGTAGTAATGAGTTTATGGTAGAAATGATCGATATTTTTTTGCACCAAACGCCAGGTTATTTAAATCAGATAGAAACCGCTATTCAGCATAAAGATTGGGTTACCGTTGCAGAAATTGCACATAAGCTAAGGCCTACTTTTGCATTTATTGGCGTTCAAGAAGCCATTGACGCCATGGCTACGATGGAAAAATACGCCAGATCGGGCATGCATTTAGATCAGATATCAGTAGTTTTTAATGAGTTTAAACCCCTAACTGATGGTTTATTCAGTAAACTTAAAGAGATAAGAAACGGCTTGGCAGGTTAATAATTAAATAGTACGAAGGGTAAATTCGTAGCTCTCCATAATTAAATTAGCCAATAATTTTTTGCAAGCCTCATCTACCTTTTGGCGGGCAGCACCTTCATTTTCTGCCTCCACTTCCAAACTAATGTGCTTGCCAATGCGTACTTGTTGAATTTCAGCTAATCCCATATTTTTCATGCTGCCGGTAACCGCCTTGCCCTGAGGATCGAGAATTTCTTTTAGAGGCATTACATTAATTTCTGCACTGAATTTCATTTTGTTTGGATTGAGTTTTGGATAATGGATAACAATATATAATTGAAAATAATGATCGGTATAGCTGTAAAATTAAAAAATACCAGCAATATTATCGATAAGATGATCAGTAAATATCTAAATCTGTTTTCACCGAATGCTAAGTTCTGGAATTTTAAGGATAGTAGCGGAATCTCTGCAACCAATAACAGGCTCATGATTATGGTAAATGCCAGGAGAATGTAAGGGTTGAGTATGATTTCAAACAGCATCACCGAGTTACCGTTTAAAATTAGAGGAAGAGAACCTATAAGCAGGGCATTTGCCGGAGTAGGCAAGCCAATAAAATTTTCGGTTTGCCGGGTATCTATATTAAACTTAGCTAACCTCAGGGCAGAAAATACCGCGATGAGAAATGCAGCATAGGGTAAATAAAAATTGATATGAGTATTGGTTTTAAATAGCTGAAAAATGATAACCGATGGCAACACCCCAAAGCTTACCATATCTGCCAGCGAATCCAGCTCTTTACCAATATCACTGTAGGCTTTAAGCAAACGGGCTACCATCCCGTCAAAAAAATCAAAAATGGCCGCTATCACAATGGCATAAGCAGCTAGTATCAAATGATTTTCGAAAGCCAGGACCAAGCCCACACATCCACTGAATAAATTAAGGCAGGTTAGGGTATTGGGGATATGTTTCTTTATTGCCATAGTTTAGCGTTTGGAGTTTTTAGTTTGGAGTTATAATGATTCAAAAATAAAAAGTAAAAATTAGTTTAAACCTAATTCAAGCTCCTTACCCCAAGCTCAAAACTCCCAACTGTATACTAGCCGTTCATCGAAATTAAAAACTCTTCGTTGGTTTTGGTGCCCTTCATTTGGGCCATCAAGAATTCCATCGATTCCTGAGAATTCATATCGGCTAAATGGTTACGTAAAATCCAGATACGTTGCAGGGTGTCTTTATCTAATAACAGATCATCGCGGCGGGTAGAAGAAGCCGTTAAATCAATAGCAGGGAATACCCGCTTGTTAGATAATTTACGATCTAATTGTAGTTCCATATTACCGGTTCCTTTAAATTCTTCGAAAATTACTTCGTCCATTTTAGAACCGGTTTCGGTTAATGCCGTAGCCAGAATAGTTAATGAACCACCGTCTTCAATATTACGGGCCGCACCAAAGAAACGTTTAGGTTTATGCAGGGCGTTGGCATCTACACCACCGGAGAGAATTTTACCTGAAGCAGGTGCTACGGTATTGTAAGCACGGGCCAAACGGGTAATAGAATCTAACAGAATAACCACATCGTGGCCACATTCTACCATTCTTTTTGCCTTTTCCAATACAATATTGGCAATTTTCACGTGTCGTTCTGCCGGTTCATCAAAAGTAGAAGAAATTACTTCAGCACGCACACTCCGGGCCATATCGGTTACCTCTTCAGGGCGTTCATCAATTAATAAAATAATTAAATAAACTTCCGGGTGGTTTTTAGCAATCGCGTTAGCCACATCTTTTAACAACATGGTTTTACCCGTTTTGGGTTGTGCCACAATTAAACCACGCTGTCCTTTACCAATGGGGGTAAACAGATCAATAATCCGGGTAGAATAATTACCCGTATCCATAAATAAGTTTAAACGTTCGGTTGGGAACAGGGGAGTTAAGAAATCGAAAGGAACCCGGTCTCTTACTTCGGCCGGAATACGGCCATTAATAGCTTCAACACGTACTAAAGGGAAATATTTTTCGCCCTCTTTCGGTGGTCTTATACTTCCACGAACCGTATCGCCGGTTTTTAATCCAAATAATTTAATCTGAGATTGAGAAACGTAAATATCATCGGGAGAAGATAAATAGTTGTAGTCAGAAGAGCGGAGAAAGCCATAGCCATCTGGCATGATCTCTAAAATTCCTTCATTAATAATGGCATTATCAAAATCCAGATTTAATTCTTCTTTCTTAGGATGCGTGGGTTTAAACGGTTCGGGCTGTCGGCGCTCAAATTTTTGAGGAGGCTCAACTGGTTCCGGTGCTTGTGCTGGTATATCTTCTACAACCGGTTCAGCGATGCTGTTTTCTGCCGGAATTTCGCTGTTGGTCTCTGCTGAATTTTCTTCCTCAAAATTGTTTTGAAACAAATTGGCATCATCTAAAGGAACTCTTACTTTATCCAGATCGCTTTTAGTGGTTCTGATACGTTTACGCACTTTACCTTCGGCATTTTCTTCAGGTGCATTTATTTCAGACTGGCCATTAAGCCCCAGAATTTGAGCAATAAGTTCTTGTTTGCGTAAACTATCGGCATCGTTAATACCTAAGTTCATTGCCATTTCACGAAGCTCAGGAACGAGCATATCGTTTAATTTATCTTTATCCAGCATTAAAAAATTAGTATATGATATAAAAAGAATGTTTTTGATTTAGAATTTATCCATAATGAACAGGAGAGAGAAACACGTGTGCTTTGTACTTAAGAAATTAAAGTGATTTCCTGAAAACAGGGATAAATTGAGATAACGACACAATTCTATGCAAATATTTCAATAATTTCAAAAAAAATAAATAATATCTCCTGCCGCTATCTTTTATTTATTTTCGCTTCTATTATACTAAACGCATGAATCGCAAAAATCTTATCGAACAAATACGCACAAAACGTTCTTTCTTATGCGTTGGCTTAGATACCGATCTGGAATTAATACCCGAATGTCTAAAACATCATGCTAACCCGGTTTTAGCTTTTAATAAACAAATTATTGAAGCCACCCACGATTTATGCGTGGCTTACAAGCCTAATACTGCTTTTTACGAATCGAGAGGAGTAAAGGGATGGGAAGATCTGATAGCCACCTGGCAGTTAATTCCTAAAGACTGCTTAAGCATAGCCGATGCCAAACGAGGCGATATCGGCAATACTTCTACCCGCTATGCACAAGCCTTTTTTAATGAGGCCCTTTCGGGGATGAGTTTTGATGCCCTAACGGTTGCTCCTTATATGGGCAGCGATTCTGTTAAACCTTTCTTAGCTTTTAAAGATAAATGGACCATTTTACTGGCTTTAACCTCAAACGAAGGCAGTAAAGATTTTCAGTTTCTTGCAAACGAACAAAGCCATTTGTTCGAGTCAGTTATTAAACAAGCCAATTCCTGGGCCAATGCAGATCAGCTAATGTTTGTGGTAGGAGCCACTAGAGGTGAGGCTTTTAAAACTATCCGTAAAGTTGCGCCAAATAATTTCTTACTAGTTCCGGGTGTAGGAGCACAGGGCGGGAGTTTATCAGACGTTTGCCGCTATGGTATAAATTCCGATTGCGGTTTGCTGGTTAATGCTTCACGATCTATTATTTATGCATCAAACGGGCCCAACTTTGCTGAAAAAGCCCGTGAAGAGGCCTTAAAAATGCAGCAGGAAATGGCCGCAGAGTTGGATAAGATAAATTTTTAATCAATGGTTAATTTCTGTAAATTCAGCAATGAAATTTACAGAAGATCTGCTACATTATGTCTGGAAATCGGGCATGCTTCTGGCTCATCAACTCCAAACCAACTCAGGAGATTCATTAAAGATCATTCAGCCGGGCATAGCCAATTATCATTCCGGGCCCGATTTTCAAAACGCTTTATTAAGGATTGGAAAAACAAAATGGGCCGGTACTATCGAAATGCACCTTCAATCTTCCGATTGGTATAACCACCAGCATCAGGACGATGAGGCCTACGAAAATGTGATTTTACACGTGGTCTATGAGCATGATAGGGCTGTTTTTAGAAAAGACGGAACTGAAATTCCGGTATTAGCACTAAAAGACCTTATTCCTAATCAATTATTAAATACCTACCGGGATTTAATTTCCTCTAAAAATTGGATTCCTTGTGTCCCCGCAATTCAATCGGTCGATCACATATTTATTACCAGCTGGCTAAACCGGATTTTAATAGAACGATTAGAACTAAAATCTAATGAGGTGATCAGCCTGGTTAAAGAGTTGAAAGGCAGTTGGGACGATGCATTTTACATTACCCTTGCCCGAAACTTCGGGTTTAAAAATAATGCCTTACCTTTCGAATGTTTGGCTCGTTCGCTTCCTCAGCAATTATTGGCCAGGCATAAGAACCAAGCCCTTCAAGTAGAAGCCCTGCTGTTTGGGCAGTCGGGTATGCTGGTAAATGAATTTGATGACTATTACCCCAAACAATTAAAGAGAGAATATCGGTATTTAAGTAAAAAATATCATTTAAATGCTTTAGATGAAAGCATATGGAAATTTATGCGTTTGCGGCCGGCCAATTTTCCAAGTATTAGGCTGGCTCAATTTGCTGCATTGGTTTTAAAATCTTACCATTTATTTTCTCAAAT
>JBJTNQ010000138.1:0-9990 GCA_046074105.1 Sphingobacteriaceae bacterium | reverse complement strand
GCTTTCATAATTTGGAGCAAACACAAATTCTACCGCACCTGTTGATGAATTTATTTTAAATTTCGACCGATCTGCAGTGCCAGATAAAGACCAGGTAACTGCTTTATCTGCAGTAAAGGTAAAAATAGCTGTACTGTTTTCAGGAACAGAGGTTTGGCTGGTAGCTCCGGTGGCATTACCCGGTCCGGTAATAACCGGCCCGCCCGACGGAAGTATACTGTTCAAGGCTGCATCAATAGGTGCCGAGTTTACTTGCTGGTTAACGATGCTTGTTCCGGGGAATAAACTTTCACTACCTGGAACAATTAACAAATAAGCTTCGCCGGTTGCAACACCCAGGTTATCTACAATAGCAATATAAAAAGCTTCAGGCGAGCTAGTGCCCACTTTTCGGCTAATAATTCCTCTGAGCGTAACAGTGGTAGATCCCGAAAGGTAGCTTAGATAGCCCTCCACATTATTTCCGCTAAATAAAGCATCGGCAGCATTCAAAGAGGTGAATTTGTAATTACTTGCACTAAATGGCGCATTAATGGTAATACTTGATGATTCTACCACATACGCAGTACCTTCGCCTTTAAAAGCTTTGGTAAAATTAGCTTCTACCGCAAATAAAGAACTGGTTGAAGTGAATAAAAAGGCAAATAATAAGAAAGCATAACGCAACAATAAAGGCGTGTTGCCGATTGTGCCATTCAGCATGTTAAAAAATTTATTTTTCATTTGATCTTAGGGTATGTTATACTTCACAAGAAGCATAACGGCGTTAAATTATTGGTGTCCTTTTGTATGAATAAGTAATTAAATTACATTAATGATTCAAAATTATAAATTATTATACAATAGTGTATACTAAAGTTCAGATTATCAGTACAGTTTTCGGATTTCAGGACTTTCATATCTGTCCATTTTTTTAATGTTTTTACGCAAAATGGCAAAAAATAGTTTAATAAATTGAGGACTTCACTTGTTTTTATATGATCAAAAAATATAATTCTTAATCATTTAAATTCATCAAATGGTAAACTCTATATAAGTTCAAAAACTACAATTTCCTGGTGTATTTTAAATCCTATTATAAAAAAGCCCCGATTTGCATCGAGGCTTTTATAAGTTTTCGTGGTACCAGCTGGAATCGAACCAGCGACACAAGGATTTTCAGTCCTTTGCTCTACCAACTGAGCTATGGTACCAGCTCCTGTTGAGGACTGCAAATGTAGCTTCTTTTTTTATTTAAGGAAACATTTTTGAAAAAAAAATGCTTCAAAAACCGCAATTCAGGCAAGCCAGATATTTAATTCATTCAAAAACAAGGGGTTAATTAAACTACTTTTATTTAAAAATGATTAGACTGATTATAAATTATTTTTTATGCATGCATAGTAAATTAGATTAATCTTAATTCCTTAATTTAGCCTTAGCTATTACCATTTTATGATCGCTCAGATTCTATTTTTTATTTGCACAGCAGCAGCAATAGCACTTTTTAGCAAAAATGTAGCTAAGGTGCGGCGTAACATTTTATTGGGCAAACCCGAAGACCGCTCAGACCGGCCCATGGATCGGCTCAAAACCATGCTTCGGGTAGCATTTGGCCAATCTAAGATGACCAAAAGGCCGGTAGCTGCAATCCTGCACTTTTTTGTATATGCTGGCTTTATCATCATTAATATAGAGGTATTAGAAATTATTATCGATGGATTGTTTGGCACCCATCGGGTATTTGCTCGGCCCCTAGGCCCGGTTTACAATGCCTTAATTGGCTCTTTTGAAATACTGGCCTTATTGGTATTAGTTGCCTGTATTATTTTTCTGATCAGAAGAAACTTATTAAAACTTCGTCGGTTTAGCGGCACCGAAATGACCCATTGGCCAAAATCGGATGCGAATTATATTTTAATCATAGAGATCTTGCTCATGTCGGCATTTTTAAAAATGAATGCTGCCGACTACCTTTTACAGCAGCAAGGCCATCCGCATTACATACAAGCCGGAGCGTTTCCGGTAAGTCAGTACCTGGCCATGCTAATGCCGAGCAATAACCCCGCTTTCCTCATTTTTGTAGAACGTACCACCTGGTGGTTTCACATCTTGGGTATCTTGGCATTTTTAAATTACCTACCCTACTCTAAGCATTTCCACATTTTGCTGGCTTTCCCTAATACCTGGTATTCTAAACTTCAGCCGAAAGGCGAATTTAACAACATGCCTTCGGTAACTAATGAAGTAAAAGCCATGCTCGATCCAACTTTCACTCCCCTACCGGTTGTAGAGGGCAGTAAATTTGGCGCAAAAGATGTGGAGGACCTGAGCTGGAAAAACCTGATGGATGCTTATACCTGCACCGAGTGCGGTCGCTGTACCTCCGTTTGCCCGGCAAACCTGACGGGTAAGTTGCTCTCGCCACGTAAAATTATGATGGATACCCGCGACCGTTTGGCCGAGGTAGGCCATAATATAGATAAACAAGGTAAAGACTTCCAAGACGGCAAATCGCTATTGGATAACTACATCAGCCGAGAAGAGATTTGGGCCTGCACCACCTGCAATGCCTGCACAGAGGCCTGTCCGGTAAATATAGACCCGCTGGCAATTATTGTGGAGCTACGCCGGTTTTCGGTAATGGAAGAAGCACAGGCGGCTGCCAGCTTAAACAACATGTTTGGCAATATTGAAAACAACGGCGCTCCTTGGAAATATGCTCCAAGCGATCGTTTTAACTGGTCGAAAAACGATTAGTCAATTTGCCGATTGGGCAATTTGATACTTAAAATACAGAATAACATCAGCTAATTGACAAATGGACAAATTGATTATACCAACCATGGCCGAAATGATGGCCAAAGGCGAAGCACCGGAAATATTATTTTGGGTTGGATGTGCAGGCAGCTATGATGAGCGTGCACAAAAAATTACCCGCGATATCTGCAAAATTCTGAACCACGTAGGGATAAAATTTGCCGTTTTAGGTACCGAAGAAAGCTGCACCGGCGATCCGGCAAAACGTGCAGGCAACGAATTTCTTTTTCAGATGCAGGCCATGGCCAACATCGAGTTACTTAATGCTTATGAAATTAAAAAGATCGTAACCGGATGCCCGCATTGCTTTAACACCCTCAGAAATGAGTATCCTAACCTGGGCGGTAATTACGAGGTAATTCATCACTCACAGCTTATTCAGGAACTGATTAATGAAGGGAAATTACGTGCCGAGGGCGGCGAATCTTTTAAAGGCCAGAAAATAACCTTCCACGATCCCTGCTACTTAGGTCGGGCCAATCAGGTTTACGAAGCACCCCGCAAAGCTTTAGAAATATTAGATGCGGAGCTGGTAGAGCTAAAACGCTGCAAAGCTAACGGCCTGTGCTGCGGTGCCGGCGGTGCCCAAATGTTTAAAGAACCCGAACGTGGAAATAAGGATGTGAATATTGAACGTACCGAAGAGATTTTAGCTACACAGCCTCAGGTAGTTGCTGCAGCCTGCCCTTTCTGCATGACCATGCTGAGCGATGGCGTTAAAAATTTCGACAAGGAAAAAGAAGTACAGGTTTTAGATATTGCCGAAATTACGGTAAGGGCAAATGGTCTTTAATTAAGGTTGCTTTAGCTTTTCATGTATTTTAGAAAAACACATCTGAAAAGCTTGTATATCTGCCACATCCATATCTTTTAAGGGCACCCTCAGTTCGGTGGCCATGGTATCAATATTACCCTTAGAATCTCGAAAAGTTTGTACAATTATACTTTCGGGTTTAGTTTTCATGACCAAAAAACCGAGATGGGTAGTACCTAAATATTCCAGGTCTTCGAACTGAGAAAAATGGAAAGAAAAATACTCCTGTTTACCATTTAAAAAAGTTCTTCGATAGCGAAAAAAGCCATCGTTAGTCAGCTTAATTTCCACTTTTTTAAACTGTGTTCCTTCTATATCGGCAGCAAAGGCAGTATTTAAGCGATATTCTGTTTGGCGCATTAGGTCTGCCAGATCGGGATCAACAGATTGGCCAGCAACAAAAACACCCGCAGCCATCAACAGCAGCGCAAGAAATCGAATATGAGTTTGGTTTAAAAGCATCTAAAATCTTCCTCCAAATTAAGAAATTGATACCTTTGTACATGCAAATTTCTGAAAATTCAAGAATCTGGATCTACCAGGCCGACCGGGTACTTCAGCAGGCCGAAGAAGCCGCTATACAGCAGCAGTTGAATGCCTTCACCGCCAACTGGGAAGCCCATGGTAATGAATTATCTGCCATAGGCGAAATTCGCCACCAGCGTTTTATCATTTTAGCCCTGGATGAAGAAAAAGCAGGAGCTACTGGATGCTCAATAGATAAATCTGTAGCGCTGATGAAAACACTGGAACAGCAGTTCAACATTAGCCTGTTCGACCGCATGCAAATTGCCTACCGCCAGGGCCACGAAATTAAAACTTGCAGTAAAGATGAGTTTACAACGCTCATGGAAGCAGGACAGTTAACTAACGAAACCATCGTTTTCAATAACCTGATACCAACCTACAGCGAACTGGAAACCAACTGGGAAATTCCTTTGAAACAAAGCTGGCATGCAAAAGTATTTGCATAAAACGTCATGCTGAGCTTGTCGGAGCATAAATCTGTCTCCGGGCGAGTCCTTCCTCAACCCAAAAATTTCTATCACCCTTCGACAAGCTCTGGGTGACAAAAACTCTTAATCAAACTTAACATTCCCCATTCGTCGCATATTGCGCAAAATAAGACTTTGCCTATAGTAAACCGTACGGTTAGGATTTATCGGCGACCAACGCAAGGGGCTTGGCAGAATGGCCACCAATAAGGCAGCCTGAGATCGGCTTAAACTGCCTGCCGACTTGCCAAAATAAGCCTGCGTAGCGGCTTCGGCACCGTAAATACCGTCGCCCATTTCAATTACATTTAAATAAACTTCCAGAATACGCTCTTTAGACCAAAGCAATTCTATTAAAACGGTAAAATACGTTTCGAAACCCTTGCGCACCCACGAACGGCCCGGCCAAAGAAATACATTTTTTGCTGTTTGCTGACTAATGGTGCTGCCGCCCCTTATTTTGCGACCCCGCTGATTTTTTTCATACGCTTTTTGTATGGCTTTTACATCAAAACCCCAGTGATCCTTAAATCCAGCATCTTCTCCGGCAAGGGCTGCCCGCTTTAAATTATTAGACAGGTCATCGAAATTGCGCCATTCTTTTTCCAGTTTCCATGATTTTCCATCGGCCTGGCGCTCTATGCTCCGCTGAATCATTAACCAGGTAATGGGTGGGTTTACAAAGCGGTAAATCAATACCCAGCAAAAAGTAAAGATCAGGAAACTGTATATCGCTTTTTTAAGTATGGAAAGCAGCATAGCTATGAAGGTTAAAATCAAATGTAGTTATTTCAGCAAGCATAAAAAAAGCCCCGAAATACTTCGGGGCTTTAATCTTAGTTTGAGCAAGATTACTCAGCAACTACTTCGAAAGGAACCTGAACTTTCACTTCTTTGTGTAAGTTTAAGTTAACGATGTACTCGCCAACAAATTTAGGTTCGGTTTCGAAAGTAATACGACGACGGTCTACTTCAAAACCTTGTTTCTTAAGGGCATCAGCAACCTGAATAGTGTTTACAGAACCGAAAATCTTTCCAGACTCGCCAGCTTTTGCACCAATGCTTAATTTAACACCTTCCAGACGAGCAGCAACAGCTTCTGCGTCTTTCTTAATTTTATCTTGCTTAAAAGCAGCTTGCTTTAAGTTTTCTGCCAATACTTTCTTAGCAGACTCGGTAGCCAAACTTCCAATTCCCTGAGGGATTAAGAAGTTACGACCATAACCGGGCTTTACATTCACGATATCGTCTTTTTCTCCAAGACCTTTGATATCTTGTTTTAAGATAATTTCCATTGCTTGTTTCCCCCTGTTATTTTAATGAATCTGTTACATAAGGCAATAAACCGATGTGACGGGCACGTTTAACGGCTTGAGCTACTTTACGCTGAAATTTCAAAGAAGTTCCTGTTAAACGACGTGGTAATAATTTACCCTGGTCATTAATGAACTTTAATAAGAAATTAGCATCCTTATAATCGATATACTGGATTCCGTTCTTTTTAAAACGGCAGTATTTTTTACGGTTATCCTCCACTTTTGGAGCCGTAACGTATTGAATTTGATCTTTAGCCATTAGTTACTTCCTCCTCAACTTTTTCAGTTTTCTTTTTATTGAAGGCGCCACTACGTTTTTTCTCGTTGTAGGCAATGGCATGCTTGTCTAAAGCAGTGGTTAAGAAACGCATAACACGTTCATCACGCTTAAATTCAACCTCCAGTTTGTTAATAAATTCACCTGGAGCCTTAAATTCAGTTAGGTGATAATACCCGTTCGTTTTCTTTTGAATTGGGTATGCAAGTTTTTTCAGACCCCAATTATCCTCCTGGATAATTTCGGCTCCGTTATCTTTCATTAACTTACTAAATTTGGCAATAACCTCTTTAGCAGCTTCATCAGACAACAACGGGGTAAGAATGATTACGGTTTCGTACTGTTGCATTTTTGTTTTTAATTAAATAAATCCGCTTTTACGGCGGGTTGCAAATTTATGCATAATTTTCAGATTATCAAATGCTTTTAAAAGATGTATTACACTGAAAATAATGGACAAAAAAAAGCGGTGAAGTTTGGGGGCTTCACCGACTTTTTAACACACCAAATTGAAACATTAGAAATATTGAGTCCAGATCCTGAACTAATATCATGATATGAAGGTCAGGTTTTTATAGATACCGGGCAATGAAATACAGACCAACGGTAAAAATTAGCCGACGAATGACATATACAGCCGACGAATGGTAAAACCCAAACCTGGCCACCATGAAGGTATATTGAATTATTTCTGTTAGTTGATGTTTGTAGAAGCAATATCTTATCTCTAATTTAGGTGCGATGGATAATTTTATAGTTTCAGCCAGAAAATACCGTCCGGTTACTTTTGAAAGTGTTGTGGGTCAGGGACATATTACCGGCACACTAAAAAACGCCATCAAAAATAATCAGCTGGCCCAGGCCTTTTTATTCTGCGGGCCACGTGGTGTAGGTAAAACAACCTGCGCCCGAATACTGGCTAAAACCATCAATTGTCAAAATCCGAATACCCAATTAGAGCCTTGCGGCACATGCGAATCATGCGTTTCCTTTCAACAGGGCAATTCATTTAGCATTCATGAACTGGATGCCGCTTCAAACAATTCGGTAGAAGATATCCGTAACCTTACCGAACAGGTTCGTATACCACCTCAAACCGGTAAATTCAAGATCTATATTATAGATGAGGTCCATATGCTTTCGTCGGCAGCATTTAATGCCTTCCTGAAAACATTAGAAGAACCTCCTGCATACGCTATTTTTATTTTAGCTACCACAGAGAAGCATAAAATTATCCCCACCATACTTTCGCGTTGTCAGATATTCGACTTTAACCGAATTAAGGTAGAAGATATGGCCCGGCATTTGGCGGCTATTGCCGATAAGGAATCTATTGCTTACGACATGGAAGGCCTGCACCTGATTGCCCAGAAGGCGGACGGCGGCTTACGCGATGCTTTGTCGATGTTTGATCAGATAGCCAGTTTTTCTAACCGGAACATTACTTACCAGGCAGTAATTGACAACCTGAACATTTTAGATTACGATTATTATTTTAAAGTAACCGATGCCCTGCTCACGCAAGATGTGGCTTCGGGCCTTTTATTATTCGATGAGATTTTAAGTAAGGGTTTCGACGGGAATCATTTTATAACCGGTCTGGCTTCGCACTTACGTAATTTATTGGTGGGCAAAGATCAGGCTACCCTGCGTTTGTTAGAAGTAAGCGAAGGCATTAAACAAAAATACCTGATTCAATCTGAGCAAACCGATGCTTCCTTTTTGGTTTCGGCTCTTAATATTGCCAATCAGTGCGACCTGAACTACCGAACCAGTAAAAACCAAAGGCTCCAGGTAGAGTTATCTTTAATTAAGATCGCTCACTTGCACTCGGCGCTTCATTTATCCGCCGTAGCGCCCGCTGCGGACGTAAAAAAAAAACTGAATAGCCCAGCGAGTGCGGTTGCAAGCGCTCCTGCAGCCGAAAAAAAGCCAGAGAAAGCCCTCAAACCAGAAGTAGAGCCTATAAAAGAAGTACCGACAGCCATTACCGAACCCGAACCTTTAGCCGATAAAATTGCTGAACCCATTCTTGCAGAGCCTGAGACAGTTTATGAAAACCCAGCTCCGGAACCAGAAAAATCAGCAGAAATACCAGCAGAAGAGAAGCCTAAACCGAGCCTGAACGCTCCTGCTATTTCGCTTATACCTAATTTAAACGAGCTGATCTCTACAGAAATTGAGGAGAAAAAGCCCGATTATTTAACCGGCGACAGCCAGGAAGATTTTAATCAGGATGTTTTGCTAAACCGCTGGAATGAATATGCAGAACGGATGAAAAAAGTCGGCAAAATCAACTTATTTACCCTGCTAACTACCAATGCACCGGTTTTAATGGATGGATTTAAAATTGAGCTGGCCATTGAGAACAAGATTCAGGAAACCCAGCTTCAGGATGAACGGATAGATCTGATGAACTTTTTACGTACCGAGTTGAACAATTTTCAGATAGAACTGATCACTAAAATAGTGGAAAACACAGAAAAGAAGCGTTTGTATACCTCTACCGAGAAATATCTGCACATGGTAGAGAAAAATCCTAAAGTAGAAGAATTTAGGAAGCGCTTTAACCTGGATCTGGAAATGTAAGGCATTCCCCACTTTATCGTCCTCCCTATAGGCCAGTTATCGGCCTGCTTTTAAGATAGATTCATTGCCCATTGTATAATTTTAGTTTTGCTGATGGAAAATCGTCCAGCAATGCGCTCAATTTTATATATTTGCCGCAATATCAAATAATTACTTCTAATAACTCATGAGCATACAAAAAATCAAGGTAGCCAACCCCGTAGTAGAGCTGGATGGCGATGAGATGACCCGCATCATCTGGAAATTCATCAAAGACAAATTAATTTTCCCTTACCTGGAATTGGATATTAAATATTACGATCTGGGAATGGAGTACCGTGATGAAACGAATGATCAGGTTACGGTTGATGCTGCCAACGCCATTAAACAATATGGTGTGGGTATTAAATGTGCCACCATTACCCCTGATGAAGCTCGTGTAAAAGAGTTTAATTTAAAGCAGATGTGGAAATCGCCTAACGGAACCATCCGTAATATTCTGGATGGAACGGTTTTCCGCGAACCCATTGTAATGAGCAATGTACCCCGTTTGGTACCCAACTGGACTGCTCCTATCTGTATTGGCCGTCATGCTTTTGGCGATCAGTACCGTGCTACCGACTTTGTAACCAAAGGCAAAGGCAAGCTGACCATTACTTTCACTCCTGAAGATGGCGGCGAAACCCAATCTTTTGAAGTATATAACTTTAAAAGCGATGGCGTGGCGATGGCCATGTACAATACCGACGAATCTATTCGTGGTTTTGCTCATGCTTGCTTTAACCAGGCTTTAATGAAAAAATGGCCTTTATACTTATCAACCAAAAACACCATCCTGAAAAAATATGATGGCCGTTTTAAAGATATTTTCGAAGAGATTTATCAGCAGGACTATAAAGCAAAATTCGATGCTTTAGGTCTGGTTTACGAACATCGTTTAATTGACGACATGGTGGCTTCTGCCCTAAAATGGAACGGAAACTTTGTTTGGGCTTGTAAGAACTACGACGGCGACGTACAGTCGGATACCGTAGCGCAAGGTTTTGGCTCTTTAGGTTTAATGACCTCTACTTTAGTTACTCCGGATGGCAAAACCATGGAAGCAGAAGCGGCACACGGTACCGTAACCCGCCACTACCGCGATCATCAGGCCGGTAAACCAACTTCTACCAACCCTATTGCCTCTATTTTTGCCTGGACTCGTGGTTTAGAATTCCGCGG
>JBJTNQ010000137.1:0-14509 GCA_046074105.1 Sphingobacteriaceae bacterium | reverse complement strand
AGACCGTTTATACGAGTCGGAACGTATTAAAAAAGCGCTCCTCGATTGGGAACACGACTTATGGTCGTACTAATACTAAGTAATTAGATAAATCTGATTAAAAAGCCTTCCGAATTTCGGAAGGCTTTTTCTATAATTATGAGTTTAAGGGCCCTGGGATTCATTCTTAAAAAACTGTCATCCTGAGCTTGTCGAAGGATGAATTAGACCCTGGTTCGTGTCTTCAGGAAACAGTGGAGGAATAGAAACCATTATTATCCCCAAAATAATCTTCCAGCGACTTCAGCTGTTTGGTGTTTAGCCATTGCTGTAATTCCTCCCGGGAGGCTTCTTTAATTTTTTTTACCGATTTAAAATGCCGCAATAATTTATCGGCAGTAGTTTTGCCAATACCCGGAATTTGCTCCAGTTCGGTTAATAAAGTACCCTGATCTCTTTTCTTACGATGAAAAGTAATACCAAAGCGGTGAGCCTCATCACGTAATTGCTGTATAATTCTGAGCGATTCCGACTTTTTATCCAAATATAAAGGATAGGGGTCGCCGGGGTAATACAATTCCTCCAAACGCTTAGCAATGCCAATAACCGTTAGTTTTTTATCAATACCTAATTTTTTCAGGCTTTTTAAAGCAGCCGATAACTGACCCTTGCCCCCATCAATAATGACCAATTGCGGTAAGGCTTCGTTTTCCTCTAAAAGTCTTCTGTATCGTCTAAAAACAGCCTCCTCCATGGTAGCAAAATCGTTGGGACCCTCTACGGTCTTCACATTAAAATGCCGGTAATCTTTTTTAGAAGGTTTGACATCTTTAAAAACTACAATAGCCGAAACCGGATATTTGCCCTGAAAGTTAGAGTTATCAAAACATTCTATGTGTCGCGGTAGCTGATTTAGCCTCAAATCTTTCATCATTTGAGTTAGTACCCGCTCGGTTTTTACTTCCGGGTTTAATTTTTCGTACTGATCTAAACGTTCTCGCTTAAAGTAAAGCACGTTTTTTTGCGAAAGTTCCAGCAGTTTTTTCTTTTCGCCCAGTTTAGGTACAGTAAAATGGATATTCGGGTCGCTTAATTCCAATTCAAAAGGAACCACAATTTCTTTAGACTGGCTGTTAAATTTATTCCTGAAATCGGATATCGCAATGCTGAGTAATTCCTCATCGGTTTCATCCAGTTTTTTCCTAATCTCAATGGTTTGCGTTTGGATAATGGCTCCATTAATCACCTTCAGGTAATTTACAAAAGCATATTGCGCTTCAGAAGCTATGCTAAACACATCTACATTGGTAATAGAAGCACTCACCACCGTCGAGCGGCTTTGGTAACCCTCCAGGCTGTCTAATTTCTCTTTCAGAAAATGGGCCAGTTCGAATTTCATCGCGGTCGCAGCCTGCTCTATTTCTTGTTTAAGCTTCTTTATTACCGAACCGATCTTGCCATTCAGAATATCCTTAATGTCCTCAATTTTTTTCAGGTATTCTGCCTCGCTCTCTAAATTCTGACAGGGGCCTTTACAGTTCCCTATCTGATATTCGAGGCATACTTTAAATTTACCGCCATCAATATTTTCTTTGCTCAGTGCCAGGCTGCAAGTTCGTAGCGGGAAAATATCTTTAATTAAACCCAGCATGGTATGCATCATACTTACCGAAGCATACGGCCCAAAATAGGTCGACCCGTCTTTAATTACTTTACGGGTACTGAATATCCGCGGAAACCGTTCGTTTTTAATTACGATCCAGGGATAGGTTTTATCGTCCTTCAATAAAACATTATAACGGGGCTGGTGTTTTTTGATCAGGCTGTTTTCCAGCAGCCAGGCATCAATTTCAGAATCGACCAGTGTAAAGGTGATTTTTTGAATTTTACTTACCAAAACCCGGGTTTTGGCATTTAAGCGTTGCGCATCTTTAGTAAAATAAGAACTTACCCTGTTTTTAAGGCTCTTGGCTTTACCAATATAGATCAATTCGCCGGCCTCATTCCAAAACTGGTACACGCCCGGTTTGGCAGGCAGGGTTTTTAAAAAAGACTGATAATCGAAAGCAAGGCGCATGGTAGAAACAAAAAACAGGATCAGCTTAAGCAAATCCTGTTCAAATCTAAATAAAAACCCTAATTTTTATCGGTTTTCGGGTCTGGCTGGCCATTATAAGCATTACAGTCCCAGGTTACGGTTAATTCGCCTTTCGGCGGATCAAAATCTCCCTTAGCATAATGCAGACCAGGGTCGGCATAAACCTTTTTTAAGAACAAGGCAAAAATAGGCAGTGCCGAATTAGCCCCCTCGCCCTGATTGGTAGAAGAGAAATGGATAGCCCGGTCTTCGCAGCCTGTCCATACACCGGCTACCAATTGTGGAGTGATACCCATAAACCAGCCATCAGAGTTGTTTTGGGTGGTTCCCGTTTTGCCTCCAATAGGATTGGTAAATCCGTATTTGTAACGCAAACGTACGCCGGTTCCATTTTCTACCGTTCCTTTTAGCATTTGGGTCATGATATAGGCAGTTTGCTCATTAAGCGCAAAAACTACCTTAGGTTTCCGTTCGTACAAAATATTTCCATTCTTATCCTCAATACGAAGCAAATAAGTAGGCTCTGTCCATATACCATGATTCACAAAGGCAGCGTAGGCTCCAACCATGTCGTAAACCGAAGCATCGAAAGTGCCCAGGCATATAGATGGATAAGGAGGTACCTCGCTGGTAATACCCATTTTTTTAATGAGTGTAGAAACTGCCGTAGCACCCACCTGTTTCATCATATAAGCGGTTACGTAGTTTTGTGAATAGGCCAAAGCAGTTTTTAAAGTAATACTGCCCGGTAGCGGTTTGTGCGCACTAGGCGTCCAGCCGTCAATATCTACTGGTTCATTAGGAACCAACAGACAAGGGGAGTAGCCATTATCAATGGCTACGGCATAAGTAAAGGGCTTAGCGGTAGAACCTACCTGCCGGGTGCCCATTTTTACCTGGTCGTATTTAAAGTGCTCAAAACTGGTGCCGCCCACCCAGGCTTTTACATAGCCGGTTTGAGGCTCCATGGCCATCATCGAATTACGCAGAATAAGTTTGTAATATTTAATGGAATCGATGGGCTTCATTAGGGTGTCGATATCGCCCTTCCAGCTGAAAATAGACATTTTAGCCGGGGTGTTAAAGTCGCGGCTAATCTCTTCTTCGCTTTTACCTTCGGCCACCAGCTGTTTGTACCGATCGGAGCGTTTAATACCCTGATCTATTAATTGCTGATAATCTTTAAACGGATCTTTACGGCCACGCCATTGTGCATTGAATTGTTTCTGCAATTCCTGCATATACTCTTTCTGCGAATCTTCGGCATAGCGCTGCATGTTGGAATTAATGGTGGTATAGATCTTCAGTCCATCCCGATCCAGATCATAGGGGGTACCGTCTGCCTTGGTAATAGATTGTTCTTCAAAAATATCCTGGATCTCTTTTTTAAGCATGGCCCGGAAATAGGGTGCCGGACCTACATTATAATCTGATGGATTAAAATCTAATGCCAATGGGGTAGACTGAAAAGTTTCGGTTTCGGCATCGCTTAAAAATCCCGACTTGCGCATATTGTTTAAAACGGTATTTCTGCGTGCAAGTGCCCGCTCCGGATTCCTAATTGGGGAATAATAGGAAGGGCCTTTCAGCATGCCTACTAATACGGCAGCTTGTGCCGGGGTTAATTTATCGGGCGTAGTATTGAAGTAGGTTCTTGCAGCCGATTTAATTCCAAAGGTATTGTAGGCACCAAAATCTACCGTATTTAAATAAATGGTGATGATTTCTTCTTTGGTGTAGTTGCGCTCCAGTTTTACGGCAATGATCCACTCCTGAAGTTTTTGAATAATTCGCTTTACCGGATTTTTAGCCCTTTCGGAAAATAAGTTCAGCGCCAATTGTTGGGTTATGGTACTGGCTCCCTGTTTCTTCCCGATAAGGTTATAAAAGATAATGGTGAAAGTTCGTCTAAAATCGATACCCGAATGACTGTAAAAGCGTACGTCTTCTGTAGAAATAAGCGCATTAATTACGTTGGGTGATATTTCTTCGTAACGTACGTTCGATCTGTTTTGAACATAATAGGTCCCCAGCACTACGTTGTCTTCAGAAATTACTTCAGAAGCCAGGTTACTCTTAGGGTTTTCCAGATCGCGGAATGAAGGCAGTTTGCCAAACAGGCCCATCCCAATACTGAAAATTAAGATGGCAGCAAATGCAATTGCGCCAATAATAATTTTCCAGAATAGGCTGGTATAACGCTGTAGATCCTGTCTGCTTAGTGGTTCGCTCATGTGTGGGTATGCTGCTATTAATTTGCCCGGTAAAATTCCAGGTATTGTTTTAAGGTTTCGGAGTTGGTTATGCGGTCTAAATTAGCTTTAGTAATAGTAAACAAGCTATATTTTTCGGCCGGAATTTTCATGATATCCCGCATAAGCGGCAAAATTTGCTGATAATATTCGCTTACACTTTCTTTACTCGTAAACTCGCCTACAAATATCAGCTGATTTTCTCCATTTACATCTTTTAATTCATGTTTTAAATTCCATCCCTGATAATTAGACCGGTTAAACTGCCCTACACCAAAACGGGATGAACTTAAATTGACCGATGGGTCTGCTACATTAATGACCAGGTAAAAGTGCTGAGTGTCTTTCAGATCGAAAATACTGACATTGGTATTGGCCTTGGGCTGTACCGGTGCCGCTGCTGCCGCTACCACATTTTCTTTTGCTGACGCACTGTCCGCGGCAGGAACTGGAGCGCTAACCTCAGCTGATTTTTTAATAATTGGATTACTGGCTGGCTGAGGCATAGTTACCATAGCCAGGGATAGCGGATCGTTATCGACCAAAACAATAGGTCTGGCAGCCATACTGGCCCGGTTTGCCTCAATAAAAGCGAGGTGTTGTTTAACCAATGGCGTGATCAGTTTATCATCAGGAAACGCATTGACCAGGCTTTTTAGTGCATTTTCAAAAGCCGAAAGATTTTGCTGATGCCCGGCAGAAATGCTGTTTAAATAGCCTAGCTGTGCCGAAAGTCTGTTGGCACCAAAACCGGCATTCAGTTCGCGGATGCAATTCATTACTTCGCTGTAATCTTTCTTTTCAAACTGCTCAAAGATCTGGTTATAAGCACGGCCCAAAGCCAGATCTTGCTCGTCTTGCTTTTGGCTAAACTCTGGGTCTAGAATAACCTTGGCAAATACAGATTTAGGGAAATTAGTCAGGATGCGGTTTTTAAAGGCATCAGATTTTTCTTCATCAACATCTGAATATAAGCGATACAAATTATAATATACCGCCGCAAGATTGCCGTAGTTAGGGAAGCGTTTTAGCAAGGTCTCAAAGGCACGAATGGCCTCGGCTTTATCATTTAAAACTTCGCGATAATAATCGCCTACCTCAAAATAAGCATCGGCTATTCTGAGATTAGAATCTGCCAGTTTATCGGTGCTGTTGGGTAATTTAAAGAGCAAATTATTTCTGAATTCCTCAGCCAGGCTTATCGCTTTATTCTGGTTTGGCTGAGTGCCGGCATCAGCTGTTTGAGCGGCATCTCCCAGTGCCTGATTGGATGGGCCGGAAAGAGCTTTTTGGCTGATCCGCCAATTGTCTTCTAAAGTTCTGTTTCCCCATCTCTTTTTAAAATCAGAGAAACCCTGGCTTAGGGCCAGCGGGTTGTTAAAATAAAATTTATTGCCGGCGGTGTTTGGGTTCTGGGCTAGGGCACTGCTGCCAAAATCTGTGGCGCCGCCTCCCAGCGATCTGCTGGCTTCTGCCTGACTTACCTTTTGCCCAACCATAAGCTCTATCTTTGCTTTACGCTCTGTTTCGGGCAATGCTGCCAGCATTTGCAGCGTATCTTCTTCGGCTATGATCATTAAATTTTTTGCCAGCAGGTCCAGACTGCTGTTTTTCTTGGTAATAAAAGCATAATCTGGATGGGTAACAGGTAAAGCCGTTAAGGTACTATCGTAATATTTTTTGGCATTTACATAATCGGCCTGTTTAAAATAAATTTCGGCTAAGGCCAGATAAGATAATCCACGCTGGTCCTGATTTTTCGTGTTCTTGCGAATAGAAATGTTATAATTTTCAATAGCCTGCGGTAATTGTTTCTTTTCTTCGAAATTGCGGCCAATCTGATAATAGATCTGGTCGGTTAAGTCCAGGTTTTTGTCGTCCTTTAATAAAGCCCTTAAACGCTCTTCGCGATTTACCTGCTTTACGGCCTCATTTTCCTCAATGCTAATGCGGTTTAAATTGGCATTAAAAGCCATTTCAAAAGGGGCATTACTTTTTACTACTTCCGTATAATGTTTAAAGGCATCGTCGGGCTTGCCGTTAAGCTGTTCCAGTTGGGCCAGCAGGAAAGTCCAGCGGGTGCGCTGGGCCTTGTTATGCGAAGACTTGATGGCCTTAAGCAGCAAATCGGCTGCCGGTTTATATTGTTTGGCATATAAGTGCCATTGTGTTTTAGTAGCGTAAACCTCTGTAATCGATTTTTTTGAAGTTTTAAGGTATTTAATGGCGGTATCCAGCACTGCCTGGGCTTCATCAAAACGTTTCAGCTGCATTAAAGAGCGTGCTTTCCAAACTAGCGAACTTTGTTTTATTGCTTTTTCTTTCGTGTAGTTCTGGTATACATAATTAAAGTACTCTACCGCATTATAGTAATCTGTTTTCAGGTGGTTGGCTATTCCAATGAGCAGATAAGCATCGTCAACATAATTGCTTTTAGCTTTTTCATTGGCTATCAAATTCGCTTTTTTTATGGCTTCATCCAGTTTTTTGGTTTCAGCCTGGGCAACCCTACTATCTGCTTCGGTAAAAACCGGAATCAGCCGGCTGTAGTTATCAGGAAAAGCCATTGAAATATTTTCCTGACTTTGTTTCACCAATTCGCGGGCATTAAAAAGAATGTTATAACGTGCAGTAAGGTTTTGCATGCCTTTGGTACCACGGCTCTCTTCTTGTGCAGCAGCAGAACCCAGCTGTATAAGGGCCAGAAAAAACAGGAGATATTTTATAAATGAAGATTTGATTTTCAAGGGTATAAAGGCTAGATGAAATAATTACTGCAAAAATAGGCTATGCATGTTCAATAAAGGAACTTTAATATTCAAATTAAACATTATTGATCTAATATTTAATGATTTTAACGGCGCTTTATTTATAAAAGTCTAATTATGGCCAAAAAAATACCATTCAGCAGGGCAATAATTTTCCGGTGGCTTAATAAAAGACTAGTTTTGTATTAAACAATTTTCAATGGCTATGCCCCCTACTTCGGATAAAGAACCAGATTTAGAATCGGAGAAAAAAGCACTGAAGGCTTACGCCAAATATTCGTCCATTGCTTTTCAATTGGTAGCCATAATAGGTTTTTCCACTTTCGTGGGATATAAACTAGACGCCTGGATGGAAAACGAAGTGCATTGGGTTACCGCCCTGAGTGGGGTGCTGGGTGTTTGTTTAGCCATATACCAAACCATTAGACAATTGAAATAGTGAAATTTAGCCAAGTTGTTACCTACTTTGTAATCTTTCTGGTGGTTCTGGCTGCCGGGCCTTATTGGCTGCAGACTAAAAACCCTGACTACCTTATTTCGCTATTCTGGAAATTATATGTGCTTTTTGCCGGCTTTACCCTGCTGGTGCTGGCCATTGCTTTTTGGCGCATGAAGGTAAGCGATAAAGCCTCGGGCCAGGTATTGCTGGCTACCGTGGTTTCCAGGCTACTTTTTTGTATGATTTTGCTCTTTGTTTACCTCAGTAATTTCAACGTTAATGGCACCGTTTTCGTGCTTAATTTTTTTTATCTGTATTTAACACATACAGTGTTTGAAATTTATTGTTTGTTACGTAACTTGCGCACCTGAAATTTAAAGTAAATCTTTGCGTTTTGATGGAATTGAGCCACATTTTGAATCTTAAAAAAATCACCAGACTAGCTTTTTCTGCTGCTTTAATAGTTTTATTAGGCGGTTTTGCACAAGTAAAGGCCTCAGAAGAGCCGGTAAAAGCAGGTGAACCGCATGCTAAAACTGAGGCTCACGGAGAGGAAGCAGAAGAAGATATTTCGCAAACTATTTTGCACCATATTGCCGATGCCCACGAATGGCATTTCTGGGGCGAAGGCGAACACAAAGTAGCCATTCCGCTGCCGGTAATTTTATATACCCCAAATGGCTGGGTAACTTTCTTGTACAATAAACACGAAAATACTCACGGAACTGAGGTGTTTGAAGAGAAAGGTGTAAAGCTGGTTAATTTCCACGGTAAGTTTTACTATCCTACAGAGCAGGCCAATGCCGAAGGTTTATTTGTAAGCTTAGATGAAGATAAACACGCTAGCAACGATAAGCCGTTTGATATTTCAATTACCAAGAACGTAGTTTCTTTGTTTCTATCTGTTTTCTTCTTGCTGCTTATTTTTGGTAGTGTTGCTAAATCATACAAAAAGAGAGAGGGTAAAGCACCTAAAGGATTACAATCTTTATTAGAGCCTATTATTCTTTTTGTTAGAGACGATATTGCCCGCCCGCAATTGGGCCATAAATACGCAGGCTTTATGCCTTACCTGTTAACGGTTTTCTTCTTTGTTTGGATAAACAACCTGATGGGCCTCATCCCGTTCTTTCCGGGTGGCGCTAACTTAACCGGTAACATTGCGGTAACCATGATGCTGGCTTTGTGTACGTTTATCTTAACTACGGTTAATGGTAACAAAAATTATTGGGGACACGTATTTACACCACATGTGCCTTGGTGGTTATATCCACTGATGATTCCGGTAGAAATTATCGGTTTATTTACCAAGCCTATTGCTTTAATGATTCGTTTGTTTGCAAACATTACGGCAGGCCACATCCTGATCTTAAGTTTAATTTCGTTGATCTTTATCCTTAAATCTGTGTTTGTTGCCGGTATTGCTGTTCCGTTTGTGTTGTTTATCAGCGTAATCGAATTGGTAGTAGGATTTATACAGGCGTTCATCTTCACCATTTTGTCGGCCTTATTTATAGGTATGGCGGTAGAAGAGCATGCCGAACATTAATATGCAATTGTTTTTTGTTTAATTATATTTTAAAAGTAAAGTTATGATCACTGGAAGTATTGCTGGAATTGGTGCCGGATTAGCTGCTATTGGAGCTGGTATCGGTATCGGACAAATTGGTGGAAAAGCCATGGAAGGTATGGCTCGTCAGCCAGAAGCGGCATCTAAAATCCAAACTGCGATGTTAATCGCTGCGGCATTCGTTGAAGCGGTTGCCCTGTTTGGTGTAGTTGTTGCCTTCTTAGGTACCAAGTAATTCTATTTAAAAGCTGCTGCGATTGGCAGCAGCTTTTAATTCACTCCTGATTTTAACCGAACAAAAAGAATTTAAAAAATTATGCTTTTAGCTATTAATCCCTTAGTTAGTCCAGATCCGGGTTTATTCATTTGGTCTACCGTTGCTTTCTTAATTTTATTTGTGCTATTGCGCAAAATGGCCTGGAAGCCTATTGTAGAAGCTTTAAATGAGCGTGAACGCTCTATTGAAGATGCTTTATCTAAAGCACAATTGGCTAAAGAAGAAATGGCCAAATTAACCAGCGAAAATGAGCAATTGTTAAAGCAGGCCCGTGCAGAACGCGATGTGATCTTGAAAGAGGCTAAACAATTGAAGGATCAGATTGTGAACGATGCGAAAGTTTCTGCTCAGGCTGAAGGTGCTAAGCTGATTGAAAAAGCAAAGCAAGAAATTGATGCTCAGAAAACTGCAGCTATGGCCGAGGTTAAAAACCAGGTGGCTACGCTTTCTTTAGAAATTGCTGAAAAAGTGTTGAGCAAGCAATTTGAGGATCAAAAGAAACAAGAAGCGTTAGTTAGCGATCTATTAAAAGAAGTTAAAATTTAATTAGTCTATTTGCTGATTTGTCTACTTTGCCTATGTGCTGTAATAGATAAATTAACTCATTGACAAATTGACAAATTGAAATATGTCTGAATTACAAGTTGCATCGCGGTATGCGAAATCTCTGATCGATCTGGCTAAGGAGCAAAAGGCTTTAGACCAGGTGCAGCAGCAGATGGCGCTTTTTGTAGAGGTTTGCAAAGCCAACGCTACGTTTTTGGCAGTGCTTAAAAACCCGATTGTGAACCTGGATAAGAAAGTAGCTGTTTTAGAGGGTTTATTTGCCGATAAGGTTCACCCGATGGTGCTTTCTTTTTTTAAGATTATGGTTAACAAGGGCCGTTCGGGGGTATTATATGCTACCGCGAAGGAGTTTTTGAATTTATATAACCAGGATAAAGGGGTGGTTACGGCCAAAGTTACTTCGGCTGTTGAACTGACCGAAGCGAATAAGAAACAGATTGTTGAAGTGGTAAAGACGGCTACTAAAGGTGAGGTGGTTCTGGAAACTAAACTGGACTCTAACCTGATTGGTGGTTTTGTGCTGCAGGTGGGCGATAAGCAATTTGATGCCAGCTTGAGCAGCAAACTGACTAAACTGAAAAAGGAATTTGCGGTATAGCGCATAGTGCACAGCGGAAAGTGTTAGGCGGTAAGCGGCATGGCGTAGAAAATAAAAAAGAACTAAAAGGCGAAAGCTTAAGTATACTAAACCCGATTGCAGCGAAAATGGAGCGGAAAGGGTTGAGCGGAGAGCAGAATAACGCTATCCGCCTTGCGCCAAACGCCAAGCGACATTGCAGCGAATAGCGGGACTGAAAGAATTAAATACGAATACAAACACATTTACTCATAAATAAAAATTATGGCAGAAGTTAGACCAGACGAAGTTTCGGCGATTTTAAGACAACAATTAGCAGGCTTTAAGTCGGAAGCGGAACTCGAAGAGGTAGGAACCGTATTGCAGGTTGGTGATGGTATTGCCCGTGTATACGGATTAACAAAAGTTCAATCGGGTGAGCTGGTTGAGTTTGAAAACGGTTTGCAAGGTATTGTTTTGAACCTGGAAGAGGATAACGTGGGAGTGGTATTGCTGGGTGCTTCAGATTCGATTAAGGAAGGCGATACGATTAAACGTACCAAGAAAATTGCTTCTATTAACGTAGGCGATGGTATGTTGGGCCGTGTGGTAAACACCTTGGGTCAGCCAATTGATGGTAAAGGACCTATTAGTGGTACTACTTACGAAATGCCTTTAGAGCGTAAAGCGCCGGGGGTAATTTACCGTCAGCCGGTAAACGAGCCTTTACAAACGGGTATTAAAGCGATTGATGCGATGATTCCGATTGGTCGTGGTCAGCGTGAGTTGGTTATTGGCGACCGTCAGACCGGTAAAACTGCCGTTTGTATTGATACTATTATTAATCAGAAAGAATTTTACGATGCCGGTCAGCCGGTATTCTGTATCTATGTGGCTATTGGTCAGAAAAACTCTACGGTAGCACAAATAGTTAAAACTTTGGAAGAAAAAGGTGCGATGCCTTATACAGTAATTGTGGCAGCTTCTGCCTCAGATCCGGCTCCGATGCAGTTCTACGCTCCGTTTGCGGGTGCTGCCATTGGCGAGTTCTTCCGCGATACGGGCCGTCCGGCTTTGATCGTTTACGATGATTTGTCTAAACAGGCGGTAGCTTACCGTGAGGTTTCTTTATTATTAAAGCGTCCTCCGGGCCGTGAGGCTTATCCTGGCGACGTATTTTACCTGCACAGCCGTTTATTAGAGCGTGCCGCTAAGGTGAATGCCAACGATGATATTGCCAAAAATATGAACGATTTGCCTGAATCTATTAAAGGTATTGTGAAAGGTGGTGGTTCTTTAACTGCCTTACCGATCATCGAAACTCAGGCGGGTGACGTTTCTGCTTATATCCCAACCAACGTAATCTCTATTACTGATGGTCAGATCTTCTTAGAGTCGAATTTGTTTAACGCAGGTGTACGTCCGGCTATTAACGTGGGTATCTCGGTATCTCGTGTAGGGGGTAATGCCCAGATTAAACCGATGAAAAAAGTGGCAGGTACGCTTAAATTAGATCAGGCCCAGTTCCGTGAGTTAGAAGCTTTCGCGAAGTTTGGTTCTGACCTGGATGCGGCTACCAAAGCGGTATTAGATAAAGGGGTGCGTAACGTAGAGATCTTGAAACAAGGTCAGTTTGCTCCGGTTGCTGTAGAGAAACAAGTAGCTATTATTTATGCAGGTTCTAAAGGCTTATTGCGTAATGTGCCGGTAGATAAGGTGAAAGAATTTGAAGCTGAGTTTTTACAGCAATTAGAGCAGCGCCATGCAGATGTTTTACAGGCCCTTAAAGCAGGTAAATTTGATGATACGCTAACCGCTGTATTAGAAAAAGTAGCCAAAGAACTGGCAGATAAATATTAATTGAGTTTTAGGTTATAAGTTGTAGGTTGCGGGTAAGCACTTACAACTTATAACTCACAACCTACAACTTTAGTAAATGGCTAATTTAAAAGAAGTAAGAAATCGAATTGCATCTGTAAGTTCTACGCAGCAGATCACCAAGGCTATGAAAATGGTTTCGGCGGCTAAGTTGAAGCGGGCTACGAATGCGATTGTTCAATTACGTCCGTATGCGAATAAGCTGAAAGAGTTGCTGGCCAATTTATCGGCGAGTCTGGAAGGTTCTTCTTCGCCTTTTATTGTAGAGCGTGAGCCTAAAAAGGTGCTCATTGTGGCGGTTTCTTCTAACCGCGGTTTGGCTGGTGCATTTAATACCAACGTGATTAAAACGGTTAACCAGTTAATTTCTACCACTTATGCCGAGCAGTTCCGTCAGGGGAATGGCAGTATTATTGCCATTGGTAAAAAAACTCAGGATTTTTACGAGAAGCGTAAGTACAACGTAATTGGTAATAACAACGACTTATTTCAAGACCTCACTTTCGAGCATACGTCTCAAATTACGGAAGCCATTATGGAAGGTTTCGTAAATGGCGATTACGACCGTGTAGAGCTGGTTTACAATCAGTTTAAGAATGCAGCAGTTCAGATATTAACTACCGAACAATTATTGCCGGTGGCTAAAACGGTTTCTGAAGTAGAAAGCAGCCAGCAGCAGGATTATATTCTGGAGCCTTCGCAGGAAGAAATTGTGGAGTCTTTAATTCCAAAATCTATTAAAACGCAATTGTATAAAGCAGTTTTAGATTCGCATGCTTCTGAGCATGGTGCCCGTATGACGGCCATGGATAAAGCGACCGAAAATGCCGGCGACTTATTAAAATCGTTAAAATTATCTTACAACCAAGCCCGTCAGGCTGCTATTACCACCGAATTGACCGAGATCGTAAGTGGTGCGGCAGCATTGTCTAACGGTTAAGGTTGAATGATTGGATAAAAGGAAAGCCCTCCGAATTTCGGAGGGCTTTTTTGTTTTGACGTCATTTCGAGCTTAGCGAGAAATCTCTCGTCTTTATGCCTAAGGAGATTGCTCATCTGCCAGTCGGCGGAATTCGAAATGACGGTCTAACTCATTTTTTCTATTTAGGCACCTTGGCGCCAGCTTCCCGGGCTTCAGATAATCCTATGGCAATAGCCTGTTTCGGATTAATCACTTTATGCCCGCTGCCACTTTTGAGTTTGCCACGCTTGAACTCATGCATCGCTTTCTCTACTTTTTCCTGCGCTTTTTTGGGGTATTTAGCCATAGCTTTTATCAAATAGAACCGCCCAGGCTCCAAAAAGTTTGTTTTAGTGTAAATGGCTAACAATAATTTAGAAAAGATTTTTAATTTTGGGCTTCAAATCAGCAATATGGCAAAGTCAGAAAAAACTACTAACACTATTCAGAATAATAATGCTAACGAAACTGGGCACTATAAGTTAATGACCATTGGTATCGTTATTGGTGCAGCCGGTGTTTTTGGCCGTTTTGTGCAAGATTCCAGCTTAGCCAGCGGTATTGCCAACATATTATTGGTAATTGGCTCGGTGGTAAGTATCAAAGCCGTTTTGAATATACTGAAGTAAATCATCATAGCCCAGAAGTTGGGTATTTTAAAAATCGGGTAGAGCACTCTTTTCAATAAGATACCGCTCTACCCGATTTTTTATTTCGGCTTGTATTTAGATTCTTTTAGTAATTGTTGTGCGTCTGTTTGGGCCAGTAATTGTTTCAGGGTCACCTCCGGATGCTTATCCATATACTTACGTACCATTTGCCAGCCTATCCAAACACCTAATTTGGGTGCCGATTCATTTCCCTGCCCCACACCCGGTGTAAAAGGAGCATCCGTTAAAAATTTCTGAATCTTAAGGTAATCGGTCTCAAACAAAAGATTATCGTCTATAAAATAAGCCCAGATATCAGCTTCATAATCTTTGCACCATTGTGCCTGCGCAGCAGTGTAGCCAATTTTAACCGTATCGTCCAGTTTCGGCATTAGTTCATCCATCAGGTAAAGCACCTTGCCATTATAAACCATCTTATCTAATAAAGAATGATCTTCATCCCTTTCGGGGATGAGTTCCTCCCGAATAAAAGCCTCCATTACCCGGGGACAGA
>JBJTNQ010000136.1:0-4892 GCA_046074105.1 Sphingobacteriaceae bacterium | reverse complement strand
GTTACACTTCTATGATCTGGTACAGCTTAGCGGACAGCCCATGATCAGCTCACTGGGCGGTACGGGCCTGGCGGTTTCTGCCTTTAGCCAGCACATTCCCGAAGCGCTGAAATATGCCGAGTTTACTGCTTCAACAGTAGTACAACAAAATCTGTTTACCGATAATGGAGGCCAGCCGGGAAATTTAAAGGCCTGGCAGAGCGAAAGGTTAAATGACATTAGCCATCAATATTTCAAAAACACCTTACCCACCCTACAAAGAGCTTACTTACGTCCAAGATATTTCGGATATATGCAGTTCCAGGATCAAGCCGGCGATCCTATTCGCCAGTATTTAATGAATGGCGGCAATGAGCTAAGCGTTTTAGAACAGCTTAACCATTTATACACTAGTACCCTAAACCTGCAAACGGCATGAAACCATTAGAAGGATTAGTGGTATTGGAGTTTTCCCAGTTTTTAGCGGGCCCATCGGCCGGCCTTAAACTGGCTGATATGGGTGCCCGGGTCATTAAAATAGAACGGCCGGTAAAAGGCGAAGCCTGCCGGCAGCTTAGCATTAAAGATATTTTTGTGGATGATAGCAGCCTGCTGTTCCATACCATAAACCGGAATAAAGAATCTTTTGCGGCCGATCTGAAAAACCCCGACGACCTGGACCTGGTAAAGCAGCTCATTGTCAAGGCCGATATCCTTACCCATAATTTCAGACCCGGCGTAATGGAAAAAATAGGCCTCGATTTCGATCAGGTGCAGGCCATTAACCCCCAGATTATCTACGCCGTAGTAAGCGGTTATGGCAATAAAGGCCCCTGGGCTGCAAAACCCGGACAGGACCTATTGGTTCAGTCTTTATCAGGTTTAACCTGGCTAAGCGGCAGAAGAACCGATGGCCCGGTACCCTTTGGTTTAGCTGTGGCCGATCTCATGTGCGGCAACCACTTGGTGCAAGGTATTTTAGCTGCATTGTTAAAAAGAGCCAAAACCCGCAAAGCTGTTTTGGTAGAAGTAAGCCTTCTGGAGTCTGCATTAGACATTCAGTTCGAAGCCATTACCTCTTATTTAAACGATGGCGGCCAATTGCCTCTTCGCGGCGAGAGTAAAGGCAGTGCACACGCATTTTTAAGCGCACCTTATGGCATTTACGAAACGCAGGATGGATTCTTGGCATTGGCCATGGCCGACCTGTTGCAGATAGGCCGGATCCTGGAGATAGATCTGAGCAATTTTGCCGATAAAAAACAATGGTTTACTCATAGAGACCAGATCAGAGACCTGATAGCTGCCAAACTGAAAGGTAACAATACCCAGCATTGGCTGCAGCTATTGCAAGCTCAGGGGGTATGGTGTGGAGCGGTCTTAAACTATGCTGAGCTCGATGAACAGACCTTTATAAAAAACCTGCAGCTCAAACAAAGTGTCACCAATAAAAATGGCAAAGCCATGGTCACTACCAGAAATCCTCTTCGTTTTAATGGAGAAATATTAATCAGTAACCAAGCCGCCCCACAAGTAGGAGAACATAATCAAATCATACAAGCTCAATTCTTAGATTAGTATATGCTGCCACTAGAAGACTATTTGATTATCGATTTCAGCCAGTTCCTTTCCGGTCCATCGGCCAGTTTGCGTTTGGCCGATATGGGTGCCCGGGTTATCAAAATAGAGAAACCCCTTACGGGCGATATTTGCCGTACCCTCTATACCTCAGACTTCATCATGAATGAGGAGTCCTCTATCTTTCATACCATCAATAGAAATAAAGAATCATTCGCTATCGATTTTAAAGATCCCGAAGAATTAAAAAAACTAAAAAAACTCCTGGCCAAGGCCGATGTGGTGATGCACAATTTCAGACCGGGAGTTATGGAGCGGGTAGGGCTCAGCTACGAAGAAGTAAAAGCCATCAACCCTCAGGTGGTTTATGCCGAAATTTCCGGTTATGGAAATGAAGGAGAGTTAAAACATTCGCCGGGGCAGGATTTGTTACTGCAGTCATTAAGCGCCCTCACCTGGTTAAGTGGCAATAAAGAAGATGGGCCGGTAGCCATGGGGCTGTCTATTGTAGATATGCTGGCCGGAGCCCATTTAGCACAAGGTATTTTGGCCGCATTATACAGAAAAGCGATGACCAATACCGGAGCCATGGTGCAGCTGAGCATGCTCGAATCTGCCTTCGATTTTCAGTTCGAAACCATTACCACCTTTTACAATGATGGAGGAGAATTGCCCGAACGCACAAAAACCAATAATGCCCACGCCTATTTGGGAGCCCCTTACGGGATATACGAAACCAAAGATGGCTATTTAGCCCTCGCTATGGGCTCTATACCAGTCTTAGCCGACTTATTAAAATGCAATGAGCTACTCCAATTTCCGGAAAATAAATTTACTTTAAGAGATCAGATCAAAGCCATATTGGCCAATCATTTACGCACACAACAAACAACCTATTGGTTAAACATACTCGAACCGGCCGATATCTGGTGTGCCAATGTATTAAACTATCAGGATCTGTTTAAAGAAGAAGGTTTTAAAACATTAGATTTTATTCAGGAAGTAAAAATGTCGGATGGATTTACCTATCAGACCACCCGGTGCCCCATTAGAATAGATGGCCAATTATTTAAAGCACCTAAGGGTTCGCCTAAATTAGGAGAAGATAATAAGCGTATTTTAGAAGAATTCATTAATCATTGATCAGGTTTAAACCATGAGAATTGCCATTAGAAAATTCGATCCCTTCGAGAGTACCCTTAAGAAACTTTGGGATTCCTACTGTGAAACCCATCAGCTGGATATTCAGGCAGAAATGATCCCTCTAGACCTGCATGAGCTCTATGATGAGACCATCACCAAAAATGGATTAAGAAATGGCGACTGGGATATTGCCCACATCAATACCGATTGGATCTTTGATGCAGCAAACCAGCAGGCCGTACTAAACCTGTCGCCATTAATTGCACAAAATTCACCGGCCGATTTTCCGCAGGGCTGGCATAATTCCTTGCTCAAACTCCAAAATATTAAAGAAGGCATTTACGGACTTCCCTTTCACGATGGTCCCGAATGCTTAATTTATCGGAAAGATCTATTCGACGATCCGCAAGAACAGCAAAAGTTTTATCAGCAACACGGCTACGCATTGCAAGTGCCCCAAACCTGGGAACAGTTCGAAACCATAGCCGCATTTTTTAACCGGCCGGCACAAAACCTTTACGGCTGCGTATTTGCCAATTATCCTGATGGGCACAATATGGTATTCGACTTTTGTTTGCAATTATGGACCCGAGGCGGGGAGCTTTTAGATGAAACCCAGCAAGTGAACATCCACACCGATACAGCCATAGCGGGCTTAGATTTTTACCGCCGAATGGTAAACAATACAGCCACCACCCATCCCGGGTCAAAAGAATTCGAATCGGTTAAAGCCGGACTAGCTTTTGCCAATGGAGAAGCCGCAATGGCCATCAATTGGTTTGGTTTTGCATCCATGTGCGAAGTAATTCCGCAATCAAAAGTAAAAGGCAAAGTAGACATTAGCAGCCTGCCTGCCCAGCCCGGTCAAACTACTGCTACTTTAAATGTGTACTGGCTGTACACCATTGCATCAGGAAGCAAAAATAAAGACCTGGCTTACGATTTTTTAAGGTTTGCCACTACGCCTTCGGCGGATAAGCTGCTCACCACAGAAGGCGGGATAGGCTGCAGAAAAACAACCTGGAACGACCCGGAAATAAACCAGATCATTCCTTATTACCACAAACTGCATACCCTCCATGAAAATGCGAAAACTCTGCCGCAATTAGCCATATGGCCTCAAATTGCCGAAGTAATAGATCAGGTGGTGGTACAAGCCATCAGCACAGAACATTCATCTGCACAATTATTAGCCAAGGCTCAAGAGCAGATCAACCAAATGATATGATCCCATGCAAATTCCTTATAAACCATTATTGCCTCAAACCAAACAGCCAATAGTTATTATTGGTGCCAGCGGTATTGTAAAAGATGCCCATCTTCCGGCATATCAAATGGCGGGCTTTGATGTTTTTGGCATTACAAACCGTACCCTGGCTAAGGCGCAAGCCCTTGCCGATGCATACGCCATTCCGCATGTTTTCGAAACCGTAGCTGATGCGGTAAAAAATGCACCTCAAAATGTAGTTTACGACATTACCGTGCTGCCTGATCAGTATATAGAAATTCTGGAGCAATTGCCTGATGGTGCTGCTGTTCTGATCCAAAAACCCATGGGCAATGACCTGGCTCAGGCCCGTGACATTGTAGCCGTTTGCGAAAGAAAAAATCTGGTGGCTGCCATCAATTTCCAATTGCGGTTCTCCCCATTTGTAAGTGCAGCCCGGTACCTCATCAATCAGGGTTTAATTGGCGAATTATACGACCTCGAATTTAAAGTAAGCGTAAACACACCCTGGGAATTGTTTCCACTCATCAAGGTCCATCCTCGATTAGAGATCCTGTTCCATAGTGTGCATTACATCGATTGCATCCGCTCTTTTTTGGGCAACCCCCAAAGTGTAATGGCCAAAACCCTCAAACATCCGCTTAAAGACCTATCCTCTTCGCGGTCTACTATAATTTTAGATTATGGAGACGATAAACACGTGGTTATCAATACCAACCACGATCATCACTTTGGTGCACAGCATCAGGAAAGTTATATTAAGTGGGAAGGCACCAAAGGCGCCATTAAGGCAAAAATGGGCTTACTGATGGATTATCCGAATGGAATGCCCGATGAGTTTGAATATGCCATAGCCAATTCAGAGGGTCAATATCAATGGACCAAAGTAGCCTTGGATGGATCATGGTTCCCCGAAGCATTTATTGGCGCTATGGCCAATTTAATGCGATTTAAAGAAGGGTCA
>JBJTNQ010000135.1:0-3681 GCA_046074105.1 Sphingobacteriaceae bacterium | reverse complement strand
GACCAGCGAATTAACTAATCGGAGTACTTTAAAATGGGAGGCTCCAAAAGGCGAAAAACCGGCAGGTTATTATGTGGTGATGCGGGATACGAACAGTCCGCTATGGGAGAAAAAGATTTTTGTGACCGAAACACAAGCTACACTGAACTACTCAAAAGATAATTACTTTTTTGGAGTACAGTCTGTAGATGCCGATGGGCATGAAAGTTTAGTGGTTATTCCGCAACCGGGAAGATAGTTACCAGCTAAAACAAGCGTAAACAAACTTAACCACAACCTGGTAGCTAGGTACCTGGAAATGCAAGCTTGCGCTATATTTTTCGGTCGGAATTTGGATATCGGTATTGGTAGCCAAGTACACTAAACCCAGCATAATGGGTATTAAAACCAAAATAAACGGCGAAATATTAGTTTTAGCGTTTTTCATAATAACTAATTATAGGTACAAAGCTCGGTAAAATTTATTTACCAAAGTGTTAAATATTGTAAAATTTATATGGTTGCTTTAAGATGGCTGCGAATTTGCATTTCTGCCTGGGCAACTACTTCCTCCAAATCCAAACCCTGAGGTTCGATAGGACTTAATACTGTCCATTTGAGTTTTTCGCCTACGCTTAGGGGGAATTTCCCCCAACGAACCAGTTTCCACGAATTTTCTATGGCGATAGGAACAATTAAAGATTCGGGTGCTTTTTTAATTAAGGAAGCAATTCCGCCTACGGCAAATGGTTTCAGTTCTCCGGTTCTGGAGCGGGTGCCTTCGGGGAATATAACTGCCGACCATTGATGCTGATGCATACGGCTGCCTAGCTTTAGGATCTCTGCCAGGGCCTGCTTGCGGTCTTTACGGTCTATATTTGCCCCGCCGCCATGCAATAGATTGAAGGAGATACTGGGTATGCCTTTGGTTAATTCTATTTTAGAGATAAACTTGGCGTGGTATTTCCTTAAGAACCAAATTAATGGGGGTATGTCATATAAACTTTGGTGATTGGCAATAAAAATTATCGGTCTTCCGATAGGTAATTGCTGATTATTTTTAAATTTTACGTTGCATACCAAAATATAATAAGTGCATACTACAAAGAAATTTAGCAAGTCTACTGATCTTTTATGTGCCGCATAGCCGCCCAGTTTTAGGCTTAGCCATTGTATGGGGTGGAAAATTACCAATAGCAAGCCAAAGGCGAGGTAATGGATGGGCGACAAAAGGAAGCCTAAGAGTTTTCTCATGGCAGCAAAAATAAGGATGTTGTTTTAATGCTATAGTTTTTTTTCTGCAAGGAGTATTTTCATCCGAAGAATTGCCGCTACGCTTATGGCATCGGTAATTTGTCCGTTAAGCACCATTTCGCAGGCTTCGGAAAAGGGCAATTTTCTCAATTGTAATTGTTCGGTTTCTTCGGGCTGTGCGGTGCCGAAGCTCAATTGGCGGGCCAGATAGATGATGGCCAATTCATCGCTTACGGAATTGGAAAGATGCATGCGCTGTATCTCTGTCCAGCTGGCAGCGCTTATTCCGGTTTCTTCCTGCAATTCTCTTTGGGCACTGGCCAGAGGCTCGGTCCCTTCGGGGCAGCCTCCTTCGGGAATTTCCCAGCTGTATTGTTTTAGCGGAAAACGGTATTGCCCAACCAGCCAGGTGTTCTGTTCTTCATCGAGTACGATGATACCGATGGCCAGGTTTTTAAAATGTACCTGCCCGTAAATTCCTTGTCCTCCGGAGGGATTGATTACCTGAAATTCTTTAAGATTGATCCAGGGATTATCGTAGATTTCTTTTTCGCTGAGTATTTTCCAGGGGTTCTGGTTTTGCATACTGCAATTTAGCAAAACTGGCTGCAATAGACGTATAAGGTTTTTTAAACCTTATACGTCTGGCTTGTTACACAAAGGTGCTTTGCTATGTCGGGTGAGAAATCTCAATTGCATCAGAGATTTCTCCTCTCCCGCTTATGCGTGATCGTCGAAATGACGTGTAAAGGAGAAGGGTGCTGGCAACCCGGTTTAATTAAACCCGATAGTAGTGTAAAGCCCGCAATGAGCGCAGCGAAATGAGGACTTGCAGCGATAGCGGGGCTGAAGATGTGGAATGGTTTTGACTTCCGTTTTCTCAACCCACCCCGTCCTGCGGACACCCCACCGAGGAGGGGAATAAAAAAAGTCCCGATGGATGTCGGGACTTTAGTGATAGCGTTTTCTAGAATTATAAACCGAAAGCGGCCTTGATCTTGTCTACGTAATCGAGCTTTTCCCAGGTAAATAGTTCTACCTGCAGGGTTTTGCTATCGCCATTGGCTCCGTTAAAAGTTTTGGTTACGGTTTCGTTCTGGCGGCCCATGTGCCCGTAAGCGGCGGTTTCTGCGTAAATTGGATTGCGCAATTTTAGGCGTGTTTCAATGCCGTATGGCGTCATATCGAACAGTTCTTCTATTTTTTGTGCAATGGCGCCATCGCTCAGGCCAGTTTTAGAGGTTCCGTAGGTATTTACATAAATGCCCATAGGTTGTTTTACGCCAATGGCATAAGATACTTGCACCAGAATTTCGCTGCAAACGCCTGCTGCTACCATGTTTTTGGCTATGTGACGGGTGGCGTAGGCTGCAGAACGGTCTACTTTAGAAGGGTCTTTTCCGGAGAATGCCCCACCGCCGTGTGCGCCTTTTCCGCCGTAGGTATCTACAATAATTTTACGTCCGGTAAGGCCGGTATCGCCGTGAGGTCCGCCGATAACGAATTTGCCGGTTGGATTAATGTGGTATTTGATCTGATCGGTAAATAAGGCCTGCAATTCTGGCTTTAATTGTGCTTTTACACGGGGGATCAGGATGTTTACGATGTCTTTTTTGATCTGCTCCTGCATGGGTTTTTCATCAGCAAAATCATCGTGCTGGGTAGAAACCACAATGGCATCGATACGGATTGGACGGTGATCGTCGCTGTATTCGATGGTTACCTGCGATTTGGCATCGGGGCGTAAGTATTTGATGTCTGTATTTTCGCGGCGAAGGGCTGCCAGCTCTATTAATATTTTATGCGACAGGTCGAGTGCCAGCGGCATGTAGTTTTCGGTTTCGCTGGTAGCGTAACCAAACATCATTCCCTGGTCGCCTGCTCCCTGATCTTGTTTGTTTACCCGGTCTACTCCTTGGTTAATATCGGCCGATTGTTCGTGAATGGCAGATAGTACGCCGCAAGAATCTGCTTCGAACATGTATTCTGACTTGGTATATCCAATTTTACGGATTACCTCACGGGTAATTTTCTGAACATCCAGATAGGTGGTAGATTTTACCTCTCCGGCCAATATTACTTGTCCGGTGGTTACCAGGGTCTCGCAGGCTACTTTCGCATCCGCATCCCAGGCTAAAAAATGGTCAATCAAGGCGTCGGAGATCTGGTCGGCCACTTTGTCCGGGTGTCCTTCTGAAACAGATTCTGAGGTAAAAAGATAAGGCATAGTATTTCAAATTTATTTGATGAATATTTTGCAGAAAAGTGTAATTAAAAAAGGAGGGTAAAAATGATAGTTTTTAGCACTTTTTTTAACGTGGTTGCAATCAACGCAAATCGATCCACTTTTTTGCAAAAGCAAAAGTATAACATTTTTTATAATCTTAAATATTTGAGGTTAATTTGTCGGTAGTTTGACAATTGCATCTTGAAAAAGAAAATTCTATT
>JBJTNQ010000134.1:0-5379 GCA_046074105.1 Sphingobacteriaceae bacterium | reverse complement strand
AGAGATTGTTATATTTTTTTGTACTTATTAAATACATTTGCTCACCAAAACCTAAAAACACGATACGGTAATGAGTAATTTCAAAAATACATTCTCATCATCTCTGGGAAAGAAACTAATAATGGCCTTAACCGGCATTTTCTTATGTACTTTCTTAGTGGTTCACCTGATAGGAAACCTGCAGTTATTTAAAAACGACGGTGGAAAAGCATTTAATGACTATGCTTATTTTATGACCCACTTTCCGCCCATTAAGGTGGTTTCTTATTTATTGTACACCTCTATTATTGTTCATGCCCTGTATGCTTTAGTGCTAACTATGGGTAACCGTAAAGCACGTGGAACAAGCTACGGAGCTTATGCCGGTTCGGCAAATAGCCCCTGGACCTCACGCAATATGGGTATTTTAGGAACTATCCTTTTAGTATTCATCGTGGTACACATGAATAATTTCTGGGCACAATACCATTGGGGTGCTATTCCGGGAGTAGAATATCGTACAAACCTGTTAAGCCATGAAACTACACAGACTGCTTTGCCTGCCGGTTCAGTAGTCGAGTATACCAAATACACAGAAAATGGAGTAGAAATTACCCGTGCCAGAGATTTGTATGCGGTAACTGCCTACGCCTTTAAAACCTGGTGGTTAGTAGCACTATATGTTTTTGCTATGGGCGCTTTGGCATTCCATTTAATACATGGATTTAGAAGTGCATTTCAAACCATTGGCTGGGATAATAACCGCTACGTACCCATTATACGCTTTTTAGGCGTTTGGGTATTTGGCGTACTCATTCCGTTGGCTTTTGCGGCCATGCCTTTGTATTTTTTCTTTTGTAAATAAGATTCACACATCCGGTTTAACCGAAAAATAAATATTTCTGACATGAAGTTAGATGCTAAAATTCCAGAAGGCCCATTAGCCGAAAAGTGGTCTAAACATAAGTTTAACCTCAAGCTGGTAAACCCTGCCAATAAACGTAAATATACCGTTATTGTGGTAGGTACCGGTTTGGCAGGTTCTTCTGCGGCTGCCTCATTGGCCGAATTGGGTTATAATGTAAAAGCATTCTGTTACCAGGATTCGCCACGCCGGGCGCACTCTATTGCGGCCCAGGGTGGTATTAATGCGGCCAAGAATTACCGCAACGATGGAGACTCCGTGTATCGTTTGTTTTACGATACCATTAAAGGCGGCGATTACCGTGCCCGTGAGGGAAACGTGTATCGCTTGGCGGAAGTTTCAGTTAATATTATCGATCAGTGCGTGGCACAAGGGGTGCCTTTTGCCCGCGAATACGGCGGTCTGTTAGATAACCGTTCTTTTGGCGGGGCGCAAGTATCACGTACGTTCTATGCCCGTGGTCAAACCGGACAACAGTTATTATTAGGCGCTTACTCCGCCCTGAACCGTCAGATCCATGAAGGCAAAGTAGAGATGTTCAACCGTCACGAAATGCTGGATGTGGTAACAGTGGATGGCAAAGCACAAGGAGTTATCGTTCGTAACATGGTTACCGGTGA
Source organism: Sphingobacteriaceae bacterium (assembly GCA_046074105.1). Lineage (GTDB taxonomy): Bacteria > Bacteroidota > Bacteroidia > Sphingobacteriales > Sphingobacteriaceae > JAIPAN01. The sequence goes on along the minus strand of JBJTNQ010000134.1, from coordinate 3,855 downwards.
GATCGAAACGCATGCCGGACATGCCGTATTGCTGTGTACCGGTGGTTACGGAAACGTGTTCTACCTGTCTACCAATGCCATGGGCTGTAACGTAACGGCTGCCTGGAGAGCACACAAACGTGGTGCATACTTCGGTAATCCTTGCTTTACCCAAATTCACCCAACTTGTATTCCGGTAACGGGCGACCACCAGAGTAAACTGACCTTAATGTCAGAATCACTGCGTAACGATGGCCGGGTTTGGGTTCCTAAAACCAAAGAAATAGCGGCACAAATCCGTGAAGGAAAAATTAAAGCTTCAGATATTAAAGAAGATGACCGGGATTACTTTCTGGAAAGAAAATATCCATCATTCGGTAACCTCGTACCTCGTGACGTAGCTTCTCGTAATGCCAAAGAAATGGTAGACGAAGGCCGTGGCGTAGGTTCATCCGGCGTAGCCGTTTATTTAGATTTTGCTGATGCCATTAACCGTTTAGGCGAAGATGCCGTACGGGCTAAATACGGTAACCTGTTTGATATGTATTATCAAATTACCGACGAAAATCCATATAAAGAACCCATGCGCATTTACCCTGCGGTACACTATACCATGGGCGGTTTATGGGTAGATTATAACTTGCAGACCACAGTTCCTGGTTTATATGCCTTGGGTGAGGCTAATTTCTCCGATCATGGCGCCAACCGTTTAGGTGCTTCTGCCCTGATGCAAGGTTTAGCCGATGGTTATTTCGTGATCCCTTATACTTTGGGCGATTATCTGGCCACCATTGGTCCGAAACTGGTAGATGTAAATCATCCGGCATTTGCCGAAACCAAAAAAGCGGTAACCGATCGTATTCAAACTTTATTATCTCTAAAAGGAAATAAAACGGTTGATGAGTACCACCGCGAACTGGGTAAAATTATGTGGGAATATTGCGGTATGGCCCGCTCGGAAGAAGGTTTGAAAAAAGCTAAAAAACTTATTCAGGACCTGAAAGCTGATTTCTGGAAAAATGCCATCGTGCTAGGAAAGAACGAAGAATTCAATATGTCTTTAGAAAAAGCCGGTCGTGTGGCCGACTTTATTGAATTGGGCGAATTAATGGTAGATGATGCCTTGAACCGTACCGAATCTTGTGGAGGACATTTCCGGGTAGAGAGCCAAACCGAAGAAGGCGAAGCTTTACGCGATGATGAGCAATATGCTTACGTAGCAGCCTGGGAATTTAGAGGCGAAAATCAACCGGAGGCATTACACAAAGAAGAATTGAAGTTCGAAAACGTAAAACTGACACAACGGAGTTATAAATAGTAGGGAGTATAGAGTAGTGAGTATTGAGAGATACTGATTGCCCAACTCAAAAAATTATTAAAACCTTAGTTAGTCTTAAGCTATTTTTCTAAATACTCAATACTAACTACTCAATACTAAAAAAATGAATTTAACACTGAAAGTATGGCGTCAGCCTAACAGCCAGACCAAAGGCAAGTTTGTAACTTACCAGGCACCCCATGTTTCTCCAGATATGTCGTTCCTGGAGATGCTGGATGTGGTTAACGAAGATTTAACTAAAAAAGGCGAAGATCCTATCCATTTCGATCACGATTGCCGTGAAGGAATTTGTGGGATGTGTTCTTTACATATTAATGGTCGTCCGCATGGTCCGAAACAAGCTATCACCACCTGCCAGCTGCACATGCGCAGCTTCCAGGACGGACAAACCATTACCATTGAGCCCTGGAGAGCAACAGCTTTTCCAATTGTTAAAGATTTGGCGGTAGATCGCAGTGCTTTTGACCGTATTCAGCATGCGGGTGGTTTCGTATCGGTAAACACCGGCGGAGTACCTGATGCCAATGCCATAGCCATTCCTAAGCCGGTAGCCGACGAGGCTTTTAACTCGGCAACCTGTATTGGCTGCGGTGCCTGTGTGGCAGCATGTAAAAATGCTTCCGCGATGTTATTCGTATCGGCCAAGGTTTCTCAGATGGCTTTATTGCCACAAGGACAGCCGGAACGTTATCAGCGTGTGCAGGCCATGGTGAACCAGATGGATACCGAAGGTTTCGGTAGCTGCACCAATACCGGTGCTTGCGAAGCTGAATGTCCTAAGGAAATTAAGATCACCAATATTGCCCGTATGAACCGCGATTTTTTTACTGCGAAGTTCTTTAAGGAAGAAGAAGCATAAGTTTAAGAGTTAATGGTCATCCTGTCCGAGGGACTCCTTTGGAGAGCCTGTCGAAGGATGATCAAACACACCTTTCGACAAGCTCAAGGTGACGAAAAAAGCCCCGATCTTAATCGGGGCTTTTCTGTTTCAGTATTATTGTTTATTTTGTTATTTCTAATCTGGAATATGAAAATAGCCTTCCACGGAGCTGCACGAACTGTTACCGGTAGCAAGCACCTCATTACCTTAGACGATTCTACCCAACTCTTGCTCGACTGCGGCTTATTTCAGGGTCGGGGCATTGCTACCGACGAATGGAATCGAAAATTCGGATTCAATCCCGAATACCTAAATTATGTGGTATTGTCGCATGCGCATATAGACCATTCGGGCTTACTGCCTAAATTGGTGGCCGAAGGTTTTAGGGGCCCTATTTTCTGTACCAAGGCTACGCTCGATCTGGTTCGTATATTGCTTTTAGATTCTGCCAAAATACAGGAGCAAGATGTTTTTTATGAAAATAAGCATCGCCTTAAAAATCATGAAGATTTACTGGAGCCATTGTATACCGAAGAAGATGTCGAAACGACTTTTACACTGTTCAAAACGGTAGATTATGACACAGATTTCGCTATACATCCTTCCATAAGTTTACGTTTTACGGATGCCGGGCATATTTTAGGCAGTGCGGCTGTTCATCTGGCCATCACCGAGAACGGAAAAACTACCCGAATTACTTTTAGCGGCGATGTAGGGCGCTATGGCGATTTGTTGCTGCGCTCTCCGCAAACTTTTCCGCAAGCCGATTATATTTTACTAGAGTCTACCTATGGCGATCGTTTGCATGAAGAGGTGCAGGACCCCGCCGATGAGATCAGGCAAATTATAGAACAGACTTGTGTTAAAAATGGCGGCAAGGTAATTATCCCTGCATTTAGCGTGGGTCGTACTCAAGAATTGCTGTATATACTAAATGGTCTCGAACTGGCCGGAAAACTGCCCGATGTACCCTATTATGTAGATAGTCCGCTATCGTCAAAGCTACAGAAGTGGTAAAACATCACCCTGAAGTATACAATCGTGGCGTAAAAAAGCTCATGGAACGCGATAGCGATCTTTTCCGTTTTAAAGGTTTAGTATTTATAGAAGATGTAGCAGAGTCTAAAGCCCTTAATGATGATAAAAAACCTTGTGTTATCATATCAGCATCCGGCATGGCCGATGCAGGAAGGGTAAAACATCATATTAATAATGCCATTGAAAACAGCCGCAACACGATTCTGCTTACAGGTTATTGCGAACCAAGATCACTGGGCGGAAAATTATTGGCCGGCCGAAAGGACGTACGCATATTCGGAGTAGAAAAGGAGGTGCATGCCGAGGTTGGGCAAATACGCAGTATGAGTGCACATGGCGATTATGAAGATATGAGCCAATGGCTGGCTTGCCAGGACCCCAATCTGGTAGAAAAATTATTTGTTGTTCATGGAGAGTACGAAGTGCAGCATGCATTTCAACAACGGTTGATGCGTAAAGGCTTTGCAGATGTGATTGTGCCGGAAATGCATTTCGAGATTGGCATTTAAAAGTGGAGGCCGTAGATCGAAAAGTTGGTTGAAAACCACTGAACAAAAGGGTTGGTAAATAAAAAGCCCGGTTTAGAACCAGGCTTTTGTACCACGTACGGGATTCGAAC
>JBJTNQ010000133.1:0-4776 GCA_046074105.1 Sphingobacteriaceae bacterium | reverse complement strand
CTCGATTTAATGGTTGGGTTAGCATGAAAACAATTAATCCGGATGAGTTGGTCCAATTCCTCCCAGGTATAGGTCATGAGGAGGTACCGCAAAACCTGTTCTAAGGTTTTTCCGTGAAGCGGATTATTTTTTTGTGTCGTTTCCATATTATTCTTCGGATAAAATATCCCAAACCAAAACCATTTTATCGTCGCCCACCGAAATGAGTTGCTCGTTAAATTTACTCCAAGCCAGTTTATTAACAGATAAGCGGTGTGCCGGGTAGCCTTTTTCTGTGCTGATGGTTTTCAGCAATCGGAACTCTTCGGCATCCCATATTTTAATGGATTTATCGCGGCTGGCGGTGGCAAATATTTTCCCTTTCGGGTGATATTGAATATCGTAAATAGCAAAAAGGTGAGCTGGAATGCTGTCTTTTAAACTAAAATCTTCGGTATTCCAGATCTTTAATTGTGCATCGCGGGAGCCGGAAAGCAAATATTTTCCGTCGGGCGAAAATCGTAAAGCCGTAACCGGTAGCGTATGCCCACTCAGTTTCTGTACCAGGCTAAAATCGGCAGAGCGGTAAATATAAATCTCATGGTCTTTACAGCCAAAAGCCAGAAATTCCTCACTGGGGCTTATGGCCATACATCGCACCATGGCTTTAGCTACTTTAAACTGATAGAGCTGCTGGTAGTTTTCCAGGCTCCAAACCGAAACGCTGCCATCTTCAGAGGCGGCCAGCAGTTCTTTTTTACTGTTTAATGATTGCATGTCGAAAATAGCCTGCTCATGCAGTTTTAGCTCAGCAACCACCTGTTGGTCAACAAAATGAAACAGGCTAATCTTCCCCCTGCGTTCGCCTACGGCCATCAATGGGGCAGCCTTCGGGCAATGCAAGGCATATACCGAACTTTGTACTGGCATCATCACCTTCACAAAATCATGGGTTTTTAAGCTCCATTCTACTACGCCTTTATCGTTTCCGGCTGTGAAGAAAATATGCAGTTTTTGCGAATTTTCGACGGTATAAATCGGGTTCTGATGTCCGCTAATAGCAGCAGCCAATTCTACATTAATCATCCCTGCAAAAATATCTTTTTTAATCAGGTCTGCCTATTGGGTTGATATAAAGATTTAGGAATTTAAAGGCAGGCATATGGTTTATTTTTATATTTTTGTCTTTTAATGAGATTAAATCAGTTTTTGTCTTTAATACTGAGTCCAATTTTTACGGCATATCGCCTTTCTCATTATATTTCATTTCTATTTCCTAATCATCATCTTTTAAGCCTTCAGGCAATTAGTCCTTGCTTTTTTAATAGCAAAAACCTGCTCCGAAAATGAAAAAAGTATTCATTCAGTCTGCCACCCTTATCCATACCGATTTAAAGACCCAAGCGTCTGTTGATGTGCTAATTGTAGATGGTAAAATTGCTGATCTCGGTACCCAGCTGACCATTCCTGCCGGAGCAGAATTGATTGATGCTGCCGGCTGCTTTTTATCGCCGGGCTTTTGCGATCTGAATGTGAATTTTGGAGAGCCCGGTTTAGAAACGAAAGAAACCTTAGAAAGTGGCAGTAAAGCGGCTTTCGCCGGAGGTGTTACTGCCCTGGCTTTAATGCCCAATACCCAGCCGGCATTACATTCTAAATCGGAAATTGCTTATATCAAAAACAGATCGGTAGCATTGCCGGTAAATATTTATCCGGTAGGCACCATTAGCGAAAAAAGAGAAGGCCTCAACATGGCCGAATTATATGATATGAGCCAGACAGGAGCCATCGCTTTCTCCGACGGCGATCGTCCGGTGGCCGAAGCAGGACTGATGAGCCGGGTGTTATTATACGCCAAAGGTTTTGGCGGCAAGATATTTTCCTATGCTCAGGATAGCAGTTTGGCCGGTAAATCACCGGTAAACGAAGGAGCCATGAGTACGCTTTTAGGGCTTAAAGGGAATCCAGCTTTAGCCGAAGAACTGATGGTTGCCCGGGATATCGAACTGGCTGCTTATCAGGATGCTCCTTTGCATTTTAGCACCATATCGAGCGCAAAAAGTGTACAACTCATCCGCGAAGCGAAAGCCAAAGGATTAAAAATAACTTGCGATGTGGCCGCTCATCATTTGGTTTTTACCGAAGATGCCCTGGCCGGTTTCGACAGCCATTATAAAGTGAACCCGCCTTTACGCACCGAAGCCGACCGACTGGCTTTAATTGCCGGATTAAAAGATGGTACCATTGATGCCATTGTATCTCAGCATACGCCTCATGAAATAGAGTTTAAGGCCCTGGAGTTTGGACTAGCCTCTTTCGGCATTATCGGCTTGCAAACCTTGCTGCCGCTGGCGCTTAAAGCCGAATTAAAACCTGCTGAAATTGTAGAAAAATTAGCCCTAAATCCAAGAAAGATCTTAGGTCTGGCTATTCCAAAAATAGCGGTCGGCGAAACCGCTGATCTGGTACTCTTCGACCCGAAAAAAATCTGGAATTTTGATGCTTCGGCTAATCAGTCCCAATGTGCCAACAGCCCCCTGATAGGCCAAACCCTGACCGGAAAAGCGATTTGGGTGGGTAATAAAAATCAATATTTTAACGCTTAAATTTAATTTGTTTATGAATCCTACTATAAAAACAGCATTAGAAGCTGCACTACATCAATTCGGAAAAGTTACTGGCAAAGATGCTAGCCCACTCTTGCAGCAATTGCAGCAAGTAATGTCGTCAGATAAGGTTTATTTAGATAAAGTGTCTGATATGGATAAGGCTTTTGATGATTTTCCGGCATTTGAATCCTTACGAGAGGTGGTTTTCGATATTTTACTCATCAATTTTTTTAGTGAGGATGTAAATAAACTGGAAGAAGATTACCTCGACTCTGCGGAGTGGGAAGCCATTGAAGAAAAGACCTTAGATCGTGGTACCGAACTCCTGAATGTGTTGTTGTACCTGAAAGAGTGCCAGGATGAAGATATCTTACCCGAGCTGGGCGACTTTTTAAGAGAATTCTTGTTAGTAGATGAAGATGAGTTTCAGGATGAACACCGCATTTATGAAGAAGTAATTGCCAACCAGATCTTAATGGACAGCTCGGTAGCAGAAATTGCAAGTGTTTCTAAAAAAATAGCCGAAGACGCCGAGATTAAAGAACTTTTCTATCCCATGATGTGTTTCTTTCGTAATCCCGATGCCACCCCCCAAGAACAGGCAGAAGTATTGGACAAAAGCCCGCAACCCGATTTTGATTCGGCCGTTTATCAATTATTAATTAATTTCAATTAAAAATAAATCATCCCATAATGGAATCAACTACCACCACACCCAATCAGTATGCTATTAATAATGGCCTCATCATAGGTTCTTTATCAGTAATGCTGAATATTCTTATTTATTACGTTTCTCCCGGATCTATGGGTTCAACCCTATTCGGAATTGTGATGATGCTGGTTTCTCTGGGCCTATATATTTTCTTTACCCTCGATCTGAGAAAGAAAATAGGAGGATTTTGGTCTTTCCGCGAAGCCCTGAAAGGTATTTTTCTAATGTCGTTTATTGCCGGTTTAGTCGTTACGCTGGTCAATTTTATTTTTTATAAATACATAGAACCCGGTGCATTCGATAAAATATCGGGAATTGTTGCAGCCAATTTAGAACAAACCTATGCTAAAATGGGTATGGATCAGGAAACGATAGATAAAACAATGGAAAAAGTAATGGAGGGCATGAAAAGCCAGTTTAACCCAGGTTTTATGGATCTGGCCAGAAACTTTGGCGTAGCCGTATTGATCCAGTTTGTGATGTCTATGATCTTTGCTGCCATCTTTAAAAAAGAACAACCCATATTCGGTTCAACCGAAGAATAAACTCAAAAGAATTTCAAACGTGCAGATTTTATCTTTAATTTGATGAAATTTGCACGTTTGCTTATTTATAAACCATGAACCTATCTCTAGTCATTCCCTTATATAACGAAGCCGAATCTTTGCCCGAATTGTGTGCTTGGATTAAGCGGGTAATGGATGAAAATGCTTTTAGCTACGAAATTATTTTGGTAGACGATGGCAGTAACGATGGTTCCTGGCAGGTAATAGAGTCGCTGAAAAAAGAAAATGCGGCGATTGCAGGTATTCAGTTTCGCCGTAATTACGGCAAATCTGCCGCCTTGAATGTAGGTTTTGAGGCTGCTCAGGGCGAGGTGATCATTACCATGGATGCTGATTTGCAAGACAGCCCCGACGAAATTCCGGTTTTATACCGCCGTATTGTAGACGAAAACCTCGATCTGATTTCCGGATGGAAAAAGAAGCGCTACGATCCGCTAACCAAAACCATCCCCACCAAACTATTTAATGCCGTAACCCGTAAAATGTCGGGTATCCATAACTTACACGATTTTAATTGCGGTTTAAAAGCCTACCGTAAAGAAGTGGTGAAAAGCATAGAAGTATATGGCGAAATGCACCGCTATATACCTGTAATTGCCAAATGGGCCGGCTTTAGCCGCATTGCCGAGCAAGCGGTAGAACACCGGGCCCGAAAATACGGCACTACCAAATTTGGATTCAGCCGTTTTATCAATGGATTTCTAGATCTGCTCTCCATATTCTTTGTCGGCAAATTCGCAAAACGCCCCATGCACTTTTTTGGTACCATGGGCGTACTCAGTTTTTTAAGTGGTTTTGGCATAACCGTTTGGTTAATTGCTGCCAAGCTCATAGATATTGCTCAGGGAGCGGCATACCGCAACGTAACCGACCAGCCTTTGTTTTACATTGCCCTGGTAGCCATTATTGT
>JBJTNQ010000132.1:0-4478 GCA_046074105.1 Sphingobacteriaceae bacterium | reverse complement strand
GAGAAGTAAGACACTTCCCCGATGCCGAAACCCCTACCGATCAGAACTATGATCTAAAAAATGCGGGAGAAAAAGATCCCGAAGCCATATTTTACATCCATTCATTGAAAACAAACTAAAAATGAAACCTTATTTATGGTCTTTCCTGATTTTAGCTTGTCTGGGTCTGCAGTTAAAGGCACAGCAAACGGAAAAGGTATATCTTTCCGGAACGGGCAGCGACCATACCGTGCTGTGGGATTTTTTCTGCACCAGTGGCATGAGATCCAAAAAATGGACAAAAATTGCCGTGCCATCCTGCTGGGAACTTCAGGGTTTCGGGAAATACAATTATGGGTTCGATAAAGACAGTTTAAGAGGTAAGGAAGAGAGCTTGTATAAACACCGTTTCCTTGCACCGGCAAACTGGCAGGGTAAAGCCATTAATTTGGTGTTTGAGGGCGTAATGACCGATGCAACCGTAAAGGTGAATGGAAAGCCTGCCGGAAAAGTACATCAGGGAGCCTTCTATGCATTTAAATACGACATCAGCAACTTATTAAAATATGGCAAAAAGAACCTGCTGGAAGTAAAGGTTGCCAAACATTCGGCCAACCCATCGGTAAATGAAGCCGAACGTAAAGGTGATTTCTGGATATTTGGAGGAATTTTTCGTCCTGTTTGGCTGGAAGTGCAGCCTGCAAAGCATATCAGTCATATCAGTTTAGCTGCCAATGCGAACGGATACTTTAAAAGCAGTATTCAAGTTAACGGGCCTGTTGATAAAATAGTAGTCCGTTTCTATAATGCAGAGAACAAATTGGTACATAGCACCATAGCCTATGAGCCTAAAAAAGATAGCAGCGGTTTGGCTTATCAGGTGTCTACCATCATCAACAATCCACGCTTATGGACCTCCGAGACTCCTAATTTATACCGAGCCGATTTTACCATCTATAAAAATGAAAAGGCATTACATACCCTGTCAAAGCAATTCGGTTTCCGTACGGTAGAAGTAAAACCCCGCGACGGGATATATGTGAATGGGGTAAAAGTGAAGATGAAAGGAGTGAACCGTCATCCATTTCGTCCCGAAACCGGAAGAACCACCAGTAAGCAGATCAGCATAGAAGATGTAAAACTGATCAAACAGATGAACATGAATGCCGTTCGTACGGCACACTATCCGCCCGATGATCATTTTCTGGAGGTTTGCGACTCTCTTGGGCTGTATGTAATGGATGAGCTGGCCGGCTGGCATGGTAAATACGATACGCCAACAGGAGTTGAATTGCTGAAAGAGATGACCGATCACGATGCCAACCACCCTTCCATAATTTTTTGGGCAAATGGGAACGAGGGCGGTCATAATTTAGATCTCGATAAATATTTTACCGAATTCGATCTGCAAAAACGTCCGGTAGTACACCCATGGCAGCTATTTGCTGGTTTCGATACCCAGCACTACCGCGAATACAATTATGGCATAGGCAATTATGAAGCCGGAAACGAGATCGTAATGCCTACCGAATTTCTGCATGGGCAGTTTGATGGCGGACATGGCGCAGGCCTGGAGGACTATTGGGAGAAAATGTGGCATAACCCTTTAAGTGCCGGTGGTTTCCTTTGGGATTTTTCAGATAATGCCGTGGTTAGAAAAGATAAAAATGACCAGCTCGATACCGATAAACATCGTGCAGCTGATGGCATTGTGGGTCCGCATCATGAGAAAGAAGGCAGCTTTTACACCATCAAAGAAGTGTGGAGCCCAGTTTATTTCGAACGCAGAGAAATTACCGATGGTTTCGATGGTAAATTTAACCTCGAGAACCGTTATCATTTTACCAATATCAATGCCTGCAGCTTTAGCTGGAAACTGAAACGTTTTGATATCAATACCTCGAACGAAAAAACAGGAACCGCTGCTGCACCCAACATTGCCCCCAATGAAAAAGGCGTGTTGCAATTAGCACTCCCTGCCGATTGGAAAAACTTCGATGTTTTATACATCACTGTAAAAGATGCAGCTCAGCAGGAATTGTTTACCTGGAGTTTCCCTATCAGCAGTCCGGCAGCAATGGCAGCAAGAATGATTGTAAAAGAAGGAGATGCCGCCATTGTGGTAACCCAGGCAGATTCATTGCTTACCCTTTCGGTAAAAGACATTCAATTGGTATTGAACAAAAACAATGGCCTGCTGGTTTCTGTAAAAAATGCAAAAGGCGACCTGCCCTTTAACCAGGGTCCGGTATTGCAGGAAGGAGCCAATAATTTCAGAGGCTTTAAACAATATACCGAAGGCAAGAACCTAATCCTGGAATCTACCTTCCATCAAAAAGAAAGTTATAATACCCTAAAATGGACAGTTTACCCTTCGGGTTGGGTACAATTGCAGGTCGGTTATTTCCCCGGGGCCTATTTTACCAATTTTGCCGGTATCAATTTCTCTTTTCCCGAAAAGGAGATACAATCTGTAACCTATATGGGCGATGGTCCTTACCGTGTCTGGAAAAACCGTTTAAAAGGTAACCAGTTCGGCGTATGGAATAAAACCTATAACAACACCGAAACTGGCGAATCGCCATGGATCTACCCGGAATTTAAAGGTTATCATGCTAATTTTTACGGCGGTTACTTTCTTACCAAAACCAATCGCTTTACCGTAGTAACCGAGAACGAGAACCTGTTTCTGCGTTTATTTACCCCTGCCTGGAAAACCGACCAGTGGCATAATTACGAACCGCTTTTCCCAAGCGGGGATATTTCTTTTATGCAGGGCATTAGCAGCATAGGCAGTAAAACGCAACGCAATGAAACCACGGGCCCTATGGGCTTCAAGAATATTTTTTACGATTACGAAAAAGATCCCTCAAGGGCCTTGCATATCAACCTATACTTTAACTTTTCTGCTCAATGATTATGAAACGTTTAATCACCCTACTGCTATTTATCTTTTCTATTAGCCAGCTCAGTGCACAAGTAACCGTCAGCAACCTGCGTTGCGAAATGCTTCAAAATCCGCAAGGTATTGATGTAAAACAACCGCGGTTAAGCTGGCAATTACAAAGTAACTTACGGAATGTACAGCAATCGGCCTATCAAATACTTATGGCCAGTTCGGCAGAACAGTTAAACGCCAATAAAGGCGATGTTTGGGATAGTGGCAAGATCAACTCCGGCCAATCGGTTCTAATCAATTACGCTGGTAAGGCCCTGGCTGCAAAAAGTCCCTATTTCTGGAAAGTGAAAGTTTACACCAATCAGGGAGAGGTTTGGAGCCAGCCGGCCCAATTCAGTACGGGTATTTTTTATAAAGTAGACTGGAAAGGCCGATGGATCGGGATGGATAAAGCCTTTGCATGGGAAAGCGTAAGCCAATGGTCTAAGCTTTCTGCCCGTTATTTAAGAAAAGATTTCAAATCGGAGAAAACGGTAAAAAGAGCCATGGTTTACCTCATGGGTATGGGTTTATACGAGCTTTATCTCAATGGTAATAAAGTAGGAGATGCCGTATTAGCACCGGTACCAACCGATTATTTTCAGCAGGTAAATTATAATACTTACGATGTTACCGCTCAGATACAAAGCGGCAAAAATACCATTGGTACTATTCTGGGTAACGGCCGTTACTTTACCATGCGTCAGGATTACAAACCTTACAAGATCAAAAACTTCGGTTTCCCGAAACTCCTGCTCAACCTGGAAATAGAATATACCGATGGCAGCAGAGAAAGTATTAGTACCGATGAAACCTGGAAATTGACCGCCGATGGACCGATACGCAGCAATAACGAATATGATGGCGAAGAATACGATGCCCGAAAAGAGTTCTTGAATTGGTCAAAACCGGGTTTTGACGATAGCAAATGGATGAATGCGGAATTTGTTCAGGAGCCGGGAGGTAAATATGCCGCTCAAATGACACCTAACATGAAGGTAATGGAAACCATTAAGCCGCTATCGGTTAAGCTATTAAAGCCCGGAGTTTATATTCTGGATATGGGACAAAATATGGCCGGATGGTTAAAAATGCAGATGAAAGGCAGTGCCGGAACGCAGGTAAATTTAAAATTTGCCGAAACCTTAAAGGAAGACGGTTCGCTCTTTACCAGAAATTTAAGAGACGCCCAATCCACCGATACCTATATTTTAAAAGGAGGAGAAACCGAAACCTGGGAACCTCGTTTTGTTTATCATGGATTCAGGTATGTAGAGATCTCCGGCTTTCCGGGTACACCTACTATCCATAATTTCGAAGGACGGGTAGTTTACGATGACCTCAGTACCTCCGGATCTTTTTCCAGCTCCAACCCGGTGCTTAATCAGGTTTATCAGAATGCCTACTGGGGTATCAGAGCTAATTATAAAGGCATGCCGGTTGATTGTCCGCAAAGAAATGAGCGTCAGCCATGGCTTGGCGACCGGACTGTTGGTGCCTATGGCGAAAGCTTTTTGTTTAATAACGCCACTTTATATGCCAAATGGCTAGACGATATTCA
>JBJTNQ010000131.1:0-3642 GCA_046074105.1 Sphingobacteriaceae bacterium | reverse complement strand
ATATGCCAACTATAGAAACCATTTATTTAGGAGAATTACGTACCCAAGCTAAACATGTGGGCTCTGGAAATGAATTGATTACAGATGCTCCTTTAGATAATCAGGGTAAGGGTGAGGCGTTTTCGCCTACCGATCTGTTAGCTACCTCCTTAGGAAGTTGTATGCTCACCCTGATGGGTATTGCAGCCCGTGAGCAGCAAGTAAATATAAAGGGTACCACTTGTGCTATTACTAAAATTATGGGTACTGAGCCCAGAAGGGTAGTAGAAGTACAGATCACTTTTAATTTCCCTAAAAATGAATTCAACGATAAAGTGAAGACAGTTTTAGAAAGGGCAGCTCATACCTGTCCGGTAGCTAAAAGTTTACATCCTGATTTGAAACAAACGGTGGTATTTAACTGGGCTTAAGCCAGTTGCTCTGCGGCCTCTTCGGCCGATATTTCACTGTGGGTAGACTCGAAGATGCATTCGCCATCTTTGATTACCAAGAGCTGTGGCGATTGGTGAGGTACCTGAAAAATTTCGGCAATGGTATTAGAAATATCGCGATAGCTTAACAGATCTAAGAAATAAACCGGTACATCTGCCGGAAGGGCCTCGCTCTCCAGTTCGAATTTCTTCTTAGCCATTAAACTGATGGAACAGCGGGTGCTATGCTTAAAAATTAGAGTATAGCCCTGTGCCGATTTAATCGTGTTTAACTGATGGAGGTCGGTGAGGGGTATCCAATTCATGGTATTGCAATTAAAATATTAGCCTGATCAGGTTTTACCGACCTCTTCTGTTTGGATAGCTTCCGTAAGCCGGACAGCCGCTACCGGCTTTGCTTGTTGCACATGAAGCCAGAAAGCCCATGCTTAAGGTAAGTGCAAAAACGGCGATTATAACTTTTCTCATTTAAAATTTAAATCTTGAGTAAACTTATCTTTTTTATTTAAAAATACCAAGTGTACCCGGTTAAACGGCTAGCTGGTGTTGTAAATCTGCCATTTGAATGGCAGTTACAGCAGCTTCCACTCCTTTATTGCCATGTCTGCCTCCCGACCGATCTTGGGCTTGTTGCAGGTTATCAGTAGTTAAAACGCCAAATATTACGGGTTTGTTATATTTAATGGATACTTGTGCTAATCCGTTGGCCACTGCATCGCAAATAAAATCAAAATGACGGGTTTCTCCCTGAATAACACAGCCTAAGCAAATGAGGGCATTGTGTTTTTTAAAAGTTAATAACATGTCTGCTCCTGCTATTAATTCGTAGCTGCCAGGTACCTTAATGGTTTGGATGTTTTCGGGTAGGGCCCCACGCTTAATCAACTCCTGATAAGCACCTTCATATAGCGCACCGGTAATTTCGTCGTTCCACTCGGCAACTACAATCCCAAAACGGAAAGGTGCCGCATTGGCAATTTGAGAATGAGAGAAATCGGATAAGTTTTTTAAAGTTGTAGCCATGCTTCAAAAATAAAGAAAGCCTGCCGTAAATGGGCAAGCTTTCTAAAAACTAATGTTTTTTGGTTTATTGCTGAGCTTCTACTCTGGCAATATATTCGTCTATATTAGAAGACTCTGCACTTTCAGGGTACTCTTCTTTAATTTTTGTATATACCTTAAGTGCCGATCCGAATTCTTTCTGTTCTTCATAAACTAAACCTAATTTTTTAAGGAAAAGCGGAGAAGTAAATGAATTAGAATATTTATTGGCTGCTTTTTTATAGTAAGTGGCTGCTTTGTCGTAATCTTTTAGTTCGCTGTAAGCATCGCCCATCATTCCTAAAACCAAAGGATCAATTACAATACTTCCGGTGCTGCTGTAGTTGCCTAAGGCTTCAACGGCTTTCTCGAACTCGCCTTTTTTAAGGTAAAGACCGCCCAAATAAGCGTTGGCAATATTTGCCGATTTGGTGCTTGAATATTCTTCGGCAATTTTTTCAAAACCGGGATAAGAACCATCGCCGTTAATGGCTCTGTCGGCTAAAGAATCAATGGTTGCGTATTCTTCGGCTTTGAACATTTCATTTGCAGCTTTTTCTGCACGTGGTGCCAGATAGAATTTCTGATAGCCAAAATATAAAAGTAAAAGCGCTAAAATTGCACCACCAATAATGGTTAAGCTTCGGGTATTTTCCTGAACAAACTTACGGGTAGATTTTTCTGCCTGAACATTTGTTGCCGGACTATCTGTTTGTTTTTTTGACATGCGTTTCTAAAATTAAAGACTGCAAAAATACAGTTTTACACCTAAGTATCAACCATTAAAATAGAAGTCTTTAATTTTTTGAGCTAAAGGGGGCTTTACAAAACCTAAATTGTAAATTTGGAAACATCAGAACACATGTGGCTCCAGCGATTATCACTCCTTAATTTTAAAAACTACGAAGAGGCCAATTTGGATTTTTCGCCTACTGTAAATGCTTTTACAGGCAATAATGGCGCCGGAAAAACCAATCTGCTGGATGCTATTCACTATTTATCGCTTTGTAAGAGTTATTTTAATCCGATAGATAGCCAGCAAATTAAGCAGAGTGCCGATTTTTTTATGGTCCAAGGTGTTTTCGAATTGCAAAAAAAGAAAGAAACAATTGCCTGTTCTTTAAAACGCAACCAGAAAAAGCAATTTAAACGTAATAAAAAGGAATATCAACGCCTGGCAGATCATATTGGCTTATTCCCTTTGGTTATGATCTCGCCTTACGATGTGAGTATTGTGATGGAGGGCAGCGAAGAGCGGCGTAAGTTTATGGACAATGCCATCAGCCAGACCGATCGCGATTATTTGGATGAATTAATACAGTATAATAAATGCCTGAATAACAGGAATGCCTTGTTGCGCCAAATTGCCCAAACTGGAAAGTACGACCCTATGCTGCTCGAAATTTATGATGAGCAGTTGGCCAATTCCGGAACGGTTATTTTTAATAAGCGCCGCACTTTTATGGCAGCGTTTACCGAAATTTTTAATCAGCATTATTCTTTTTTAAGTGGCGATGCAGAATTGGTGAACCTGGTTTACGAATCGCCGCTGCAGGAAGATACCTTGGCCAATCTTTTATTAAAATATTCCGATAAAGACCGCATTTTAGAACGTACAACCGTTGGTATTCATAAAGATGATCTGGTTTTTAGTATTCATGGGATGCCTTTAAAGAAATTTGGATCGCAGGGCCAGCAAAAATCATTTTTAATTGCGCTTAAACTCGCTCAATACACTTACCTGAAAAAGCAAAATGGATTTGAGCCTTTATTATTATTGGATGATATCTTTGATAAACTGGATGATTTACGCACCCGTAAATTGATGCAGAAGGTTTCCGATCATGATTTTGGCCAGATCTTTATTACCGATACCAGTAGTACCCGCATTCAGGCTATTTTCGATGAAATTGGCGAAAAAGTAGCTATTTTTAATGTAGAAAAAGGTAAAGTTCTTTAATCATGATCCGTAAGGCCAACGATAAAAGCATAAAAGAGGCACTTGAGCAGTTGCTGCAGGTATATAAGTTGCGGCGGCGGTTCGATGAAACTTCTTTGATTGCTGCCTGGCCCGAACTGATGGGCAGTGCCATTGCCAACCGCACCAAGGAGATCTATATTCGAGACAAAAAGCTCTTTTTAAGATTAGAATCGTCGGTTATTAAGAATG
>JBJTNQ010000130.1:0-6093 GCA_046074105.1 Sphingobacteriaceae bacterium | reverse complement strand
GTTCGTTTAGAACAGCCACAAAAGTACTTATTTACGCCTAGCGCTACTGTCACCACTTTGTCAAACGAGCGGTATTTAGAATGGTTATAAATTGCCTTACTATGGGCAAAATGGCGTTTTTATGACAAAAAAAGCTCATCGGAAAAGAAGGTGATGAGGATCATTTTTTTGTGTGATGGAATTGGGGTTTCAATCTTGTCATGTTGAATGCAATGAAACATCTATAGATTCTTCGCTTCGCTCTAAATGACAAGGAAAAACGATCAATCCTCCAGAGCTATCCAATTCCCGTCTTCGCGGATGATATCGATTAACTCATCGAGGGCATTTTCGGTATTCACGTTTTTCTTAACCACTTCTTTACCGCGGTAAAGGGTTATTTTTCCGGGACCGGTACCCACATAACCATAATCAGCATCGGCCATTTCGCCGGGACCATTTACAATACAGCCCATAATGGCAATTTTAACACCTTTAAGATGGTCGGTACGGCTGCGTATCATTTGAGTGGTTTCCTGTAAATCGAAAAGAGTGCGACCACAGCTTGGGCAGGAAATGTATTCTGTTTTAGAGATTCGGGAACGGGTGGCTTGCAAAATCCCGAAAGAAGTGGTCAGTATATTTTTAGTTGGGATGCTGGGTGCATTTAACCAAATACCATCGCCAAAACCATCAATTAATAAAGCGCCGGCATCGGTAGCGGCATATAATTGAAATTGGTTTTCTGAAACGTTCGGATAAGTTCTTTTGATAATTACCGGAATATTTATGCCCATTTCTTCCAATTGGAAAAATAACTGCCGCTGATCCTGCATCCCATTTTCGGCATCGGTTTGCAAGACAAATACCAAGGTTTTATCCAGCGGAAGCTGAGCTAATAAATCGCCTTTTAAATCTGCCGAATAAATGCGCACCAGATTCAAGGACGGGCATTTCACTTCGGCCTTCACATATTCTTCGAGCGCAAATACCGGGTGGCAATTCACCTGGTTTTTCAAGGTTTTCCAGGTAGCGTAATTGTAGAGCTGCTTTAAATTCCCGGGGAAATTAAAGGAAGGTAATTCATCGGCCAGGTAAACGAAATCTACCGATTGCTCGCCCATGCTGTATTTATCCAGGGCATGCGAGTAAAGATAACCCGCATCAGATAAAATAGCCGGATCTTTTGAATTCTTTTGAGAAATATCGATCACTACTCTAGGCACCTGGTGTCCGCCAATAAAAGTATTGAGTTCTGCAGAAGCTCTTTTCTGATAGCTATAGGGCGAAAAAGATTCCGGAAGTGGTATTTCAGGAGCTTGAGGCTCAAACTGGGTCCGTTTTTCGTAGCGCATGGCCAGATCCCGGGCAACCGGAATTTCAAGTTCGGGGTCTTCGGTTAAAGAGACCCGAATGGTATCGCCCAATCCATCTTCCAATAAAGTGCCAATACCTACAGCCGATTTAATACGTCCATCTTCCCCATCGCCGGCTTCTGTTACGCCCAAATGCAAAGGATAGTTCATGCCTTCTTTTGCCATGGTATCTACCAAAAGGCGGTATGCCTGCACCATTACCTGCGGATTGCTCGATTTCATTGATACTACCAGGTTATAATAGTTTAGGTCTTCGCAAATGCGGATAAACTCCATAGCCGATTCGACCATACCTTGAGGTGTATCTCCAAACTGGCTCATAATACGGTCCGAAAGGGAACCGTGGTTCGTGCCTATCCGCATGGCGGTACCATATTCTTTGCAAATTTTAACTAAAGGAGAGAACTTCTGATAAATACGCTCCAACTCGGCCTGGTAAGCCGCCGGTGTATAATCAATGGTTTCGAAACGTTTTTTATCAGCATAATTGCCAGGGTTTATGCGCACTTTTTCTACTATTCGGGCGGCCAATTCTGCCGCATTAGGCGTAAAATGGATATCGGCAACTAAAGGAGTAGTATACCCCCTATGGCGTAATTCTTTTTTTATCTCGGCAAGGTTTTGCGCCTCTTTTATGCTGGGTGCGGTTACCCTAACATATTCACAGCCGGCATCTATCATGCGGATAGACTGCTCTACCGTAGCCAGGGTATCCATGGTATCGGTAGTGGTCATACTCTGAATACGGATCGGATGATGAGCGCCC
Organism: Sphingobacteriaceae bacterium; assembly: GCA_046074105.1. GTDB lineage: Bacteria > Bacteroidota > Bacteroidia > Sphingobacteriales > Sphingobacteriaceae > JAIPAN01. The sequence goes on along the minus strand of JBJTNQ010000130.1, from coordinate 3,972 downwards.
ATCGGCACATCGCCTATGTTTACTTCACGGCTAGGATAGCGCTGGTATTGTGTTAACGACGAACAGTAAATGCCCGGCAACATGATAGACGATTTGGATTGCATGGAAACAAAAATAGAAAAATTTCGGGTTGCGTGTGGTGAGTTACGGGTTATAAGACCTGGCTTTTTGAATTTTACTTTTTGGCTTACCACCTATAACTCAAAACCTGCACCTTACAAAAGCCTATCCTTCACCACCATCGTGCCGGCCATTTTATCGTGCAGGCATTGTTGCTTTTTATCAAAGAAACCCATCAGGTAACCTATACCCAAAGTGAGGGTACTGATCCATTTAAACAGATTTCGCGATAGCGATTTAGCAAAACTGATACGATTACCCGCTTCATCACACACTTTAATGCCCAGCCATTGCTTACCCAGGCTGGCTTGCCGAGCAGAGGCCTCCATCGCGGTAGCATAAATACTGCGGACCACGGGTATAATGATAATGCCGGCCACGGCAATTTCTAATTTAATATTTTGCTCGGCTACAAAGCTCATGGCTAAAAGCGCCAGAACACAGTAGGCTCCAAAAACCAGAAAATAATCTATCGCGATAGCTAATAAACGGGTATCTAAAGTGGCGAAATACTGAGGCAGTACTGTTTCGACTTTAAAGCCAAAAAGATTACGTAATTCGGGCACTTCTTGGGCTTCTTTATAATCGGCCATGCTCTCAGTTTTTACAAAGGTATCGGGCTTAATATCTAAAGATTGAAGCTTTTCGGAAGTAAAAGGCCCCTCAGGTTTACCGGCAATAACAACTAAATAGCTTTTCAACTTAATAACGGCTCACTTCAAAGTCAGAAAGCCCGCCTTTAAGGTTAATGATGATCTTTGACTTAGACGCGGTAAAATTAGGGGTAGTATAGCTGCCGTCAGACTGCTTGGTAAAACCCTCAAAATCTTTGCTAGACAGGCCGCTCTCTACCCTGATGATACAGGCTGCCTGCTGTGGAACAGCCAATTCAATTTTGGCCATGCCGGTTTCTACCTTTACGTTTGTTTGCTGAAGGGGTAAGCCGAGTTTCACATCAAAAGCTGCCGCACCACCTTTAAGTTGTAATTGCGCTACTTTATAAGCAGAAAGATCGAAATTGGCTTTTCCGGCACCCATGGCCAGCTCAATATCCCAGATCGGATGAGGATTTAAGCGCAAAACCGCACTATTCCCATCCATTTTGTCAAAGTTCCAATGCTTCTTTTTGCCATTCATCTTAAAATTAAGCACCTCTACCGAATCGCGACTGATTTTAGATAAATTATACCGACCAAAAGAACGGTCCACTTCTGCCTCAAACAATTTCTGGGTAGAATCGCCAAGTGTATACTCAGTACCTCCACCCTCAATATGTAATTCGGCTTTAGCAATAGCCGGATTATAGCTTTCAGAGAAAAAAGTAGGCGCATCGGTAAGGGTATCTACTTCTTCTTCATCTCCATTTTGGTCATCAAACCAAGCCCATCCATCAGCACGGTTGGCATGGTGTGAAATTCCTACAAAGGCAATAAAACTCAAAATGAGGCAGGTAATGAGCACCATGGTCAGGGCGCCTGTACGCGAATTTTTAGAGCGGCCAAAAACCAGATTTAAGCCTATCAGTATTAAAATAAGCGGCCAAAAATGGCCTGCAGATCGCCAGTAAAAATCTATAAGTCCAAAATTATCTAGAAGAAAAATTGTACCGATAAAAACCAGGGTAATACCCCAGACCATTTTTTCTGTTTTCATCATCAAAAAAATTTAGTGAATAGATGGGTTTTCGTCTTCCGGTTCAGGTTTGGTTTCTTCCGCTTTTTCCTTCTCTTTTCTGCCGGCGTTGGCCAGCATCACTAGTCCGGGAATGATGAAAACCAGCGGCCAAAGTTTGCCCAGTCTAAACCAGTAGGGTACCAGGTCGAACTCACGCAGCAAAAAGAATAGACCAAAAAAGATCAGGATCATGCCTGCTACCGGGCGTGAACGGTTGTTGTTTGGTGCCTCCACCTTGGGCATTAACGGTTCGGGTGCTGTCTCGTCTTTAACCCGGTAATCGGTATTGGCAGTAGCGTTCCAGTTGAACGGCTGTTCAGGAACCGCGATCCACAAAATGATATATATAAATAAACCCGACATGCCAAAAATAGCAGCAAGAATAAAAATAATGCGCACCCAGGTAACATCAATATCGAAATAACGGGCCAGTCCGGCAGCTACTCCGCCCAATACCCGGTCGTTAGGATTTCTGTACAATTTCTTTTCCATCATTAAATTACATTAAGTGTTAAACACATTCGAAACAGGCCGGATCACTATTTCATCAATATTAGCACCGGCACTCATTTTCAGGCAAGTCAACACGCTTGCCGCTATATCTTCGGGCTGAATAAAATGTTCGGCAGCTATGGGTGTACCTTCCCAGGAATGGGTGAGTGTAGATCCCGGAATAATAGCCGTTACCTTCACCCCTGCCGGTTTCAATTCTTCCCGCAATACATTTGTTAGACCCATCAAAGCATATTTTGTTACAGAGTAAGCGCCTGCAGCTGCCATAGGCTGTATACCGGCCACCGAACAAATATTAACAATATGCCCAGCACCCGAAGTACGCATATACCGGCCAAAGAACTTACTTAAATAATGAGTTGTATATACGTTCAATTGCATTTGGGTTTGCAGCGTACCATCTGCTTCATCCAGCAGGTTTCCGTGTACATAAAGCCCCACATTATTAATGAGCGTACCGATATGGCTGAAGTGCTGCTGGGCACCCTCGGCAAAAAGTTTCAGCTCTTGGGCATTGGCGCAATCGGTAGCACGAGCATAGATCTCTACTTCCGGATATTTTTCCTGCAACAGGCTGCACAGTTCGGTCAGTTCATCGGCATTTCGGGCACAAATAGCCAGGTTATAACCCGCTTCGGCCAGCTTAAAAGCAATAGCCCGCCCAATTCCTTTAGTAGCTCCGGTAATTAATGCATTCATGAAGTAAATTTATTCCGATTTTTTATAAACAAGCTACCAAAAACCAAAATGTTTTAAGGTATTTGTCTAGCTATGGTTAGAAGCCCTTCCTTATCCGGGGTATTGGAGAGCGTTAGTTAAATATTGGCATGCGATGAATAGTTGAAAACCAAAAGACAGCAAATCTCTAAATCCTCCAGTCTTCCCACGGAGTCCTTTGGACCGCTATCCGTCCCAATCAAGGTCGGAACTCCTATCGGGTTTATTATTCCCAAGCCAATACAACCATACTCCACCACCTTGGCTTGGTGTCCGCACGAAACAAGGGTAGCGCTATCTACAGGCCGCAGGGGTTAATCAAGTACCACATTCCAAAAAATATTTTGCACAGCAATAAACAAATTGGGGTCTTTATTACTTATTCCCTAAAAAAATATAGCACTCATGAAAAAAACAATTATTCTAAAGTGCCTAAACCCTTGCAAAATTTGTTTAATCCTGATTTTATTAATTTACAATTCCTGTCGTAAAGATTCGGATGTGGAAAGGCAAAGCCCCGGTAGTATTAGTCAAAGTAGCTTAGTTGGTGAAAGTCGCCTACTCTTTAATCAGGGCATAGCTAAGCGGCCAGCTTTAGTAAACGACGGCAGACTTCGCCATCAGGTGTCCAAAACTCCGCTTTGGGACCAGGCCGAGCAGGTGACCCTCTCGGTTGGCCCGGCCCTGAAAGTGCCTCTTGCTTATCAGCAGAAAGTATTTATTGAAATAGGCCGAAATCAGGAACAGGTTCCGCTATCGGAACTCAGCTACTTGCTTATTTATAAAGACCGCAACCAGCTGCAACATGCCGAGGTAGTTACCCAAATTCCAGATGATACCTATTGGACGCACCGAAATGAACCCGGCCGTAAATTTAGTGGTATCATCATTGTAGAAGACTGGTGGGGAAGACCTATTAAAACCTTTAAGAAAACACCGCAGCAGCAA
>JBJTNQ010000129.1:0-2938 GCA_046074105.1 Sphingobacteriaceae bacterium | reverse complement strand
GATATCTTAAAAGAAGATCAGGCACAGAACACCTGTATTTTCTCTACCGAATTCGCTTTGCGGATGATGGGCGACATCCAGAAATATTTCATTCAGCATAAAGTTCAGAATTTCTACTCCGTTTCTATCTCAGGTTATCATATTGCCGAAGCAGGAGCCAATCCTATTTCGCAATTAGCATTTACCTTAAGCAATGGTTTCACTTTCGTAGAATATTATTTAAGCCGCGGAATGAAGATAGATGACTTTGCACCAAACCTTTCTTTTTTCTTCTCTAATGGAATTGATCCAGAATATGCGGTAATTGGCCGTGTAGCCAGAAGAATTTGGGCAAAAGCTATTAAATACAAATACAAAGGCAATGAGCGTTCGCAAAAATTAAAATACCATATCCAAACCTCTGGTCGTTCCCTACATGCCCAAGAGATTGATTTTAACGATATCAGAACTACTTTGCAGGCACTGTATGCCATTTATGATAACTGTAATTCGCTGCATACCAATGCTTATGATGAAGCCATCACTACCCCAACAGAAGAATCCGTTCGACGGGCAATGGCCATCCAGTTAATTATTAACCGCGAATTAGGTTTAGCTAAAAATGAAAATCCGCTGCAAGGCGCATTTATTATTGAAGAACTTACGGACCTGGTAGAAGAAGCAGTTTTAGAAGAATTTAAGCGGATTAATGAACGTGGTGGCGTTTTAGGAGCCATGGAAACCATGTATCAACGTGGCAAAATACAGGAAGAAAGTTTATATTATGAGACGCTTAAACATAACGGCGATTACCCTATTGTAGGCGTAAATACCTTCCTGAACAAAAACGGCTCCCCAACCATTGTTCCGGCCGAAGTAATTAGGGCAACTGAAGAAGAAAAACAATGGCAAATTGCCAATCTGGAAGCTTTTCAGAATAGAAATATAGAAAAAGCCCCTATAGCTTTACGCAAATTGCAAGAAACAGCAATAGCTGGAGATAATATCTTCGAAAGCTTGATGGAAGTTTGTAAAGTCTGTTCAATCGGGCAGATATCTCAGGCTTTATACCAGGTAGGCGGGCAATATCGAAGAAATATGTAAGTAATAAAAAAGCCCCGATGAATATCGGGGCTTTTTTGTGTATAGTCTTAATATCCTGAGCTTGTCCAGGGTTAATTTAATCATCTTTCGACAAGCTCAAGCTTAATTAGCAATTCTTAACCGTATATCCAGCTAAATTTATATTCCAAACCCGGATTTTTCATGCGTTCGGCCACTCGCGTTAATCTATCTGGCAAGGCCATAATATAATCACGAGCCTTTTCTCCAGCTTCGTTTAAATCACGCATACTCTCAATCTGCCACTCCGTAGCAAGATCTTTCAAGATATCAACATAATCTGTAGCAGTATAAACACCTGCACGCTGAGCAGCATCAGTAAAATGGCCAAAGGTTTGACCAACTTTTAAACCAACCTCACGTAAGAAATGTGCAGGCATTACAATTTTTTTCTTCATCATATCTTCAAAAGCAATCATCACCTCACTTGGATCAACAGCAAATGCTTTTTTAATAATAGAAATATATGCTTTCGCATGACGAGCTTCATCAGCAGCAATAACACCACACATTTTAGCCAATAATTTATCTCCAGCCTGCTTAGCCAATGCAGCCACTCTGCGGTGAGAAATATTAGTGGCTAACTCCTGGAATGAAGTGTAAACGAAAGTGCGGTAAGGATCATTTTCAGTCTGAATATCAAAACCATCTTTAATCAGGTAATTGGTAGAAACTTCCATGGCACGCATGTCAACCCTACCACTCAAATACAAGTACTTATTTAATAAATCACCATGTCTGTTTTCTTCACCAGTCCAAGCACGTAAAAACTTCATCCATCCCCCCTGTTCATTTCTCGAGACATCATCAACCATCATTAACCAAGATTCGTAGGTTGGCAAAGCTTCTTCAGTAATCGTATCACCAATTAAAACAGCCAATAAATCATACGGTAAATTGTTGGCATTCTCCTGCAATTCCTTTACGTCTGCAAAAAAAGAATCCTTGCTGGCATCAGGCAAAAAATCGGCAGGTTGCCATAGCTCTTCCACAGGCTTTAAATAGTCAGCCATCTCACCTTCCATGAAGGGCTCAAGGTAAGTCATTACCTCTTTTCTAGAATTTACAGGTATTATTTCTTGCATTATAGTTTAGGATAAACTCAAAGATACACAAACCCGGAGATTCTATGGCCTGGTATTGGATAAAAGAAGGTAAATAAAACGCTACAAAAACAAAAAAAGCCTTCCACTTTCGTGAAAGGCTTTGAGTAAAAAAGGGCACCGACCTACTCTCCCACCTGTTACGGCAGTACCATTGGCTCTGGCGGGCTTGACTTCTCTGTTCGGAATGGGAAGAGGTAGACACCGCCGATATAGGCACCTGAAGATCTTATAGAGTTCTGTGTTTCATGTTGTGGGTTGTGGGTTTATCCCTTACAACTTACAACCTGCAACCTATAACTCATTGACAGGTATTGAAAAAAACAATTGAAGGTGAGAAGACAACAGTGTATCTGCTCTAGAAAGCTTCGGGTAATTAGTACTACTCGGCTTTGATGTTACCACCTTTACACCTGTAGCCTATCAACGTGATAGTCTCTCACGACCCTCAATGGAAATCTCATCTCGTGGCTAGTTTCGCACTTAGATGCTTTCAGCGCTTATCTATTCCAAACGTAGCTACTCTGCAGTACAGCTGGCGCCATAACAGATTCACTAGCGGTTTGTCCATCCCGGTCCTCTCGTACTAAGGACAGCCCCACTCAAATTTCCTACGCCCACAACAGATAGGGACCGAACTGTCTCGCGACGTTCTGAACCCAGCTCGCGTGCCACTTTAATCGGCGAACAGCCGAACCCTTGGGACCTTCTCCAGCCCCAGGATGTGACGAGCC
>JBJTNQ010000128.1:0-26819 GCA_046074105.1 Sphingobacteriaceae bacterium | reverse complement strand
AGGTACTTTCAGGGCCGGGCCAACTGAGAGGGTCACCTGCTCGGCCTGGTCCCAAAGCGGAGTTTTGGACACCTGATGGCGAAGTCTGCCGTCGTTTACTAAAGCTGGCCGCTGAGCTATGCCCTGATTAAAGAGTAGGCGACTTTCGCCAACTAAGCTACTTTGACTAATACTACTGGGGCTTTGCCTTTCCACATCCGAATCTTTACGACAGGAATTGTAAATTAATAAAATCAGGATTAAGCAAATTTTGCAAAGGTTTAGGCACTTTAGAATAATTGTTTTTTTCATGAGTGCTATATTTTTTTAGGGAATAAGTAATAAAGACCCCAATTTGTTTATTGCTGTGCAAAATATTTTTTGTGTTATGCATTAATACAGAATGCCCCTTGAAATAAATATTTATTAACTATTAATATAATGCAAAAGAATATTTGTATATTGTGTTATAACATCTGATCTTCCCGTCATTTCGGAATCTTCAGTTCTTTTATAAATTAAATGCGACTGGTTTATGAAAAAGATCTTAATCGTAGACGACGAAATAAACATAGGTTTATTACTCTCCAAATTCCTTCATCGTAACGGATTTCATGTAGAAACAGCAAGTAGCGGCACCGCAGCAATAGAAATGCTGGAGCAGCACTCTTTTAACCTGGTACTTTGCGATTTCAGGTTAAAAGATACCGATGGGCGTGAAATACTTAAAGAAATTAAAGCCAAATATCCGGCTACGGGAGTAATTATTATTACGGCCTATTCAGATATCCGCCTTGCGGTAGAATTAATTAAAATGGGCGCTTACGATTACATTAGCAAGCCGCTCTACCCTAATGAGATTTTAAATACCATTAATAAAGCTTTAGATACTCAGCAAGCTTTAGCAGACAATCCCATTATTGCTACGAATATACCCGCCGCCAAACCAGCTCAACTGCCAAACCATTCACTTCCCGAAGATTTCATTGTGGGCAATAGTGCGGTTTCCAGAGAGCTGATGCGGGAAATAGAACTGATAGCGCCAACCAATTACAGTGTAATACTTTACGGCGAAAGCGGTACGGGTAAAGAAGCGGTGGCTAAAAGCATCCACTTAAAAAGTAAACGAAGAGATAAACCATTTGTGGCCTTAGATTGTGGCTCATTAACCAAAGAACTGGCAGGAAGCGAGTTTTTTGGCCATGAAAAAGGTTCGTTTACCGGAGCGTTAAATACCAAGATCGGGCATTTTGAAATGGCCAATGGCGGAACTTTATTTTTAGATGAAATTGGTAACCTCTCTTACGAAAGTCAAATGGCCTTACTGCGTACAGTTCAGGAACGCAAAGTAAAACGGATAGGAAGCACTAAAGAAATTGAACTGGATGTGCGGATTATTGTAGCTACCAACGAAAATTTATTGCAGGCAATAGCCGATGGCCACTTTAGAGAAGACCTCTATTACCGCTTTAATGAATTTATGATTCACCTACCAGCTTTAAGGGAGCGTGAAAACGACCTGATATTATTTGCAAATACCTTTTTATTGTTAGCTAACAAGGAACTAAACCGGCAGGTGGAACGATTTTCTGACGATGTAATTCAAAGCTTTAAGGCTTACCCCTGGCCGGGTAACATTAGGGAGTTGAAAAACGTAGTAAGACGAGCAGTTTTACTTTCGGAAGGTAAAGAAGTGCAGGCTAAAGCCCTGCCTTTGGAGATCTCACACAACCACCACAGCCATGAGTTTCACAAAAAAGAGCATCATTTACCCATACAGCTGAAACCCGATTTAAAAAATGTAGCACAGGAAGCAGAATACGAAACCATTATGAACGTGCTTAAAGAAGTTCGTTTTAATAAAAGCAAAGCTGCCGAACTACTTCAAATTGACCGCAAAACGCTGTATAATAAAATGAAGGGATTTAGTATTAAATAAATTTTGTACACATACTAAAAGCTTACAATTTTCGTATTGTATTAATAGATTTTTTAGAAATAAATTAAATATTAATGCTTATGAAAATGATAAAATCATTTACCCTATTAATAACCTTTATCTTCATTTCACTAAATGTGCTAGCCCAAACTCCATTAGGAGATACTACGGCAGTAATTAGAAAACCTCAGAATTTCACCTTGTTTCAGGGGCGTTTACCCTACCGCACCTGGTCCGTTGCATTACATGCCGGAGCCTTAGCACCGGTAGTTTTCGCTAAAGGCAGTAATAACGACTACGCTAACTGGAACGCCGACATGGGTTACGGCCTAAGCGTTCGTAAACAACTGGCCCATTCTTTTGGCTTAGAATTTAATTTACTGGGCGGAATGGTATCGGGCAGTAACAAAGACCTGCCAAACGGCGTTGCCAATAACCTTAAAGCATTTGAAACCAAAATGCGGGCTGTAAGTTTATTAGGTGTAGTAAATGTGGCTACTATCGATTTCTTAAGAAAAGAAAACTGGATTAATTTTTTAGTAAAAGCAGGTTATGGCCAGGCAGCTTATTCCTATGCCTTAACCGACGGCGCTGACGTAATGACCGATTACAGCGGAACCTATGGACAAAGTGGTGATAAAAAATACCGGTATTCTTCCTTCGTTCCGGTTGGAGTTGGGGTGAAGTTTAAAATATCAGATCATTTACATTTTGATTTGGGTTATAACATGAATTTTATGGCTACCGATTTTATGGATGGCTTAAAAATCGCTAAGACTTCGTCTGATAAATTTTCTTACTCTTATGCCGGGGTAGAATTTTCGATTGGGAAATACCAACAGCCAACCCTCGATTGGACCAATCCTATGGCCATGATGTACGATGACTTATACTTACGCAATGATTCGGCAGAATTAGCGGCCTTAAAGAAAAGGGTAAGCAGGGTAGAAAAAGACGTAGACGATTTAAAGTGCGATTCGGATAATGATGGAGTGGGCGACTTATTTGACAAATGCCCCTTTACTCCGGCAGGCATAGCGGTTAGTGGTTCAGGTTGTCCATTAGATACCGATCAGGACAGCGTTTACGATTATGTAGATAAATGTCCGCTGCAAAAAGGCACTAAAGCCAACGGCGGCTGCCCTGAAATAGAGCGGGTACAAGTAATTGAAAAACCAAAAGTTCAGTTAACCCCCGAAGAAGAAAAAATATTACAAGATGTTTTTGAAAACCTGGAGTTCGCCACCGGTAAATGGATCATTAAAGCAGTTTCATTCCCATCATTAGATAAACTAGCTACCATGCTCATTACTAAACCAAAATACAACTTAAAAATTAGCGGGCATACCGATGCAATAGGCTCAGAAAAATCGAACCAAACCCTTTCTGTTAATCGGGCCAATGCGGTTAAAACCTATCTGGTAAAACGCGGGGTATCTAAAAATAAAATAGAAGCAAGGGGTTATGGCGAATCTCAACCGGTTGCAGACAATAATACCGAAGAAGGACGTCAGCGTAACCGAAGGGTCGAATTCAATATATTCTAAACTTTATCGGCTGTCTTTTTAAAATCCTGCTCTTTTATACAGAGCAGGATTTTTTTATAAATAAACCTTATTAACTTTAAGGTGTTTGCATTGCATTAAACAAAATTCAGCATGACCATTTTTAACCTTAAGCAACGAAATACCATTGTATTCATTATTCTGATAGTATTAGGAGCGTTCCTTCTATATTCCTTAAGAATTATTGCAGGTGCACTGCTAAGCACCTTGGTATTGTATACTATTTTCAGACCCATATTTCTATTTTTAATTGAAAGATGGAACTGGAATAGGGCTATATCGGCAGTGTTTATCATAATTAGCTCATTAGTTATCATAATTCTTCCGTTTCTGGCCCTAAGTATGATGGTCATTAATAAGGTTACCGAGTTTCAGCAGAATCCGGAGGTTATACAGTCTCTGCTTAACCGATTTGAAGCTTACGTGGGTTCTACTTTTAATATTCCGCATTTTTTAGAAAAGGCCGTGACTAAGTTTAACGAATATGCCGGCGGGCTTTTCTCTACAGTAGTGGGCGGAGCAGCAGATATTTTCCTGGGTCTGCTGGTTATGTATTTTCTGCTTTATTTTATGTTCACGCAGTACGAGGCTTTCGAAAAGGGTTTACTAAAATATGCTCCTTTTAAACAGGCTGATGCGTTAAAATTTGCCACCGAGCTAAGAAACACCACCTACTCTAATGTACTGGGGCAAGGGTTTATTGCTTTGGTTCAGGGAAGTTTAGTATCGGTGGGTTTTGTTATTTTCGGTATTCCAGATGCTATATTTTGGGGCGTGATAGCCACTTTTCTTTCCTTCCTGCCCATAATAGGTGCTCCTTTTGTATTTATTCCGGCTGCACTTATACAATTATCAAATGGCCATGCTGGCGCAGGCTGGGGGCTGTTGCTTTGGGGCTTAATTTTAATTACCAATATCGATAATGTAATCCGGTTTATGATTGCCAAAAAAGTGGCCAATACCCACCCTATTATTACAGTAATTGGCGTAGTGATCGGTATCCCCATTTTCGGTATTTTAGGCTTAGTATTCGGACCGCTGCTATTATCTTATTTTATTCTCACTTTTAAAATTTACGAAAATGGCAAGGTGAGCGAACTGGCCAAACAAAAGGAAACCAACACCCCAATTTAAGACGGTACCATTCAAACACTTTCAGGTTTAAATTGTTGAATGAATACTAACAGTTTATACATCAATTTATTAAAAAAATAAAGACCATGAGTGATAATTCAAAAATAGCAGTAGCCTTACTGTCAGGCTTGGCAGTAGGTGCAGCAGTAGGTATTTTGTTTGCTCCAGAAAGAGGTTCGGAAACCCGCAGCCGCTTAAGCAATGCTTTAAAAGATCTGGGCGATAGCATTAAGGACCTGGCATCTGAGGGCATAGATGAGTTACATGAAACTACCGAAAAAGTTGCAGGTGCCGTAAAATCGAAGATGAAAAGTGCACAAGACCAACTTGATCAGGCCAGCAATCAGGCAGGCGTTTAAAATTTATGTTTATGAATGAACAAAGACCAAAAGAAGAAGGCTTATTTGAGCGTATTAAGGAATATATACAACTCCGAACTCGTTTAGCCGTATTAATAACCGCCGAAAAAATAGCCGAATTCTATGCCGGTTTGGTAACCAATATTATTTTACTGCTTTGTTTGGTTATGGCTTTTCTATTTGGCAGTTTAGCCCTTGCATTTTATCTATCCGAATTATTTAACAGTAATTGGTGCGGTTTTCTATGTGTAATGGGCATTTATCTTCTTTTGGCCTTAATTATTCAGCTAATCAGGAAAAAATCTATTGAACAACCACTAATGGACCATACCGTTAGAAAGTTCTTTGCTGAAAAAAACGAGCAGGATTATGGAAAATAACAGGATTAAAAGTATTGGCGATTTACGCTCCGAGATTATTCGTTTGCAGGCCGATGTAGATGAACATGAGGCCCTTATTCAACAAGATTTTAATGAGATGGCTGAACAGATTAGGGCGCCTTTTCAATTTGTAAAAAAAATAGGCAGTTGGTTTGGCGGAGCCGAGACCGATCATGAGGAAACTTCGGCCGACTGGTTTACCCTGGTAGCCAAACTTGGGTTCCCCTATTTAATGAATAAGTTTTTCTTTAAACGTTCGGGTATAATTATGAAAGCCCTGGTTGCTTTAGCTTCACAAAAAGCTGCCGAGGGACTCAATTTTAGTACCGTAAGTTCATGGATAGAACAGCTAAGTTCCTGGGTTAAGAAAAGGAACCAAAAAAAAGAAACTAAGCATGATTATGGCATTCCGCCAGATAGCGAAAGCTTTTAGCGTAAACTATAGTTTGCCGTTCTCCAGATCGGCATACATCTGCTCAATTAAGTCCAAATTCTTTTCGTAAATCACCTTACGTTTCAAACTCAACTTGGGTGTTAGTTCGCTAGCTTCAATGCTCCACTCTTTGGGCAGTAAACGGAATTTCTTCGCTTGCTCCCAACGACCAAATGAAGCATTATATCGGTCTAATTCGGCCCGGTATTTTGCAATTACATCCGGCTGCTGAATAATTTCGGCAGGTGAACTATACTTGATCCCTTTTTTCTCACACCAAGCCTGCAGGGCCTGGAAATTAGGCACCACAAGCGCCGAAGGGAACTTGCGGTTTTCGCCCACCACCATTACTTGTTCTATTAAAGGCGATTCTTTGAATTTATTTTCAATTAACTGCGGAGCTACATATTTGCCTCCGGCCGTTTTAAATATTTCTTTTTTACGATCGGTAATTTTCAGGAAACCCTCGCCAAGAATTTCACCAATATCGCCAGTATGGAACCAGCCTTCAGCATCAATCACCTCGGCAGTTAAATCGGGTCGATTATAATACCCCTTCATGATATTGGGCCCCTTACAGAGAATTTCTCCGTCATCGGCAATTTTAATCTCCACATTTTTAATGGCCTGCCCCACCGTTCCGAACATAGCCCGGTTACGGTCCAAGCGGTTTAGGCTAATTACCGGCGAAGTTTCTGTTAAGCCATAACCTTCCAAAACCGGAATTCCGGCAGCCCAAAACACACGGGCCAAACGAGGTTGAAGAGCCGCTCCGCCCGACATTAATGTTTTTATCTCGCCACCCAAAGCCTCACGCCATTTCACAAAAACCAGTTTACTGGCAATAGCCAGCTGAAACTCGTACCAAAGTCCGTTTTTACCATACAGCTCATACCTTAAACCTAAGTCTAAAGCCCAGTAAAATAACCTTCGCTTAATGCCGGTTAAGGCCGATCCTTTCTCTACAATACGATCATAGATCTTCTCAAGCACCCGCGGTACAGCCGTAAAGCCATGCGGTTTAATATCCTGAATATCGGCAATAACCGTATCCATACTTTCGGCATAATACACACTAACGCAAGCAAAGCAATTCATATAAAAAACCATGCGCTCAAAAATGTGCGACAAAGGCAAGAAGCTGATCACCTTGGTTAAATTATGCGGATAAGCATCAAAAGTATCCACTAAATTGCTTACCAAATTAGCATGCGTAAGCATTACCCCTTTAGGCGTGCCAGTAGTGCCCGAAGTATAAATTAAAGTCACCAGATCTTCCGGAACAACGGCATCATTATAAGGCTTTAAATCCAATTCCGGATTAGCTTTACCTTTCTCTGTAATGGTTCTCCACCAATTAGCAGATTCGGCTTCTTCAAACGAAAAGACCGCCACATCCAAACCCTCTTCTTTTTTAATCTGCTCTAGCTTTTCATGCAATTCCAGGCTACCGGCAAAAACCAGTTTAATTTCTGCATCTTTTAAAATAAAGCGAATATCTTGTGTAGAAAGCGTGGGATACATGGGCACCTGAGTGGCCCCAATTTGCATAATCGCGAAATCGCAAATATTCCATTCCGGGCGGTTGGTCGACATTATAGCCACCTTATCGCCTTTCTTAATACCCGAAACTATGAGGCCCCGGCTGGTTTGGTTTACCGCCTCAACAAAATCCGAAACACTGTAGGTCAGCCATTTATCTTTTCGCTTACCGGCTACCAACACCTCACCTTTAAAGTTTTTTTGAATATGTGGCAGTAAATCGTGAACTCGGCTAAGGACAGGCATGAAATTGAAAAATAATTGGTGAAGCTTTAATGAAGCAATTTAAGAAAATTCGTCAACTTAGCCAAGTACACAATTTTCAGAAAACCATCAGGCAGACGCTATCTATTTTCTTCAGTCCCGTTTTACACGCATACGCCTGCAGGCCTTCAGCACAGGGCCGGTAATTGTTTCAACCGGGTTTAACCGATTCAGACAGAAAAAATCAAATCCCAGAGAAAACAAAAAGACAAGCAAAGCGTTATGGTATGATATTTGATAAAAAACCAGAAAACAAAATCACTATTATGAAAAAATCACTCCTATTATTCGCATTAGTACTTGGGTTAAGCTACAGTAGCTCTTTTGCACAATACAAAAATGCCCTTGGGGGACGTTTTGGAACCGCAAATGGCCTAACTTTTAAAACCTTTGTTGGCAAAAACCAAGCACTCGACTTTATCCTTAACTTTCAATCTAATAAAAGTTATGACTATTTCCGCTTCAGCGGTTTGTATGAAATCCATAACTCCATAAATAATGCCGATGGCTTACGCTGGTATTATGGTTTTGGCGGTACCATAGGTTCGCAAAAAGATAAAGCAACCAACGAAAGCGATGTGCTATTAGGAATAGATGGCGTTTTGGGTTTAGATTATAAATTCAGAGAGGCGCCTATTAATTTAGCTTTAGACTGGAAACCAACCTTTGTAGTCAGTCCTAATACCGCATTTAATGGCGAAGGTTTAGGATTATCGCTCCGCTTTACTTTCTAAAGATTACCCATCATAAAAAAAGCCCCGACAAAACATCGGGGCTTTTTTTATGAAGTATGCTAAAATTAAAGTTTCAGCCACTTTTTACGTACAGCCAGTTGTTCTTCTGTAGGATTGTCTACAGAAACAATACGGTATTTAACCGCAGGGTTACGAATTAAGGTAACATTAAGAGTTTTCGCTATCCCATCTCTAATAACACCAACCTGAACTTGGGTATCTATTTTTTTAGAGGCAATGAACTGATCTAAAGCCCGAGGTGCTGCATCTACCTTTTGCCCATCAATGGTTTGTATTTCATCATTTACATTAATACCATCTTTCCAGGCCGGACTGTCTCTCAGCACCGAGGTAACCAATACTTTCCCATCTCTGGTAACCGTGGTGGTACCTAAAAAAGGTTCTTTTCGCTGAGCGTATTCATCCACGAAAGTGTAACCGGCATAAGCTAAGAAAGTAGCATAATCCGGGCGTTTTACCCCGTAAACGTAATCATTATAAAAATCATTGTACGACTGCCCTGCAACTTTCTCTACCATGGCTTTAAATTCGGCATCGGTATATCCACGGCCTAACTTTTTGTAGTATAAATCATACACGTTTTTCATTACATCGTCTAAGCCCTTTTGTGCCCGGGTGGCCTGTAAAATATTCAGGTCCATTAGCATGGCAATTACAGATCCTTTATCATAATAAGAGATGGTTGAATTCTTCGAATTCTCGTTTGGACGATACTGCTTAATCCAGGCATCGAAACTGGCTTCGCTGGCCGATTGCACCAAACTGCCTGGCTGGTTGGCTACAGTATTCATGCCTGCTGCCAAAAGATCAAGGTATTGCTGCGGGCTGGTAAAACCGGCACGTCTTACAAATAAATTATCGTAGTAAGCAGTAAAGCCTTCGGCAATCCACAAATTGGTGGTATAATTCTCTGCATCGTAATTAAAGGGCCCTAGTGCAATAGGGCGCATTCTTTTTACATTCCATAAATGGAAATACTCATGTGCAACCAGACTTAAAAAGGCCTGATAACCGGCTTCGGTACTGTAAGCATTTCGCGATGCACCTAAAACAGTAGAATTTAAATGTTCCAAGCCTCCGCCGCCGTTAGCGAAATGATGTACAATAAACACATAACGGTTGTTGGGGTTTTCGCCAAAAACCTCGGTGGCTTGTGTTACAATTTTAGCCATATCGGCTTTTAATCGCTGTTTATCGTAGGTGCCACCGCCAACCATGGCTACTTCGTGTTTTACGCCGGCGGCATCAAATTCAAAAATATCCTGATTGCCCACTTCAATTGGTGAATCGTAAAGCAGATCGAAATTAGGAGCATAATAGGTATAGGCCTTGCCGCCAACCGGCTCCAGACCGGTAGATACTTTAGACCATGAGGCATGCGGAACAATGGTTACTGTGCTCGAATTTTTTAAGTGACCAACCGGATACATAAATATCCCAGTAGGAGATAAAAAAGCATGGGATGCATCAACAAAACTGGTTCTTACAGAAATTTCGAAAGCATAAACCCGGTAATTAATGTTGATCTTGCTCTTTTTAACGGTTTGAATTCGCCAGGTGTTTTTATCCATCTTTTGGAATTTTAATGGTGCCCCGGCGGCATCTGATGCGGCAAATGCCTCTACATTTTTCCCAAACTCTCTAACCAGGTATGAGCCCGGAGTCCAAACCGGCATTTTTACTTCTACATAGGAATGTAAATTACCTGAAATTTGCATGTGTACATCAGCATAATGTGCTTGTGGTTCTGTAAAAGAAACCTCGAAAGATATTCGGCTTTGTGCCATAGTTGGTGCAGTTAAACAGGCCGTAAAAAGTAGTATTAAATAGGCCCTGATGTTTAATAGGTTTTTCATTTCGTTGCGTTTAAAACAAAAATAGTTTTAAATTCTAAAACCTGAAATTTTACCGATTTGAATGCTGTAATTTATTAGATACACTTAAACGCTTATTAGATATTAAGTCTATTTTTGCAATCTGTTAAAAACATGCATACTATCGACATTTTGCACCCATATGAAAGTTAAAAATACCACCTACCTTCTTATCGCAGTACTATTAGGTTCCGCTATCGTTTATCGGATCATCAAAAACAAAGACATGGGTGCTGCAAAAGGCAATAAACCCGGCAGCAAAAAAGATGGCCCCATGCCACCAACCAAAGTAAGCGGCTTGATTATTAATACTCAGGAATTTCAAAGTAGCCTTTCGGTAAGTGGTTCTATTGAAGCTAACGATGAGGTGGAAATTCATGCTGAAGTATCTGGGTTAGTAAAAGGTATCTTTTTTACCGAGGGCAGCAACGTTAGTAAAGGCCAGCTACTGGTAAAAATAAACGATACCGAATTACAGGCACAGCTTAAACAGGCGCTGAGTAAACAGCAGTTGGCTACCGAAACAGAATCTAGAGCCAAGCAATTGCTCCAAAAAGAGGCCATCAGTCAGGAAGAATACGATGTAGCTTTTGCCGAACTCCGATCTTTAAAGGCTCAAACAGAATTAATTAGAGCCCAGCTGGCCAAAACAGCGCTTAGGGCTCCATTTAGTGGAAAAATTGGTTTAAAATCTATTTCTACCGGCGAGTACCTAACCCCGGCTAAAGCAATTGCAAACCTGGTAAATAGCCGACAGGTAAAGATCAGTTTTTCTGTTCCGGAAAAGTATGCCTCGCAAATGCAAAAAAATACCAGCATTACTTTTACGGTTGCCGGATCTAAACAAACTCACACCGCAAAAATTTACGCTATTGAACCCGCAATTGAAGCTACTACCCGTGCCCTCCAACTAAAGGCCATAGCCGAAAATCCGAGCGGAGACCTGCTACCGGGTTTATTTACTAAAATTGAGTTACCCCTGCAGCGTATTCCCGATGCCATATTAATTCCTACACAAGCCATTATTCCGGTATTAAAAGGGAAACAGGTGTTCATTACCGAAGCCGGATTAGCTAAACCGGTATTAATTGAAGCCGGCGGACGTACAGATAAAAACGTGTTGGTTTTATCGGGGTTAAAAGTGGGCGATACGCTACTAACCAGCGGTATGATGTCGCTAAAGCCAGAAAGTCCGGTAAAAGTTACATTAAAATAATCTGACAATGAGTTTATCAAGTACCAGTATCAAACGTCCGGTTCTGGCCATTGTCATGAACCTGACCCTCGTTTTGTTTGGCCTTATCGGCTTTCATTTTTTGGGAGTCAGAGAATTTCCTTCTATCGATCCGCCCGTGGTATCGGTACGTACTGCTTATCCCGGAGCCAGTGCCGATGTAATTGAATCGCAAATTACCGAGCCCCTGGAAAAAGCCATTAACAGTATTGATGGGGTTCGTAACATTTCCTCTTCCAGCAACCAGGGCTCTAGCAACATTACAGTAGAATTTAACCTGAATAAAGATCTGGAAGCTGCAACAAACGATGTAAGAGATAAAGTATCGCAAGCGGTACGCTCGCTGCCTAAAGATATTGACGGGCTTCCGGTAGTGGCTAAGGCCGATGCTAACTCAGAATCCATCATGGGTATGATCATCGAAAGCAGTACCCGTAATCAGTTAGAGCTAAGCGATTATGCCGAGAACGTAATTGCGCAACGTATTCAAACCATTCCGGGCGTAAGTGCGGTGCAAATTTGGGGACAAAAACGCCTGGCTATGCGTATTGCCATAGATCCGGCAAGAATGGCCGCCTTTCGTTTAACTGCGTTAGATCTGAAAAATGCACTCGATCGCGAAAACATAGAACTGCCTTCCGGAAAAATTACAGGACAAAACACCGAACTTTCTGTAAAAACCATGGGTAATTTGTCTACCGAAGACGATTTTAATAACCTGATTGTTAAAGAAGACGGCATTAATATTATTCGCTTACGCGATGTAGCTACCGCAACGCTAGCCTCCGAAAACGACGAAACCATGTTCCGTCAGGCGGGCAGACCCATGATCGGGATGGGTATCATTCCTCAGCCGGGGGCTAATTATCTCGATATTTCTAAAGAGTTTTACAAACGTTTTGAACAGCTAAAGAAAGACCTGCCTAAAGATTTTAAGCTGAGCGTAGGTTTAGATACCACTTTATTTATACAAAGATCGGTAAATGAAGTGGCCGAAACGCTCATCATATCGTTGGTACTGGTTATTCTTATCATTTATATCTTTTTCCGCGATTGGAGCATTGCATTCCGTCCTTTAATTGATATTCCGATATCGTTGGTGGCTACATTTTTCATCATGTACCTGTTCGGATTTTCCATTAACGTGCTTACCCTGTTGGCCATTGTATTAGCCACCGGATTGGTGGTTGATGACGGTATCGTGGTAACTGAAAATATTTTCAAAAAAATTGAAGAAGGTTACTCTCCGGTTGAAGCCGCCATTAAAGGTTCTAATGAAATTTTCTTCGCCGTTATTTCTATCTCCATTACCCTGGCAGCAGTTTTCCTACCGGTAATTTTCCTCGAAGGTTTTGTGGGGCGGCTTTTCCGAGAATTTGGTGTGGTAATAGGTGCAGCCGTATTGATATCGGCTTTTGTATCCTTAACGCTTACGCCTATGCTGAATGCTTTTTTAATGAAAAGTTCGCATAAAAAATCGAAGTTCTACGAGCGCACCGAGCCCTATTTTGTTAACATGACCCAGGGCTACCGCCAATCGCTGGAGGAATTCTTATTAAAGCCTAAACGTTCATTTGCTATCCTGGCGGGATGTATAACCATGATTGCCCTGTTCTGGGTGCTGCTACAAAAAGAAACTGCTCCACTAGATGACAGAAGTGCGGTAAACATGCAAATTTCAGCACCAGAAGGTGCCTCATTTGAATACACCGACAACTTTATGCAAAAGATGTCGCAAATGGTAGAAGATTCAGTAGCCGAAAGAAAAGTAAACATTGCCATCACCTCCCCGGGGTTTGCCGGAACGGGTGCCACCAATACCGGATTTATGCGACTCAGGCTTGTTGAGCCCGATCAGCGGGAAAGATCGCAGATGGATATCGCTGAAAAGCTTACTAAAATTACCAAGGGTTATGCCGAGGCTAAAGTTTTTGTGAACCAGCAGCCCACTATTTCGGTTAGCCGAAGAGGCGGTTTACCTATCAATTACATTATTCAGGCGCCTAATTTCGAAAAATTAAGAGCTAAGCTGCCCCTGTTTATGGAGGAAATGAGCCAAGACCCTACTTTTACGATTTCTGATGCCAACCTGAAATTCAATAAACCGGAGATCAATATTGCCATAGACCGCGAAAAGGCAAAGAACCTAGGTGTTTCTGTACTCGATATTGCGCAAACGCTTCAATTTGCACTTAGCGGACAGCGTTTCTCTTATTTCATCATGAATGGGAAACAATATTCGGTTATTGGCCAATACGACCTAAAAGACCGTAACGACCCTACCGACCTTACCTCTATTTTTGTGCGTAACAATAAGGGAGAGCTGGTTCAGTTAGACAACCTGGTTAATGTAGAAGAGCAAAGCAGTCCGCCACAATTATACCATAACAACCGTTTTGTTTCGGCCACACTTTCTGCAGGTTTAGCACCGGGCAAAAGTATAGGCGATGGTATTGATGCCATGGATAGAATTGCCGAAAAGGTATTGGATGATAGTTTTACCACCGATCTGGGCGGCGAATCAAGAGATTTTAGAGAAAGTTCTTCGAACACGCTTTTTGCCTTTGGATTGGCCCTCCTCCTGATTTACCTGATCTTATCGGCCCAGTTTGAAAGCTTTGTAGACCCAGTGATAATTATTTTAACTGTACCTATGGCCATTGCAGGTGCGTTTTTCTCGCTATGGCTGTTTGGGCAAACCTGGAATATTTTCAGCCAGATCGGTACCATTATGCTCATTGGCTTGGTTACCAAAAATGGAATCCTGATTGTAGAATTTGCCAATCAGTTAAAAGAAAGTGGACAATCGGTACGAGATGCGATTAGAAATGCTGCAGAAAGCCGTTTACGTCCAATTCTAATGACCAGTTTAGCCATTGCCTTGGGCGCTCTGCCTATTGCTTTAGCCATTGGCGCATCGGCAAAAAGCAGAATGGGCATGGGAGTAGTTATTATTGGGGGAACTCTATTTTCGCTCTTATTAACTCTTTATGTGATACCGGCCATCTATCAGTTGTGGTCAAAACCGCTTAAAAAATCATCGGAAGCTAAAAAATAACACATGATTAAACGATTGATGAAATATACCCTGGCTTTAGCCTTGGGTCTGCTGAGTGTTTTAAGTCTTGCTGCACAAGAAAAACTAAGCCTTAAAGAAGCTATAGACCTGGCTTTAAAGAACAACTACGATATTTTATTACGCAGCAATCAGATTCAAATTGCTAAGAATAATGTGAGTTTGGCCAATGCCGGTATTTTACCCGCTATTAATGGTAACTTATCTAATAATCATACGATACAAAACAGTAAGCAAACGCTGGCCAACGGAACGCAACAACAGCAAGACAATGCTAAAAACATGAATACCAATTACGGCATAAGCCTTAACTGGAAAATATTTGATGGTTTTGCCATGTTTGCCAATTATAGCCGATTGCAAAAATTACAGCAGGCTGGCGAGTTGACCTTTAGAATGACGGTAGAAAACACCATTGCCGATATCATTACTACTTATTTTGATCTGGCCAGACAAAATCAACAAATTAGATCTTTACAAACGGCACTCGAAATTTCTCAAATCCGTTTAAAAAACTCGGAGAGCCGTTTTAAAATTGGAAAGGCCTCTAAATTAGAGGTTTTGGCCGCCAAAGTAGACCTAAATACCGATACTACTAATTTATTGCGCCAGTTAGATAACTATAAAAACACCCAAACGCTGTTTAATGAATTGTTATCGAGAGATATTCAAACCAAATTCACCCTGGCCGATTCCATTAGCATCCAGTCTGATCTAACTTTTAGCCAACTGCAGAATAATGCAGAAAGTAAAAACCCGGAACTGCTGCAAGCCAGTATTAACCAACAAATAGCCCGACTCAATCAAAAACAAATTAGGGCCAGCCGTTTACCCGGAGTAAACATTACAACAGGCTACAACTTTACCAATTCCAGCTCGGCTTTAGGATTTGCCAGAGAAGCCAGCGGCAGGGGAGTAAACTATGGACTTACAGCAAGCATCCCCCTGTTTAATGGTTTTTTACAAACCAGAAATGAAAAAAATGCTGCTTTAGCGGTAGATAACTCATTGCTGCAATACAAACAAACTCAGCAGCGTGTTAATGCTCAACTAAGTATCTCTTATCAAACCTATAAAACCAACTTAGAATTGGTTAGGCTAGAAAAACAGAATCAGGAAATTGCCAAGCAGAATTTAGAGATCTCTTTAGAAAAATTTCGTTTAGGAAGTTTAAGCGCCGTTGAGTTCAGAGAAGCTCAATTAAACTACCTGAATGCCTATGCACGTTATAGTGATGCACTGTTTCAGGCAAAACAAGCAGAAATTTCACTTAAACAAATTGCAGGAATTCTTTCTTTTTGATTAAATATTTTATCTTAGATAAGATATTTTGATCTTTAACAATGCCTAAAGAATTCAGGTACGATACCGTAATATTAATTGATGATAATTACATCGATAACGTAATCCATCAAAAAATATTAGAAAGCTGCCTGTTTGCAAAGCATATTCTTTCGTTCGAATCTGCAGAATCTGCACTAAAGTACTTCAAAACCTTAAGCCAGAAAAAAATCGGCTTACCCTTAATCGTTTTCTTAGATCTGCGAATGCCCGAAATAGATGGGTACGCCTTTCTCGAACGGCTCAAAGAAATTCCCGGTTTGCCTATTCAGCAAATCAGGATATATGTGCTCTCTTCTTCTTTAGATCCCTTAGATAGAAAGAAAGTTCAAAAAAATGAGCTTACACACCATTTTATCAGCAAGCCACTTACCGAACAAACTTTAGCAGGCCTTTAAAAAAGCTGACTAGGCGCCGTCTACCAAAAGATATTTAAACCTATCTTAACCAATAAACATAGGTTTAAACAATTAATTTTCTTATTTTAAGGGTTATAACACTCAGACAATTAAACTATAAGTCTAAACAACAATCTAACTGTCTGCCATCTTAACATGAATAAGCTTTTTAAACATGTACTGTTATTAAGTTTGCTGATTTGCTTCAGCGAAAAAAGCCTACTCGCTCAAGATCCGGAAAAGGCAAATAAACGGGCCTTGCAAAAATCTTCAAGGATTTACAAAAGAGATGATGAAGCAGATCGTAAGGCGGCTTACTCAAGGGCTAAAAAAAACAACTGGACTACCTTTAAAGAACTGGCAGACGGCAGAATCATTTCCCTTCAAGGGCTGGATGATGCGGGCCAACCACTATATTTAACCACCTATAATAATACTTCAGCAGCGGGAACTACCCGTACCAACAGTTTATACAACAACGGTGGCTTAGGTTTAGCATTAAGCGGATCATCCAGCTATTTAAGTGGCCGTGTAGGTATGTGGGATGGGGGCAGTATATATGCCAGTCACCAGGAATTTTTGGGCGGAAGAATTCTAAACAAGAATACTACTGCAAGCATTAGCAGTCATTCCACTCACGTAGCCGGCACCATCATGGCATCTGGTATAAACCCGGTAGCCAGGGGAATGGCCTTTGGTCTTCCGCAGTTAATAGGCTACGATTTTAATAATGACGATTCAGAAATGGCTGCTGAAGCCGCTAATATGTTGGTGTCTAATCATTCTTACGGCTTTATAGCCGGATGGTATTATAATT
This sequence comes from Sphingobacteriaceae bacterium, assembly GCA_046074105.1. GTDB lineage: Bacteria > Bacteroidota > Bacteroidia > Sphingobacteriales > Sphingobacteriaceae > JAIPAN01. Next base: position 9,729 of record JBJTNQ010000128.1, on the reverse strand, counting down.
CTTCGCCAAGCGGCGGAGGTGCTGCCAGATGGGAGTGGTATGGTGCTGCAGATGCTTCTGAGGATTACAAATTCGGATTTTACGACAACGATGCCAAAAAATGGGATGATATCTGCTATTTATCTGAATATTATTTACCTGTAAAATCGGCAGGGAACGACCGGGGCGTTAGTGGGCCCGGCATTGGGCAGAGCTATTACAGAATGAATGCCCAAGGAACCTGGACAAAGTACACACTTCAGGCTGGAGACATTAACGATCAATCTGGTTATGACCTGATCTCGTTAACCGGCAATGCCAAAAATGTATTAACTGTTGGAGCAATTTATGGCCTTCCTAATGGGCCTTACATTGCTGATAATATCCGAATTACCGATTTCAGTAGTACCGGACCCACAGATGACGGCCGGATAAAACCCGATGTAGTGGGTATGGGTTACGATGTAACTTCGACCACAAGCACCGGACCTGCTGCATATGTATCTCAGAATGGAACTTCTATGGCTAGCCCCAATGTAAGTGGATCGCTCATTTTACTGCAAGAGGCCTATAAAGAAAAAACCGGCGTATTTATGCGTTCGGCAACCTTAAAGGGTTTGGCCATTCATACGGCCGAAGATGCCGGCAATCCAGGGCCTGATTATATTTATGGATGGGGGCTTTTGAATATGGAAAAAGCAGCAAAATGCATTCTAAATAATGGGAGTCAAACCCAAATAATAGAAAGCGAACTGCTACAAGGAAATTCAAAAACTTATTCATTAGTGGCTTCGGGTAGTGGCAATTTAATGGCCACCATTTGCTGGACCGACCCCGCCGGACAAGTAAACACCGCTAAAACATTAGACGAAACATCTTCCAAATTAATTAATGACCTGGATATTAGAATAAGTGGAGAAGGGTCTAATTATCAACCCTGGATATTAGACCCTGCTGCCCCCGGCAGCAATGCAACAAAAGGAGATAATGTTAGAGATAATGTAGAACAGATTGTTATTAATAATGTAATTCCCGGAAGAACCTATACGTTAACCGTTTCACATAAAGGCTTAACTTTAAGCGGAACCAAACAAAAATTTTCGCTGCTACTTAGCGGGGTTGGAGGAACAGCTTATTGTACTTCAGGTGCAAGCAATACCGCAGATTCGAAGATCACCTCATTTAGCCTGAACAATATTAACTATACTGCCGCAACCGGGGTTTGCACAAGCTATACCGATAAAACCGATGAAACCATTGAACTGGAAGCGGGCCGTTCGTACCCGCTAAGTTTACAGGCCGGTACCTGCGGAACCAATTTCAATAAAGCCGCTAAAGTTTATATTGATTTTAATGCCGATGGCGATTTTAATGATACAGGAGAGGAAGTAGCTACAAGTTCCGTTATCAGTGCAGCAGGAGGAAGTAACTCGAATATTTTAATCCCTAAAACAGTAAGTATAGATGGTTATTCTCTTTTAAGAATAGTACTAACCGAGACCAATACCATTTCGACAATTAATTCATGCGGCAGCTATGCAAAAGGAGAAACGATAGATTACCGCGTAAAGTTTTTAAGATTAAGTAATGATGTGGGCATAGGCGCCATTATTGCTCCTATTACCGGAAATTGCTACAATACGGCTCAGAAAGTAACCGTTAAAATAAAGAATTATGGCAATAACTCCATCACCAACATCCCGGTAACGGTAGTGGTAAAAAAAGGGGCAACCACCGTTGCTACCCTTTCTGAAACTTTTTTCTGCCCTATTAAAAGCTTAGATGAAGTGGTGTTTACATTGAATGGAACTTTCAATGCCGAACCTGGCAGCACTTACCAAATTATTGCTAATACCGGCTTAAGTATAGATTTGGATAATTCGAACGATGAAAAAACGGCCAGTTTAACGTTTAACACTCCTGCAGTACTCAGCAGCGCTTCGGCTGTTCTATGCGAAAACTCCGGAGCTTATAATCTGAGCAATACCGGAGAAGGCAATGTATTCTGGTACCTTAACAAAACAGATGCCCTACCCATTGCCTCCAGTTCTTTGGCAACTCCCGGCAATTATGCAACTTCAGCCAGTATCAATACTTTATATGCAGGAGTAAATGATTTTAGTGGTAAAGCCGGACCAGCTACCAATACCGTTTTTAGTTCGGGTGGCTATTTAGGCGGCAATAATCCATCGGTCTTAATGAGCACTCAGGTACCTGTCATATTGGAAAGTGCCAGGCTCTATATTAATTCTCCTGGCAGAATAACTTTTGTGGTAAGCAAAACCGGAGTCGGAACTGAAGTATCCAGAGTAACACTTGATGTTTGTCCTCCCGGGAAAGTATATCCCTTAAATTTATTATTGCCCGAAGCCGGCAATTATACCGTATCTATTAGTTACGAAGGCGGAGCCACTATTTACAGAAACAATGGCGGAGTAACAGGTTATCCGTTTAAAATTGGAGATTTTTTCAGTATTACCGGAAATACTGCAACAGACCCCACGGGGGTTAACAGCAATTATTACAAGGGTTTCTATTACTATTTCTACGATTTGGCCGTTAAATCTCCAGGCTGCAGCAGCTTAGATCGGGTGGCAGTAAACACCTCGTCATTAAACACACCAAATATCAGTGTAAACGGCAATATTTTAAGTTCCAGTGCCGGTACAGGCAATCAATGGTATTTAAACGGAACGGCTATTCCCGGAGCTACCGCAGCCAATTATACGGCTACGCAGGCGGGGTCTTATGGTGTTAAAGTTTTGTCGGGCTCCTGCCTGGTTACTTCTCCAAGTGTTTTGGTGGGTATTAGCCTACCCTTGCCGGCAAATAATTTTACGGTTTCTACCCTATCAGAAACCTGTAAAACTCAGGATAATGGCGAAATCAATATTACTGCACTTAATGCTCTAAACTATACGGCAAGCCTGGAGTATAATGGCATTACCAACAATTATTCTTTTGTAAACTCCTTATCAATTAAAAACCTAGCCGCCGGAACTTATAAACTTTGCCTAAGCGTAGAAGGATATAGTAGCTATAAAATATGCTACGATCTGGTGGTGGGCGAACCCAAAGACCTGTCGGTGTATACACAAATAAACCTGGTAACCAATACGGTGAACCTAAATCTGCAAGGCAGTAATAGTTATCAGATCGATCTGAATGGTGAAAACTTTAAAACCAACTCCGAAAGCATTGCACTTCCACTTAAAAACGGAAGCAACTATATTAAAATAAGTACCGACAAAGCATGCCAGGGTATCATTGAAAAAACCATTTATGTTTCCGATAAAGCATTGGTTTTCCCCAATCCGTTTGAGGATGATCTAAACATTACACTGGGTAATAATGAATCGGCCAATACCTGGGTAAGCATTGTAGATAATACCGGACAAGTAGTATATAACCAAGCGAAAACCAGCATTAACGGTAACATTCAGCTTCATCTGGCTAGCTTAAAAAGTGGCGTATATTTCTTGAAATTAAATACAGAAAACGCAGAAACTATTTATAAAATTTTGAAAAGATGAAAGCATTTTATTTCATTTTAGCTACCAGCCTGATACTTGTTTCCTGCGGAAAGAGTAAAAGCAGTGCACCGGCAAGTCCGCCTGCCCAGGTACAGCTGTCATTACCTGCACAAAACGAAGCTTGTACCAATGGCACTGTACTGTCGGAAACAGAAAGCACCATCCTGTTTTTATGGGGAACTGCCGCCAATGCAGAAAGCTATGAGATCAATATTAAAAATCTGACAGATAACACAATTACGATTAGAACCTCTACTGCTAATAGTGCTGAAATTACCTTAAAGAGAAATACCCCCTATGCCTGGTATGTCGTTTCTAAATCGACTAAAACTACTGCAACGGCTCAAAGCGATACCTGGAAATTTTATAATTCCGGACCAGGAACAGTATCCTATGCGCCTTTTCCTGCAGATATATTATCTCCATTAATGAATCAAACCATAACAGCTAATGCCGGCAAAATTACTTTACAATGGAAGGGTGCAGATGCAGATAATGACTTACTAAACTACGATATTTACCTGAGTACCAGCAACAATCTAGCCCTGCTAAAAGCAGCCCATACCAGCATGAGCCTTACCGATGTAGCCGTAACTGTTGGCAGTAGTTATTATTGGAAAGTAATTAGTCGTGATGCCAAGGGGAATACCTCCGACACCGGTTTATATCGGTTTACGGTAAATTAAAACTGATGTTAATGGATGAGCGCTGTACCGTTGGCTGTATTTACAATAATTGTACTCAGCTCTAATTGCGTGGCTTCTTGATATGATTTGGCCAGCGTTTCTGATAGTTGATCAATGGCATCTTCTTTAACTATATTTAAGGTACAGCCGCCAAACCCCCCGCCCATCATTCTTGCACCCAGCACTGCCGGATTACCTTTTACCGCATCGACCAAAAAATCCAACTCCCTACAGCTTACTTCGTAGTACTGACTTAAACCTTGGTGAGTTTCAAATAATTTCTGCCCTAATGCCGTCAGGTTGCCATTCGCTAAATCATTACAAGCGGCCTCTAGCCGTTTAATCTCATCCACAACAAAGCGGCATCTTTGGTAAACCAAGGCATTTTTAGGTGCCACATGAGTATCTAGCATGGCTACACTTACATCCCGTAAGGAATTTACCTCAGGTAAAACCTGCTTTACCCAAGCCACCCCTTGTTCGCACTCCTGACGACGGGTATTATAGGCTGATGAGGCCAGCGCATGCTTTATATTGGTATTAAAGAGCACTAATTTATAACCCTGAAGCAGCAATGGTCTATATTCATAATCAAGAGATCGGCAATCGAGCTTAATTACCTGATCCTGCTTGCCAAACATACTGGCAAACATGTCCATAATACCACAAAGCACTCCAGAGTAAGCATGTTCGGCCTGTTGTGCAATGCGCACCATTTCCATTTTATCCAGGCCTAAAACAAACAATTCATTTAGGGCAAAAACTACAGCACATTCTACAGCCGCCGAAGAGGAAAGTCCTGCACCAATGGGCACTTCACCATCCAAAACCATATTAAAACCGCCAATTACGTAGCCCCTGTTTAGCAATTGATCTACAACTCCTAACACATAAGCATCCCACTTCCCGCTAGGTTTAATATTTGCTACCGCGATGCTTAAACTCTCCTTAAAATTAGCTGCATAGAGCTCAATTTGAGCATCATCACGTTTACTAACCGCTACATAAATAAATTTATCTATGGCTGCAGGCAACACAAATCCCTCGTTATAATCGGTATGCTCGCCAATAATATTTACCCGCCCTGGCGAACGGACAATAATAGGCTCTTGGGCAAACCTGGCTCGGAAAGTGGCAGCTATATTTTTCAATCTGTTGTAATTCAGAAAAAGGTAATAAAAAAACCTCATTCCTGATAATAGAAATGAGGTTTTTTAGTAGCCCGTAGGGGAATCGAACCCCTGTTTCCAGGATGAAAACCTGGCGTCCTAACCCCTAGACGAACGGGCCAAACTTAGTTTTGAGTTCTCAGCCTGGAGTTTAAATTCAATAACGAACTCAAAACTATATACTCCAAACTGTTTTGGTAGCGGGGACCAGACTCGAACTGATGACCTTCGGGTTATGAGCCCGACGAGCTACCAACTGCTCCACCCCGCACTCTCTTCACAACTTAAAAGGCCCGAAAACTAATGTTGCTCTGCTTTTAAATTGGACTGCAAAGATATATTTCGTTTCTTTGTGCTCCAAATCTTTTTTAAAAAAAATTCCATGTCGCATAAAGCCGGTTTTGTAAGCCTCATCGGAAAGCCCAATGCAGGTAAGTCGACCCTCATGAACGCTTTAGTTGGTGAGAAGATGTCCATCGTTACCTCAAAGGCCCAAACTACACGTCACCGTATATTAGGAATAGTGAATGAGCCGGAATATCAGATCATTTTTTCTGACACGCCAGGTGTAATTAAACCGCACTACGGATTGCAGGAAACCATGATGAGCCAGGTAAATGGTTCATTGGTAGATGCCGACCTGGTTTTATTTGTAACAGACATTAATGAAAAATATGATGAAAGCGATGTGGTAGAACGTTTGGGCAAAACCCAGGCTCCTATTGCAGTAATCATCAATAAAATTGATAAATCGGACGAAGAAACGGTAAAAACAAAAATTGCCTACTGGCAGGAAAAGCTAAATCCCGAAGTGGTTTTTGCCATATCTGCCCTTCATTTGCACAACATTCCGGCCGTTATGCAGTTTATTTTAGATAAACTGCCCGAACATCCGGCCTATTACGATAAAGATACCCTAACCGACAGAACAGAGCGTTTCTTTGTATCGGAAATGATGCGGGAAAAAATCTTTAAACTTTACGATAAAGAAATCCCTTACAGTACCGAAGTGATCATCACTTCTTTTAAAGAAGATGGCAAAATGACCCGCATTAGTGCCGAAGTAATTGTAGAACGCGATTCGCAAAAAAACATCCTGATAGGAAAAGGCGGAGAAATGATTAAGAAAGTAGGCACCTATGCCCGTCAGGATATCGAAGAATTTTTGGGAAGAAAAGTATTTCTCGAGATCTTTGTTAAAGTAATTCCCGACTGGCGAAACCGAAAAAATTATTTGAAAACCTTCGGGTACGAGAACTAGGTAGTTGTGAGTTTTGAGTTGCAAGTTGTGAGTCAAAAAATCTAAATTCAAAATCGTCAATCCAAAAATCTAAAATAGCAATGAGTAATATAGTCGCCATAGTAGGACGCCCGAACGTAGGAAAATCAACCCTGTTTAATCGTTTAATCGAAAGCCGTAAGGCCATTGTAGACGATATGAGTGGCGTAACCCGCGACCGTCATTATGGTGCGGCAGAATGGGTGGGCAGAAACTTTACCGTTATTGATACCGGCGGCTACGTAGCCCGTTCGGAAGATATATTCGAAGTAGCCATTAATGAGCAGGTAAACATTGCCATTGAAGAAGCTACCGTAATTTTATTCATGGTAGATGTAACCACCGGCGTAACAGATCTGGATGATGCTATTGCCGATATTTTACGCCGAAGCAAAAAACCCGTTTTTGTAGTCGCTAATAAAGTAGACAACAATAACTTGCGCAACGATGCAGCCATTTTTTACAGCTTTGGCTTAGGTGATATTCATTTAATTTCTTCCATGACCGGATCAGGAACCGGCGAATTATTGGACGAAGTGATTAAGCATTTTGAAGAGGAACCCGAAGCCGAAAACAACCTGCCTAAATATGCTATTGTGGGCCGCCCAAATGTCGGCAAATCATCTTTAATCAATGCCTTAATTGGTAAAGACCGCAATATTGTAACACCTATTGCAGGCACCACCCGCGATTCTATCCATATCCACTACAATCAGTTTGGCCATGAGTTTATGCTCATAGATACCGCCGGATTACGCAAAAAAACCAAGGTTAAAGAGAACATCGAGTTTTATTCGGTAATGCGTACCATCAAAGCCCTGGAAGAAGCCGATGTAATTATTCTGATGATCGATGCAGAAGAAGGCATCGAATCGCAAGACATTAATATTTTCCACCTGGCCGAGAAAAACAAAAAAGGGATTGTCATTCTGGTAAACAAATGGGATTTGATTGAGAAAAATCATAAAACCACCAAAGTTTTTGAAGAAATGATCCGCGAAAAAATATCTCCTTTTACCGATGTGCCTATCATTTTTACCTCGGTAGTAGAGAAACAACGTATTTTCAAAGCTATTGAAGCCGCATCTCATGTATATGAAAACAAGTTAAAAAAGGTTCCTACCTCAAAACTAAACGATGTTATGCTGCCCATTATTGAGCATTATCCGCCGCCGGCAACCAAAGGCAAATACATTAAAATAAAATACGTAACGCAAATCAATGCCACCTCGCCCATGTTTGCCTTCTTCTGCAATTTGCCACAATACATTAAAGAACCTTACAAGCGTTTTATCGAAAACAAACTGCGAGATCACTTCGATTTTCAGGGTGTTCCAATCCAAATCTTTTTCAGGCAAAAATAAAATAGGTAAATTTCGGGGATGAAAAACACCACCGAACAGGATTCACATTTTCAGAATCTCGAACAAATGGAGGTTAGGGAAATTCTTCAGGGTATAAACCAGGAAGACCAAACCGTTCCTCATGCGGTAGCCAAAGCCATTCCACAAATAGAAGCATTGGTTAAGCAGATCGCAAGCCAAATGCAAAACGGCGGACGTTTGTTCTATATCGGTGCCGGTACCAGCGGCCGACTCGGTATTGTGGATGCCTCCGAATGCCCGCCAACTTATGGAGTGCCTTTTGACAGGGTAATCGGCATCATTGCCGGAGGCGATAGCGCTATCCGGAAAGCGGTAGAATTTGCCGAAGACGATGCCGAACAAGCCTGGAAAGACCTGCAGGAATATCAAATAAATTCCACTGATGTATTGGTAGGTATTGCCGCCTCAGGGCGCACACCCTACGTAATTGGCGGTTTAGAAAAAGCAAAAAAAGCCGGCTTAATTACAGGCTGTATCGTTTGCAACGAAGGCAGCCCGGTAGCTGCTGCAACACAATTCCCCATTGAAGTAGTGGTAGGCCCAGAGTTTGTAACCGGATCTACCCGCATGAAAGCCGGAACGGCTCAAAAATTAGTTTTAAACATGATCAGTACAGCCGTAATGATCAGTTTAGGCCGCGTAAAAGGCAATAAAATGGTCGATATGCAATTGAGCAACCATAAATTGGTAGGCCGGGCAGTAAATATGCTCATGCAGGAAATTAAGGTAGATGAAAAAACGGCCCAGGCACTCATAGAAAAATACGGCAGCGTGCGTAAAGCCATCAATCATTATCAAAAATAAAACAGATCTTTTCCCCTTGCGGGGGATGCAGAAGAGGGCCATATGCACGAAATTGAACCTTTTTACCGTTGGCGTGATGATTATATCGCAGCAGAAGATGAGCGTTCCCCGTTCTACGAAACGCAATACAGCGAATTTGTGTTCGATAAACAGATCTATAATTACCTTATCCATCCCCAATGGGATTTTTTCGGATCGCCCACCCTTTACCTTAAAGTACTTTTTGCCGATTACGACCGCGGTTACGCCATTATCGAACTGATTGGCGAATGGAATGATGCCATTCACAACGACATCATGTTTTTTAAACGCGAAATTCTAGACCTCATGGTAGATGAAGGCATTGATAAATTCATTCTCTTAGGCGAAAATGTGCTCAATTTCCATTCTTCAGACGATTGTTATTACGAAGAATGGTTCCAGGATATAGAAGAAGGCTGGATTGCCGGAGTAAACTTCCGCGAACACGTTATTTCAGAATTTAAACGCAATAACATCGATTATTATATCAATTTCGGTGGTGCCTTAGATAACCTGAACTGGCGAAGCATGAAACCCGTTCAGCTATTCAAAAAAGTAGAAGAGCAATTAAACAAACGCCTGAATTAAAGTTTAAACGCGAAATAAAATTTTATTCCATCCATTTTATTTCATTTTATCCCAATTAAATTCTGTTTTTATTGCCCATCTATTTGCAAAGCAGTAATTAAAATGGCATTTTTGTACTGCTTATAGAGAAAGACGGAGGGAATAGACCCAACGATGTCTTAGCAACCTGTGCTAACAAGGTGCTACATTCTATCCGCCGGATGGCGGAAAAGATAAGTGATTCAGTTCTACCTGACTTCTCCGAAAGCCTTTCTACATCAACATGAGTTTAAGAGAAGAATTACA